>DATBSG010000027.1:0-4410 GCA_036559945.1 Pyrinomonadaceae bacterium
AGCAATCGCTGACGCAAGACGGCTGACAACGACGGCCTTCTCAGCGTTGTAGAGTTGCGCTTCAAGCTCGCGCGTTCGGCCCAGCTTCGTCGTCATATCGTTGAAGAGTTCAGTCAACTCGCCCATTTCATCCTGGCGGCCACTGGTAGGGACGCGAAATGAAAAATCACCACCCGCAACGCGGCGCGCGCCTGTGGAGAGCGACTTGATCGGTCGCGTGAATCGCCAAACAACGACTGCAGTAAGAAAGGTCATGAACAGCAGCACACCTAGTGTCCACAGCAGCGACCGGCGGGACTGTTGCCTCAGCGTCGCTGCCAAATTATTTGCGGAGCCGAGGATCACAATGATGTAGCGCGTGCCTTTATCTGTATCGAGCGGAAAGTAATATGCAGGCTGATCCATTTTCGTTCCCGCGGTCGCGAGATTCATCCCTTGAGGCAGAGCATGAAATTCAGGAAGCTCTACTGCGCTCTTCAGCGGGGGTAAAGAGATATCCTTCACATTGATGTACCGAAGTGACTTGTCAGGTTTTTGTTGCGGTGTCTGGTTTATGTCCAGGCTGTCTTTAATGTTCCCGCTTTCATCGACAATCAAAACGTTGTGAACCTGATCAGCGCGGTCGCCAAACAGTGGCGATTTAACTTCTGCCTGCATGTAAATGAGATAATCGCCACTGGTGATACTGTTCACCCCGAGCGAGACACCCGCCATGATTGCCTGCTGCTGCTCAACGATGAACTGCGTGTTGCTGCGGACTGCACGCAAATTGACGTAGTACTGCACGCTTACGGTTAAAACCAGCAGCAAGGCGAGCAGCAAAAGCAGCCGAACTCGGAAACTATTTAGCAATCTCGACAGGGGCATCACCTTCAAGCAACATGCGAGCCAAGAGCGTTACGAAAGTCGCTCAATCGTCAACCTTTTTTGGTTGCCTGTTCGTTTAGGCTGATGTTATAGTTGCCCCGACCTCAAGGCAAACCTCCCCGCCGGGGTCGCAAAACAGAGATGACCACCTCTGTTGGGTTACAGCGCATTGCAGTTTTGGAAATTCGTGACAGGAACTTAAGCGCCCTTAAAGGTTTCTAGTTCACAAGGACGACGCGCACGTCGCCCCTCGGCGTGCAAATCAAGCAACGAAGTTCTTACTGGTTCGCCTCGGCGTACTGGAATTTGCAGTTTTCACGAGGAGTTGCTGATGAATCAAATGGGTTTCCCCCGGGTCGCTCGGGTATCGTTCATATTCTTTGTCTTTTTTGCCTTCCTAACTTCTTTTTCAATCGACATTTCAGCGAAGGGAAAACGCGCAAGAGCGCGATCGGGTGCGCGTTCGGCGCGTCACACTCGCGATCGCCGCGGGCGCGTAGTCGCCAATCGCCGGCTGTCGCGACGCGAGCGCCGTCAACTGGCGCGCGCGGATCGTCGTGGCCGGCGCCGTGTCCGGTTATCGAAGCGTGAGTTGCGCGCGGAACGTCAGCGCATGGCGCGCGAGCAAGCCGCTTACATCGCGAAGCTTCAACGACGTGCCGGTCGCAAACTGACGAAACGAGAGCTGGCCGCAGAGATGCGCCGCTTTCAATCAACCCACCGTCGCGCTCTGGAAGAAGCACGCCGGCGCGCTGAAGCCGCACGCCAGGCTGCGATCGCTCGGCAACGCGCGATCGACGAAGGTTTGCGCAATGAAGTTCAGGCCGACATCGCAAAGGACAACACTGTCGGAGAAGATCTCGAAGTTCGCCGCGCCGCCGTTGAAGCGCTGGGCCATCACGCCGGCACTGTCGTCGTAATGGATCCGAAGACCGGCCGCGTCTACACGGTGGTGAATCAGGACTGGGCGCTGCGTCGCGGTTTCAAGCCTTGCTCGACGATTAAGCTCGTAACCGGCGTCGCGGGCATCAGCGAAAAAGTTATCCAGCCGATCGAGACCGTCAGCGACGGCGGTCGCTACCGAATCGATCTGACGGATGCGCTGGCTTATTCGAACAACACCTATTTCCAGCAAGTCAGCGGACAGGTCGGGTTTGAGAAGATGATCTCTTACGCGCGGGAACTGGGGTTGGGAGAGAAGACCGGCATAAACTATGTCAACGAGTATTCCGGCCGGCTGCCTTTGTTCAAATCAGGTTTCGCGCTCAACCGGATGGGCTCGCACGGTGACGATTTCGAAGTGACGGCAATTCAATTGGCGACACTCGTCTCCGCAATGTCCAACGGTGGAAAGTTGCTGGTGCCGCATCTGCCCCAGACCGTGACCGAGAACACACTGTTCAAGACGGAAGTTCGTCGCAAGGTAAACGTCGAAGGCGATACCTGGAAGCGCATGCTGCCGGGAATGATTGGCGCCGTGAACTACGGTTCGGGCCGAAAAGCTTATCGACCGGAGCAGACGGTGGCCGGAAAGACGGGCACGTGCATCGGCCAGGGCGCCTGGCTCGGCCTGTTCACTTCGTATGCGCCGGTTGTGAATCCGAAACTTGCGGTTGTGGTGATCACACGTGGGACGGATGCTCACAACCACCTGCCGGCGGCAATTGCCGGAAACATCTACCGCGCGCTCAGTCCGCGCTTCGGCACGCAGATCGATTTCCAGATTGCTGAAGGCCCGGATGATGGACCGGCAAACCCGAGCAAGAAGGCCGCGGCGCTGGACGAAGAGGCTGCCGAAACCAAGGCGGCAACCGAAGCTGAAGAGAACGCTGACGCTGGCGATGCCAACGCCAACACAAACGGCAACGCTCCGAACGCTGCGACGCCAACCACAGGTCTCGACCTGAAGGTAAAGGCGACGACCATGCCGGTTGAGAACAAACCCAAAGCGGGTGCCCCGGCCAAAACGAACCAGAAGGAAGCTCCCGATGGCCGCACGCGTCGTATTCAGCCGCGGCCGCAACCGGAGCCATAGGCCTTAAGCCATCGAACACGAAACGAATGCCGAACTCTGGTATTTTGCGAGAGTTCGGCATTTTCATGAGATATTTCCGAACTATCGTGCCGGTAAATTCTGGCTTGACAGGCGCTCGCATATTGCAGGATTATTGCCGCTCGTTTTACTGACTTTCTTCCCTGATTCTTCGCGCTGCGTGGCACCGCAGTTGCTCTTCGGTTACAACGGGCAGGTCGGCAAGTGCATCTTAGGACGAACGCTTGCTCGACTGGTATCGAGAGGTTTAGAACAGAACTAAAAAGGATCGATCGGAGGCTTTAGTTAACAACAATGAGATGGATCAATCGAGCAATTGCACTGGGGGCGCTGCTGACTTTGTCTGCGGTCGCGGCATGGGCGCAGTCGCCAGAGTGCACTGACGAATTTAAGACTGCAACGTATTCAAAGTGGTATGACAACCGCGACAAGGATCAAGCAGCAGCATACGAAGCAGCCAAAGAGTATTTAAATGTATGCCCGACCGACGACAGCCCCTACGCCACCGCCCTGAAGAATTTCAAGAAGAAATACGAGGATTTGGTACTCAACAAGAAGTTGGCATCAGACTTTGAGACGGCGGTCAAGAATAAGAATTACGCCGATCAAATCCGGCTGGGCAAACAACTGACGGGAACGGCAGCCAATGGCGACAACGCTGTGATTTACATCGTCATGGCCGGGGCTGGATTGGGCGACCCGAATCAGTTGGCTGAATCAGCCGCGGCCGCGAAGAAGGCGATTGCGCTGATCGAAGCTGGCAAGCCATTCACGCCTGCGTATCAAACCAAGGATCAGGCTCTGGCTGCGATGAATTATGTGATTGCCAAATCAATGATGAAGACATCTCCGACTGAGTCGATTCCTTACTTTATTAAGGCCGGGAATTATGAGAGCGATCTGCAGAAGAGTCCGCAGTTTTATAACGAACTTGCGACAGCCTATGGCGAAGGTCCGGTGGACAAATTCGCCAGGGATTACAAAGCACTGGCAGAAGCCGGAAAATCAGTCGACAGTCCCGAAGCCAAACTGGTTGTGGCAAATCTGAATCAAGCCCTCGATCGGCAGATTGATGCTTTTGCTCGGGCAGCAGCCGTTAGCACAGCTCCTGCAGACAAAAAGGCATTCATGGATGCGCTTGCCTTGGTGTATAAAGATCGAAACAAGACTGACGCCAATCCAACGCAACTTAATGACATGGTTGCGTCTGCGCTTTCAAAACCTCTGCCGGATGCGCCAACGCCAATAACGACGCTGCCGACTACAACGCCGAGCACGACGCCGGGAGGTACGAGCGCAATACCGGGCAGCAGCGCGGGCTCGCCGGGTTCCGCCCCCGGTAACGGAGCAGGCGCGACCTCGACGAGGCCGTCCAGCACCGCACCGACAAGCAGCTCGAGCAAGCCGGCGACGTCGGGAACGACTACGCCTGCTAAACCGACGGCTAGTCCGACGCCGAAGCCGCGACAACGCCGCGCGAACCATCGCGG
>DATBSG010000028.1:0-16189 GCA_036559945.1 Pyrinomonadaceae bacterium
CCGAAACGTCGACGAACCGCGGCGAAATAAACTCGGTGTGCGGTTCGAACGCCAAAGCATTGCGCGGCAAACGCTGGATCTGTCCGCCAGCGACTCGAGTTTTGTAGGTCTTGACCGGCTGTCCGTTCGCTTTCACGAGCAAAGCGACCTCACCGTTCAGTTTGGTCAGATCGGCGAGCGTCAGCCAATGATTGCGCGGGAGCGTGGGCACGCTCAGTTGCCGGTGATCGAAAAACTGCCAATCGTTCGAACTGAGAATGACAGGCCCGCGACTCGCCGCGACCTCCTGACCATTCGCCAGCAGATGAAGCGTAATCTTCGCGTCCTTTGCTCCGCCGGGAACTTCGCGCTGGCTCATCCAGAAGTTGAAATGCACTTCGCCGTTCGGATCGTCCGGGACGACCGAGAAGTAAGCAAAGTCCGGGAAAGGGCCGTCGCGTAAGAAAGTCTTTCCAGGCTTGAAAGGGTCGGCGCTGTTCTGCTCTCGCAGTGAAAAGGGAAGCGTCGAGATTGTCTGGCCGTCCACGATTACGGACATCACAAAGTTTCCCGACCTGCCGACGCGCACATTGCCTGGATTGCCGCTCTCGGGCCGGAAACGACCGAACACGGCGAACTCCATCTTTTCAAAACGTAAGCCAAGAGTATCGACGACTTGCCCGGATTGATCGGTAACAACCAGCTTTGCGTTGCCGATATTCGCCGGCGGAAAAACCAGTTGTAGATCCTCAACCAGGAAGCCGCCATTGTTTTCGTAGTAGCGCAGGTTCAGTAGCGATTGGAATTCGATTGCCGGTTTGTAGTTTTGGCTGAACGCTGGCGTAGCAGAAATCAGAACCAGCGCGAGAGCTTTGATCAGATGTCGCAACATCTTGCGATCCTCCTCAATGGGTGTCGGGCGGCATTATCTTGCGAGTTGGCGGGCTGCGCAACTCGGTCGGCTGTGCAAGAATAGACGAAATGTTGGCCGCGTTTGTTGACCTGCTTTATGACTTCGGAGTTATGTCGCTGGCCGCGGCCCCGACTTGTCCGAAGTGCGGCGGCGAGGGCATTCGCCCGAAAAAACAGCCCGATGGCCGGCAACGCTGGCACTGTCGCGAGTGCTGCCATGAATGGCTGTCCTCGCGACTCGAGGTGTTGAGCGGCAAGGACGCCCAGAACAAAGACTAAGGACTCACAATCCGGCTCGCTGATTCAATTGCGCCGGCAGCGGCTTGTCGACGGCCGGGCGCTTCGGGAGGTTCGCGACCGCCCAAAGCGTCATGTAAACCGTCCGCGTCACCTTCTCCATCTTGTCGTAATCGATCTTTTGCGGCTCGTCACCGGGCCGATGATAATCCTCGTGCACACCGTCGAAAAAGAAAATTATGGGAATGCCTTTGCGCGCGTAGTTGTAGTGATCGCTGCGGAAAAAGAAGCGATTCGGATCGGCGGGGTCGTCGTACTTCACGTCGTAGGTCAGCTTCAGAAATGATTTGTTAACCTGCTGCGCAAGGTTCCCAAGCTCTGTGCTCATCATCGTCGAGCCGATCACGTAAATCGCACTTGGTCCGGTGAGATCTTTGTTGCGCGGATTCGTGTCGCCGTCCTTTTTGCTGCGGCCAATCATGTCGATGTTGAGTTGGGCCACGACTTTGTCGAGTGGAATCGTTGGATAGTCAGTGAAGTAGCGCGAACCCCACAGACCTTTCTCCTCGCCACAATGCCAGACGAACAGCACAGATCGCTTCGGCCGCTGCTTCGCGTGTGAAATAGCTTCGGCCATTCCCAGCAGCGCCGTCGTGCCTGAGCCATCGTCATCCGCGCCGTTGCAGATCGGATCTGCGGTGCCGGGAGCGCAAACGCCGATGTGGTCGTAATGCGCGCCGACCGCAACGTACTCGTTTTTCAGGAGGCGGTCGCTGCCTTCCCAAACGGCGACCACGTTCTGGGTCGGAGGGTGTTCAGTTTTCACGGCGACGGTAATCGTCACCTTCTTGCTCAGATCCAGATCGAATGCGGGAATCGTTTCGCCGCTTTCATTCTTGCTGACGAGCGTAGCCGCATCGTATTTTTCACCCGCGAACAAAGCAGTCGCCATCTTCATCGACATCGTAATCGCCGGTACCGGCGGCGCGTTGGGTTGATTCATGAATTTTTCCACCGCCGCACGCCCCGGTTGCAGCGCACGCGCGCGCAGCGCTTCCCAATTTTGCGATGTCTGTGAATCTGGGATTACCAGCACGCCTCTCGCGCCGTGTTGCTGCGCATAGATCGCCGGGCTGCTCCAATCAACGCCCTGCGTGCCCGCCAAATCCGCGCGCGTGATGCCCCGCGGCAGACCGGGAAAAGGCGCGCCCAACACCACCATGATTTTGTCTTTAACATCGACGCCCGAGTACGGGTTTAGGTTCTTCGACTTAATCACCCAGCCATTTCCTACGTACACCAATGGGCCGGTGAGCGTGGTCGATACCGCATTGGGCAGAAAGTCATCGGCGAAAATAAACCTCTGCCCATTGATCTCGGCGGAAGTTTTTGTCGCGTCAAGTGCGTCCCGTCGCAGCGCAATCTTTTGAAAAAATGTGCCGTCATCGCCAGCCGGTTTGAATCCCCAACGACCAAGGTTCATCCCGATGAACTTCGCCGTCGTGTCCAAGCCGCGCGAAGGCGTGTCGCGGCCCTCCATTTCGTCTGACGCAATGAACGAAAGATAACTTCGGAGTTGCGCTGCGGAAATAGTATCAACGCCGCGCGACGCCAACAGTGTCGCGGTGCCGCTTGCAGACGGGCGCGTGCTCCGTCGCTGCGCAAGGCCTGTCGGAACGACGAGTGACAGAGCCGCAAGAATTACCAGTGAATAAAGTCTCAGGGTTTTGATCATATTGCTGTAGTTTACGAGCGAGCCGAAGGTTTGGTTACGCGTGTTGGACGGCACCGACCAGTTTTGTCAGCGTGTCTTTCGCGTCGCCGTACAACATCCCCGTGACAGGCTTGAAGAATAGAGGATTTTCCAAACCCGAGAAACCTTTGCCCTGGCCGCGCTTGAGGACGATCACGGACTTCGCGCGATCGACTTCGATGATCGGCATGCCGGCGATTGGGCTCGAAGGATTGTCGCGCGCATCAGGGTTGACGACATCGTTCGCGCCGATGACAACGGCGACGTCTGTGCTGGTGAGTTCAGGATTGATCTGTTCGAGTTCGTAAAGCTGTGAGTAGGGCACGTTCGCTTCTGCAAGCAGAACGTTCATGTGACCCGGCATGCGACCCGCGACGGGATGAATACCATACTTGACTGTGACTCCGCGCTCCTCGAGTACGGTAGCCAACTCGCGCACCGCGTGCTGCGCTTGCGCGGTCGCCAACCCATAACCCGGCACGAAGACAACTTTGCTGGCGTAAGCGAGTTGCACGGCGACATCTTCAAGTCCAACTTCGCGCATGGTGCCCCGCTCGCCTTCGACGACTGCGGTCGAGACACTTCCGAACGCGCCAAACAAAACGTTTGTGATCGAGCGGTTCATCGCGCGGCACATCAGGATCGAGAGAATGAAGCCCGAGAATCCATCCAGAGTGCCGGCGATGATCAGAACGTTGTTGCCTAGCACGAATCCCGTTGCGGCTGATGCGAGTCCTGCATACGAATTCAGCAGAGACATCACCACGGGCATGTCCGCCGAACCAATTGGCATCACCAGCAGCACGCCGAAGACGAACGCGAGCGTCAGCATCACGTAAAAAGGAATAACCGCCGTCGGCACGAAAATTAAATAAATGAACAGGCCAATCGTTACCGCCAACAATGTCATGTTGAAGATGTTTTGGCCGCGATAGACCAGCGGTTTCCCTGGCACGAGGCCCTGCAATTTGCCGAACGCGATCAAGCTGCCCGTTGTGGTCAACGAGCCGAGCAGGATCTCGAAGCCCATCGCGCTCATCTTCACATGGCCCAGCTCGGCGAGTGGTTTGAAACCATGTGTGTAACTGTAATATTCGGCAATGCCGACCAGCGCCGCCGCGAAAGCGCCGAACGCGTGCGACAAAGCGGTTCGTTGTGGCATCGCCGTCATCGGAACCCAAACGCCCATCGCCGCCCCGAGCGTCGAGCCAAGCAAAAGTCCAACGATGATCCAGGTGTAGGAGACGATCTCGAAGTGCATGAGCGTGCCGATGATGGCCATCAGCATGCCGAACTCCGCCAGGTGCATTCCGCGCTTCGCGGTTTCGGGGTGGCTCAAGCCCTTCAATCCAAGAATGAAAAGAATCGAAGCGAGCAGGTAACTAAATTCGATGAAGTAGGTTTGCCAAACCATAAAAGCGATCTTGGTGCTTTGGGCTTTGTACTTTGCTGTCTTGCCAGTAAGCGCTTTTCGATTTCACGGGGAACCTTTGGCCGCACATCAAAGACCAAAGATCAAAGTACAAAGACCAGCTTTTCTATTTCTTCCGTTTGAACATCCTCAGCATGCGATCCGTAATCACGAATCCGCCGACCACGTTCGTCGTCGAGCACACGACAGCGATGAAGCCGAGCACCATTGCTACTTTGCTGTGGTGCGGGCCCGTTCCGCCGGCAATCACGATTGAACCGACCAGCGAAATGCCCGAGATCGCATTCGTCGCCGACATCAAAGGCGTGTGCAAGAGCGGCGGCACGCGCGAGATGACTTGATAGCCAAGGAATGCGGCCAGCGCGAAGACGTAAAGGGCTGCAATTATCGCGGCAGAATTCATGCTTCCGCTACCCTCGAACAGGAAGATCAAAATCAGTTTCAGTGTCATTATCTTCGCTCCATTGGCTTTGCGTCGCTTTGCGCCTTCGGTTCCTTGCGTGAGACGTCTCTCGCGCTACGCAAATGTTCACGCGAAGGCGCCAAGTCGCAAAGTTACGCAAAGACAAAACTAACTAGCAGCTCCGATAGCTGCAGCCACGCGCTGATTCATCCACTTGCCATCAGTCGTGACACACGACGGGCCAACCACATCGTCGTTCATGTCGATGTGCAATTCGCCGTCCTTGATCAGCAGACTCAGAAACGCCGTGACGTTCCGCGAATAAAGTTGGCTCGCGTGCACGGGAACCGTCGCGGGCAAATTAGTCGGCGCCAGGATCGTCACGCCATCGCGCTCGACAACCTCGTCGGCCTTGCTCACCGTTACGTTGCCACCAGTCGCGCCCGCGAGATCGATGACGACTGAGCCACGCTTCATGCCGCTGACCGCGTCTTCATCCATCAAGACCGGCGCGCGTCTTCCTGGGACTTGCGCGGTCGTGATGATGATATCCGCGGATTTCGCTTGTTCGGCAATCAGATCGCGGCCACGTTTCAACGCTTCTTCCGACAACTCAACTGCGTAGCCACCCTTGTCTTCGGTTTGAATGCCGCCGAGATCGACTTCCAAAAACTTTGCGCCGAGCGATCGCACCTGTTCGCCGGCCGCCGCGCGTACGTCATAGGCTTCGACCACTGCTCCGAGCCGCCGCGCGGTCGCGATTGCCTGCAAGCCCGCAACACCGGCGCCCAAAACCAAAACGCGCGCGGGAGGCACGGTGCCCGCCGCGGTCATCAACAAAGGAAACATCCGCGGAATTCGGTCCGCGCCGAGCAGCACCGCTTTGTAGCCAGCGACTGTGGCCATTGAGGAAAGCGCGTCCATTGCCTGCGCGCGGGTGATGCGCGGCACGAGTTCCATCGAGAAAGTTGTGAGGCCGTTTTCCAACGCCGGAACCAATTTCGCAGGCTCATCGAGCGGGCGAAGGAATCCGAGCACGACCGCGCCGCGCTTCATTCGCCGCAGATCATCTTCAGACGGCCGCGCGACGACGACTAACACATCAGCATCAGCAAGCAGAGCATTGCGATCGTTGACGACGTTTGCACCGGCCGCTCGATAATCGTCATCGGTGCGCGCAGCGCCCAGACCCGCGCCGCCCTCGACGAAGACGGATGCCTTGGCGGCGACGAGCTTCTGGACCGAATCGGGCATGAGCGCCACGCGCGCTTCGCTCGATCCGGTTTCATTCAGCACCGCGATGTTCATTTATCTTTGGTCCGGTTCACCGAATCGGATGAAGTAGGAATTGCGAAGGCGGAGTATAACATGCGTTGGAAAAAGCGGAATGTGACGCGGAGCACATCTCGTTCAGAGTTCAAACGTTAGTTTGCGATTTGAAGCAAGCTGAAGCTTGAACTCTAAACTGCATGCCACTTGCGACGTACCGGGTCGGCCCTTATAATCCCAACCACGGCGCATTGGTGTAGTTGGTTAACACGCTGCCCTCTCAAGGCAGAGATCACGGGTTCGAGTCCCGTATGCGCTGCCAATTATCAGTAAGCAGTGAGCGGTTAGTAGCAGTGAGCAGTCACCGAATCGGTGGCTGTTTTCATTTGGCCCGAACAGCCGTCTTCGCAAAACCTCCCACGGACTGCTTACTGTTCACCGCTCACTGACAATTTTGATTTTCATATCTTCTCCTTGTCGGGAAAGCAGATGAATAGAGCTCAATTGCGCCGCGGATTCTATTTGCTCGCTCTATCGTCAATGTCATCAGACTTCAGCCAAGGCAGCCGGGCCGGACAAAATAATAGGAACGGCGCTTTAAAGCTTTCGCCGTTCCTTTTTCGAAGGGCCGTTAAGGCCTCACTTGATGTGCGCCACTTGAACGTGGTCGATGTTGTTTCCTGGGTGAACGAACTATCTCTTCTTCGCGGCCTTCTTCTTGCCGCCCTTTTTGGCCTTTTTAGCGGCCTTCTTCTTAGTTGCCATATTGTCGTTTCTCCTTCTTAGTTTTCAAGGTTGTGACCACAAGATACTGTGTTGCTGTGTGTCTTGTGGTCTAGAGAAAACGGCGCACAACATGTTGCTATATAAACTTTATTCGCACCCTTGTCAACAATTTATTACGTGTCATGTGAAAAATCTTTTGCGCGTCACGAGTAGCTTTGTCGATCGCAAACGAGTTGTGCGCGCTCGATCACGGCGTCGAGCGATGCACGCGGAGATCAACTTCGCTCGCTAGTGAGTCAAGCGTGCGAATCAATCGCGCGAGTTAATGGAGATGATCAGACGGTGAAATGATCCTAAAGATCTCAACGGAACAGCGGCGTGAAGATCCACTCGTCATGTCGTTCGATCCCGTAGTACGCGATCACGGAATCACGACGACTGCGGCTCGCGACGCCGATAAATGGACCGTCTGTGTCGGGTGATGTGTCTTCGTCACCAGGCGCGTCTTCTTCGGACTTTGTGTTGAGAACGTTGGTCATTTGCGGGACCAGGTTTGCCAAGCTCGCGAGGCGTGGGGTCGGGGCGACACCGCCGGAGTAAACGATCAGAGATTGCACGAATCCTCGGAATTCTTCGGATGTCGGGCCAATCCGGCGCCATTCGCCATCCTTTGAAAGCGGATCAATCGCCGCTTCAGCGCGCAGTATTTGAAGCTTCTTTGTGCGACCCGGAATCTGAATTCCTTCGAGTAGCTGATCGATCGAAGTTGGTAGCGAGTTCGGGCCTTGCCCGCCGCGATAGATGTAATAGGACCGAATCGCGTCGGCGACTTCTTCGCCGCGGAAGATTGCTTCCTTCTCCCGTTCGCGTTGTGTTTGCTGCCGGATGCTCGGGGCGGCTGCGAGCGCGAATAGCGCAAGCAGCGACATCAGTGCGAGCAACGCGACCAGCGTGTAACCTCGCTCGTCACGCAGTGGCGCTCTTCGACCAATCAATCGATGGTGCTTCACAGGTTTAGCTCGAGTCATCATTGCTTCACGATCAATCACAATTCGGGCTCGTCATCTACGGCGGTGCGGCGCGTGGATGGGCGCGACTGAGTGCTGCTCTCAGCGGAAAACGTCACTGGATGACGGATCTTCAACGTCGTATCGACGAACACAACCTCTTTGTCCGATATGCTGACCAGGCGAAAACGCCCGCCAACGACATCTCCTCGTTGTACATTCAGCAGGTCCTTGCTGCTCTTATCCTGCAACACCGCGATATCGTTACCGCGCGGCTTTCCAATTAAGCCGATGTAGCTGTAATTCGGAGTCGGAGGCGGCGTCACGACAAGATTTCCAGGGTTCGAATACAGGCTGCCGTCCGGAGTCTTAACCTCGACCCTTCGATTCCCGGCATTGGCAATCAAATCGGCGGTGACCGTCGTGGCTACCTGTTGCGAGTTTATAAAGCGCGTTGCCATTGGGCGGCCATCAACCACAATCCGAACTGCCGGTGTGAACTTGTCGCCCATGACCTGCAAACTGAAATCGCCAGTGCGTGCATACACGTTCGATGGAGTTAAGGATGAAACCGTCAGCGGTGGAGTTGGTGTCGGCGTCGGCGTTGCCGGCGGTTTCACCGGCGCCGGCGGCGGTACATAGTAAGCAAAAATATTTCGGTCGGCTTCTGAGGCTGCGGGTATTGTGGTGTTGTAAACGATAGGTTGCAACATCGATGGATCATCTACCGTCGCATCCGGCGGCGGACCATTCGGATTGCGAACCGGAGTCGGGCTTGGCCGAGCCGCTATTTGATTGACGTTCGTTGGCTTCTTCGATCCGCCAAAAAACAAGTAACCAAGCACAACGATCGCAACAATCCCCAGCACCACCGCCGCGATGATTTTCTTTTTCTCGTTCGGATTGTTTGGATCGAAGAGTTGCATTGCTTAGTTTCCGTCAACTACACGCCGCGGCTCACAGGTTCGTTCGAAAAGTTCGATGCCGCATTCTCAGTCTCCGTTACCTGTTTCGGGTCGCTGAAAATAAGTTGCCATGTCGAGTCGCAGGCTGACAAGCGTACCTCTGCCGCCAGTGCTCGACGGTGGGGGCAAAGCGCCTCGACCTGGAATGACTGGCGCAAGATCGGTTGCCGCGCCTGACTGCGTCACTCCCTCGAGTTCCACCGCATTAATGATCAGAAACTGCCGGCTGCTTTCTATGTCACGCACAAAATGGCGGACGCGTTGATAGGGCCCCTCGACGGTGACGCTAACCGCAATGCCGGGATAGATCGTCTGCCATTTTGCGTTGCTCTGTTTCTCGGCGCTGGCAGTTGGCTGGACTTGAGCTTTGGTGCCGATCGGTTCCAGGGGCGCGTAGCTTGGCCCCGCCGTATTCCGCAGGCCGTTGCTCTTTATCAAATCGTTGAGCGTCGTATACAGCGACATGCGCCCCGACGCAGCCGCGGGAAGATAGTTGCTCTCAAACTCCTGCATGCTGGTAGTAATTTCGTCCACCTTTTCGCGCACTGTCTTGTTTATTTCCAGACCCTTCTCAGACGCGCGCAGTTCTCCTTGCAGCCGTTCGCGTTCAAGTTGGATTGATGAAAGGCGAGATTGCGCCGGCAGATAAAAATAGACATACGCAAAGATCGTAATTAGAGCGACAAGCGCCGCGCCCGCCAATCCAATCAATTCCGGCAGACCGATTAGACTTATGCCCGGGGCTCGTCTGATTTTTGCCAGATCGAGGCCTGGGCGTCGCGCGGTGACTGCCGGGCTCTGCATCGGTTGTTCCTGGCTCATCTCGGGCCGGCTCCTCCAGTCGCGGTGTCAACCGGCCGATGGTTTTTCTCTGCCGGAGCAATCGGCGCGCCCGCGCGGGGTGTGTAATTCACATTCAGTTCGTATTCAGCGCCACTCTCTTCCCGGCCGCGTTGCGGATTTTGCGCCACGAGCTGCGCGTCGAAAATTCCCTCGCGCGCCATGTTTTGGATCATCTCTGTGACGACCGTCGAACTCTTGCTCGCCACCGCCAGCTCGAGGTTGGCGACCGTTCGCTCGTCGTCGGAGCGCACTTCTTTGACCGCGATTCTCGTAACGCGGACCTCGCGTGGTAACGCGCCCTCCAAGTCCGCAAACAGCCGCGACCAGGAGAATTGTTTTCGATTCACCAGCGTGTGCGCTGATTTCAAGGTGCGCTGTTGTTCCGGCGTCAGCGCCTTTTTGATTTCTTCGGCGCGTTTCTTCAACTCCTCGCTCTGTTTGCGCAGGTCCATAACGTCGCGCGACGCGGTCCGCGCTTGCGCGTTGGTGTTGAACGTCCATTTCGCAATGAAAAGCAGGGCGATTATGGAGAAGACCGTCACAATCGTCGTTACCGTCCACGGCAGGGCGCGATTGCGAAAGGGATTGCTGGAGAGGTTGAGCTTGGTGATCACGATTCTAAAACTCTCAGTTAAGAATACACGTCGCTCACGAATTGGCGCAAACTTGCTGGTTCCTTCTTGCTGCGCGGCATTCGAGCGCGTGTGGGCCTCGCCCGAAGAGTTACACGGCGAAGACTGTCGGAAGTTCGGAAATCCGTTTCAGTAAGCTCTCACCACGAAAAAGTTCGCGGTGTCGCAAAAAGAAGACCTCGCTCACTGGCGTGAACGAGGTCATGAAAACAGCGGGGCTGGGGCTGTTGGGTTAATCTGTGATGATGATTCCTTCGCCGAGCACGACGCCGTCGCCATTGACAACGCCTTCACCCAACACGACGCCTTCGCCGAGCACCACGCCATCGCCGTTGACGACGCCATCGCCATTCACGACGCCTTCGCCCAGAACCACGCCGTCGCTTAACAGGTGACCTTCCCCTAGAACCACGCCGTCGCTCAACAGATGACCTTCGCCGAGCACCACGCCGTCGCTCAACAAGTGGCCTTCGCCGAGCACGACGCCTTCGCCAAGCACGACACCGTCACTGAGCAGGTGACCATCACCGAGGATGATGCCGCTGCCGAGCACGACACCGTCGCTCAACAAGTGGCCGTCGCCGTTGACCACGCCCTCGCCCAGCACAACGCCTTCACCGAGCACCACGCCGTCGCCGTTCACGACGCCTTCGCCGAGAACAACACCGTCACCGCGGGCGAGGCCGTCGGCCAACCGTAGCGTCTGGTTGAAGAAGAGGCCGTCGGCGATGATGATGCCACCGGCGTGAACCACTCCGTCTCCGAGGATGATGCCTTCGCCCAGAACCACGCCGTCACTTAACAGGTGACCTTCACCGAGAACAACGCCGTCGCCGAGAATGATTCCGTCAGCGAGAATGATGCCATCGCCGAGGATGATGCCTTCGCCCAGCACCACGCCGTTTGTCATCATCGGCCGCTCTGAGAACAGGACGCCGTTCGCGTAAAGAACTCGGTTGGTGGTTGAAACTCGCTCGCCGCCGATCAGGTAGGAAGCTGTTAGAGAACTCAGGGTCGTATTGCCTGTGAAGATTCGATCGCCCGCCGTCAGGCTTCCGGCATTCGGGACAACCGCGCGACTCATTTCAACCGCGGCCGCAGCGTTAACCAGGCCTGCGCCCTGGCTCAATACCGACTGTGCCTTGTTTGCAAAGCCGGGCAGTTGTTGCGCGGTGCGCGTCAGGATTGCTTTCACCAACAACGGCGTGAGTGATTTGTTTGCTTGCAACATCAGCGCGACGGTTCCGGCAACAACCGGCGCCGCGAACGACGTTCCGGAATAGGTGAAGTAAGCGTTGTCACGGGCGCCACTACCGGAAACTGGATGCACGATTTTTTCGGGGAATTGAATCGGCAGCGCCGCGTTCCATTCCTGCGACATGGCCGCGATTACGCGACGGCCCGGGGCGACGACGTCCGGCTTCGCCAAGCGATCCCACGGCGTCGGGCCTTTGGACGAGAACGAAGCAATCGTGTCGTCAGAGCGCTGGACCGTTCCGTGGATGTCCGTTGCGCCAACGGTGATTGCGTATGGGCTATTGCCCGGGCTGTTGATTCCGCCGTAAGCCAGGCGATAAATCGGTGATCCGTCGGCGTTCTGGCCGATGACTTCTTCCGTCCGGCCGCGATTGCCGGCGCTGACGACGACAACGATGTTTGCTAGAACGGCTTTTTCGACTGCTTTGCAGACTGGATCGAGGTGGAACGATTCCTCGGGTGCGGCGCCCAGGCTCATGTTTACCACGTGAATGTTGTAGCGGTCGCGATTCTGAATCACCCAGTTGAGCCCGGCGATGACGTTACTGATGCGGCCGGCGCCGGTATTGTCCAGAACTCTTACGTCAATCAGGTTTGCTCCCGGAGCTGAGCCTGCGTAGTTGCCTTCATAACCGTTCGAAGTCGCGCCATTGCCCGCGGCCATTCCTGCTACGCCTGTGCCGTGGCCGTATGGGTCGCCGGTCGCATCGCTGCCGGTGAAATCAACTGCTGCAATCACGCGTGACTTGCTATTTGTGCCTGTGAAGTCCGAATGGTTCGCACTGATTCCTGAATCGAGAATCGCGATCGTTATGCCTTTGCCGTCAACTGCCGGCGCGCCCGGCGCGCCTGCCTGCGCTTGCGCGGCGCCAGTTGATTCAGTCACGAGGTCGATGTTCGCGTGCACCGGCTTGTCAGCCGAAATAAAGGTCACGTCATTGCGGGCAGCGAGTTCTGCCAGCGCGCTGCCGGGAACGTCGGCGACGACCATGTTCATGCCGTCGAACGAACCACGCTGGCGGCCGCCCTTTGATTGAATGGCATTGTCCTGCGCGGCTGACGGTGCACCGTTGGTCTGGATAATCACGCGCGACAGTTGCGATGAATTGCTGGCCGTAGTCAGACCCGCTGACAGTTTGGAAGCTCTTGAGCGGTGTTGCGCGCCTTGTGGCGCTGCGAAGCTGGCCAATGGGGCAACAGATGCGGTGACGATGGCGACAATGATTAATAGGGCAATACGGCGTGACATGACGAACCTCCCAAGGACTGCTGCTTTCGTTGATTTCGACTTGGTCATGCCTGTCGCTATTTCAATGCTCGTGCCAGAGTGGAAACCCATATTCCTACACCAGCTAAGTTGAATTATTTGTTGACTTGCAACCTGTGTCGGGCGCTTCGCTGCGATTGATCAAAAACAGCCCCAAGTTGATAACGGGGTATCCAACTTTCTAGCCTCTAGCCAGAATCACTAACATTCTTGAGCGAAACCTGCACTGAAAGGTGATCGGTGAGTTTTGGATAGCTGCTATGCGGTGATTACTGAGTATGCAGGGACGCAGGGAGGTGCCGCGACCGGGTCAGGCGCTCGCCGTCATCTGATGACGATCGAGTTTTAGGTAAAGGCCGCGGCGCGTAAGGCCGAGTTCGCGAGCGGCGCGCGAGATGTTGCCGTTGTGTTTGCGCAAAGCCTCGGCGATCATGCGGCGCTCAACTTCAGCAATAGCGTCCGCGAGCGTGAGATTCTCCATCGGAACCGTCAGCGATCCGCCGGCGGTGATTCCTATCTGAGTCACTGTTCCCGGAGGCGTGACGGGCGCAGACATGCGGCGGAGTTCGGGTGACAACTGTTCTGGCGTGATTACGTTTCCGTCTTCGGCGCGCGCGACGACGCGCTGAATTTCGTTGCAGAGCTGGCGAACATTGCCGGGCCAGTCGGCGACCATCAAAAGATCCACGGCCTGCGGAGTAATTTGCACGTCACGCCGTCCAAACTTTGCCGAATAATGATTGACGTAATAATTAACGATCGTCGGAATTTCGGAACGGCGCTCTCGCAATGGTGGAACGCGCAGACGAATCACGTTCAGTCGATAGTACAAGTCTTCGCGAAAACGGCCTTGTGCGACCATCTCTTCCAAATCGGTGTTCGTCGCGGTGATGATGCGAACGTCAACTTTGATTGGCCGCTGTTCGCCAAGCGGCTGAATCTCGCCCTCCTGCAAGAATCGCAGAATCTTCGGCTGCACATCGAGCGGAAGATCGCCGATCTCATCGAGAAACAGCGTGCCGCCTGCGGCCGATCGAATGACGCCTTCAGAGTCTTTCACAGCCCCGGTGAAGGCGCCGCGGCGATAGCCGAACAGGTAGCCTTCAGAGAGCTCTTTTGGCACGGCCGTGCAATTAAACGGCACGAAAATCTTTTCGCGGCGGGCGGATAGAGCGTGAATCGCCCGCGCAACAAGTTCCTTGCCGGTCCCGGATTCGCCAGTGACCAGCACCGTGACGTCGGAAGACCTGATCTTGTGCACCTCTTCCACGAGGCGAGTCATCGCCGGGCTCGAATGAATAAATCCGGGCATCAGGCTGGCGCCCGCAGAAGTGTTTTCTACTTCGCCGCCGTCTCCGGTGCGGTTGCGCTCGCGTAGCGCGCAAACATCCATTCCCAGCTCGACCACACGCAGGAGCGGATCGAGAGAAAGCCCACCAGGCAGCACCGCCCGATCGCGCGGCGAGATCAAAAGAGTCGCCGGCCTGGCATTGTCTGTTCTCAAGTCGATGATCGCGACGTCGCGCCTGTTGGCGAACTTTGTCCGATCACTTTCCGCGATTGTCGAAACTTCGTTCGCCAGTTTTTCCGCGGCCTCTTTTTCGCAGCCGTGGGCGATGACGACGCGTTGGCGGCCTGCTTGCTCGGGTTCGAAAATAATTACCTGTTTCGAGTTTGTCTCCTGGCGAATCACGGCCGCCAGTTCGCGCAAGAGAAGTTCGCGCGAAGCCACGGCTTCCGCCAAACGCAAGGTGAGCAACTGAACAACAGTATCGCGCTGCTTTCGCTGTTCCGGCCCGACGGCGGCCAGGTCAGCCGCCGCCTTTTCAGCGCGTTCAATATCAAGCCTTGCATCCAGCTCGCGAAAAATATTCAGCGCGAGCGCCAAATGCTCTTCCGCGCGTTCGGGCTGAGTGACAACATACGCGCGCCCCAATTCGTAATGCGCGCGCGCATTGCGATAGCGGTCGCCAACTAGATCAAAGATCGAAACACTTCGCCCAAAGTGTTGCGCTGCGCTGGCTGGTTGGGACCTCGCCATTTCAAGCAGCCCGTGGATGCGTTGCGCTTCACCGGCGATGTGCAGATCCGCCGACGAGTCGTTGACCAGCTTCAAAACGGCTTGCAGATTAGCGTCGCATTGCTGGTCATCTCCGGATTCAAGATAGGCTTCGGCCAGCAGCAGGTGGGACTCACAAATGGCTTGTCGGTCTCCGATCTCCTCGGCCATTTCCATTGCGCGCGTGGCCGCAGCCAGCGCATCTGCGCTTCGGCCCATCGCCAAATAACAGCGGCCCAGAGTGCGCTGCGCCTGCCCTTCGTACCATCGATTGCCTTTTTCCGAAGCGATGACGACAGCGCGCTCCAAATAATCGCGAGCTTCGTCGAGATCGCCGCGTAAGGTGTGCAGCTCACCCAATGAATCCAGAATCATCGGGAATTCCGCGCCGCGATCGTCAGCCTCTGTGGCGATCGAAAGTGCTCGGTCAAGAGCTTGCTGTGCCCGATCCCATTGGCCTATCAAAACCAGATTTATGCCGAGGTTGTTGTAGCCATCGGCCGCATTCGTTCTGTTGTCAGTGCGCTCGTAGTACTGAATCGCTTTCTCGAGATAGCGAATTCCGTCGTGAGGTCGCCTGAGGAACCAGCAAGCGCCGGCCATGTTCGCGTAGGTTTTTCCGAGCAACATTGTCGCGGCGTGATCGCCTACTAGCTTGATGGCCTGTTCGTAATTCTCGAGCGAAGCTTCGTGCTGACCTTCATGAACGTCAGCGGTTGCCAGGCCAAAATATGCTTCCGCCATGCCTCGCCAGTCGGCGGTTTGCCGGTAACAGTCCAGCGCGCGCAGCGAGTAATCGCGTGCGATCGGATACTCACTGATGCTGCGATAGACACGTGCCAGTGCCACGTAAACGGCGCCGACCTGAGCATCGTCTTCAGGTAGTTCCTTCAGAGTCGATTTCAACAGCGTAATGGCTTTGGGATGATCGCCGTTGTAGTTATAGGCGATGGCAAGTTGAGCCCGCAGCCGGATGCCCAGCTCAGGATCGAGCTTGACGCGGCTGTCCGGAGTTTCGTACATCGCGACGGCATCGAGCGACTCGCGATATTGGCCGTGCATCTCGAGCGCTATCGAAAGAGCGCATCTTGCCTCTGCCAGAATGGGAGGTAGATTTGTCGCCCGCGCCAGGACCGAGTTCAGATGGGAACGCGCTTCGCCCGTGAGTCCGCGATCGAGCAAGTCTCGGATCGTTCCAAGCTCGCGGCTCAGCTCCTCGGCCGACGCCTTACCGCGCGAACGCAACTGCGCGCGCGCGCGTTCGAGATCGACTACCGCCGGATCGTGCTTTTGCTTTGTGTCGCTCAAAAAGGGGAACCCTGTGTGAACACGAATGCTATCCGTTGCACACTTTATTGATTGCCGAAAGTATCAATAAAGGCGGAATGACTTTCGCTTTTCACCCTCCGAACCGCGGGGCAGGACATGATGGGCGCGAGAGTCACCCA
>DATBSG010000029.1:0-7062 GCA_036559945.1 Pyrinomonadaceae bacterium
ATGAACCTGGAAGCCGACATTTATGGGCCCATCATAATGCGATTGTACGAATTAGTGATGGACGAAAAACTAAGTGTCAAGAAACAATAGCATCTTACATAATCAACTATCGGTATGTGTGTGGCTTCTCAATCCTGCGCCGAACAAATCGTTGGACGCGAGCGGCGGAAGCGTGAAATGCAAGGATGAAGGATGAAGGCGGATGAATTGAATTCGCGCCGCCGCGTCAACTCAACCGTTAGGTATTCCGCTATGGAAACGAACAGTATTCTAAAACAGCAGGCGGCGGAACTGCTGAAGAGCTACGAAGTCGTCAGCAACGGAGGGTTAGTAACTGGGAGTTTTGCTCTCGACCTAATGGTCTGCCCTGATTTAGACCTCTACGTACCAGAAGATCAGGTCCAAAGTGTGTTTCGGCTGGCTGAAGCTATTTACCAAAACCACTTGACCGACGAACTTTATATTCAAAAAGGCGCAACGCTCGGAATCTCTGAAGGGCAGCACATCCAGGTCCGCACCAATCTTCTTTCCGAGCATGCGAAGTGGAAAATAGACGTTTGGATATTGCCCGCTGGCGCGATTTCGCAAAAGTCGGCACAGATTGACTCTCTCAATGAGCGTCTCACGGACGCCGATCGAGAGCAGATCCTCGAACTCAAGAGACAGCTTCTGCAACCGAACGGGTTCACGCCGAAGTACTCGGGGATTCATATTTATCGCGCATACCTGGACGAAGGGATTAGGGAACTCGCGAGCCTAAAGGACTACCTTAGAAGCAAGGGAATCAGTCTGGTCTAACGGGTAGAGGCGCTAGAGGCTGTGAAATAGAGCTGCCTAACCCGCGATTGGAGCGGAGCCCGATAGCCCCGCTTCGTATTGTTCCTAGAACGCTTCGCATCGCGCCCGCTCAATCTGACGTTCGGCGTCTTCCCATGATGAGAATGGACGAGGCCGTTGGCAGAACGCTGGCGGAAATCCGGGCAGCCGGTTCTGCCTGCCAGCTCCATGAGTAATCGCCTCCTAGTCGGCGCTTCAAGACCAGGAGCCACGGGGCTCCAGCTTGCACCACGTCTTGAAGCGTACCTCACGGACGTGGTTCGCACATGCGCCGCGCAAGGAGACGCACTGGCCAGCCTGGTGCTCTTCGGCAGCGCGGCAACCGGCGGCTACTCGGCGGCGGTTTCAGACGTGGACCTGCTGCTCGTGCTGCGGGACGGCGTGAACGCGGAGGATCCGCGCCGCGTGCGTGACGCCGTATTGGAGCTCGAGGCGCGACACGGCCTAGCGAAGCCGCGTTCTCATCGGCCCAATCGGCTAGACGCGTTCGCTGACTGGGTCACGGCGGATGTCCGCGCGTTCTTCGTCTGCACTCGCGCCGACCTGCTGTCCGGGGACCCAGCACGGATCTTCGACATTTCCCCCGCACAGGCGCGGTTCGTGGATCGCGTCGCAATCCCAAGCATAGTGGCGTCGGGGGTTACGCTTTGGGGGGAGGAGCTGCTCGCGCGGGTTCCGCTGCCGCCGATCCGCCGCCGTGATGTCGCCAAGGCATTCTTTGGACTGTTCAATCAGGTCCTGTTTAGCACCCTCGCCTATCCGTTGCTTCCATCAGCGACCAAGCACGCGATGGACTCACTCAAACGCTCCGTCCACAACTGTTACTTCTGCTACCACCTCCGGGCGGCAGCGCTTGCGGAGGAGGTCGCCTTCTTCCAGCAACGCCACGGGCCAAGCCGCGCGCTCGCGCGGTTGATGGCGCTGCGGCGCGAGTACCGGCCGTCCTTCGGGTTCGTCCTCAAATGCCTCCCGGCCCTCGCGCGGTTGCACCTGCGCACTGCCCGAGACAACCAGTTTCCCCGTGATGCGCGTGTCCCCTAGTCGAAGTAAAGACATTGCGCTAGCATGAACTTGCCGCCGAACAACTCGTTGGACTGAGTCCCGATGCATCGGGATGCTTCTCAACCAGCTTGGTGCGGCGTGCTTTGATTCGCGCCGCCGCGTCAACTCTGGCGTTATGTGCTTCTTGTTCAGAAGGTTTAGACTAATACATCGGAGGCTGATGCTATGAGATCAATTTCACGTTACGGAGTATTGAGTCTCCTCCTCTTCGTGCTTCCTATTTTGCAAGCTGATATCTGTCGTGCCGCTCCGTCTCTGTAGGGACAAGATGTGTCGCATCTTGTGCCTCCGACGCTCAGCTTTGCGAACGGTTTCGTTCAAACCCTGAGCGATTCCGGTTGGTCCATTGAACGTGTCGGCCTTTCAATTTACAACGGTGGTATGGCGGGTACCACGAAAGCGGCTTGGATAAAAACCGATAAAGGTGTCCTCGAAGTTCTATTTTATGAAACGAGCGCCGAGGTCGAAAAGATCCAACTCAAAGAAACTGACGACTCAACTCCTAACTATCATAAGTACACCGTTAGGTGGCCCAACACGGATCGTGCGAACGGATTTGAAGGCCGCCTTCCGGTTTACTTCACAAAATATCGAACGATGCTCATCATCAGCTATGACCGCAGCTTGGCGGATGCGCTAAACAAACGTTTCGTCGCCCAAGAACAGAAACGCACATAACAAATCGTTGGACGCGAGCGGCGGGAGCGTGAAGTCATTGCCGATTTCCAATTGCCGATTGTCGATTTAATTCGCGCCGCCGCGTCAACTCAACCGTTCGACGGCGTTTATTCTTCGGAAGAGAACATGGCAATCGAATCCAGCCCACGCATCGTTTCTACAACAGTACTGGGACTGCGGTAATAATGCGTGGCAAGAAGATATTGGTGACCATCGCGCTGGCGTTACTGCTTGCCTGTATCTTCGCGCTGAGACTGCGAAGGGACCAGCCGGTTGCCCCGAGTGTGTCGGAAACTTCGCGACTAATCGGAGGCCCGGCCTTCGAAGTTCAGGTCGAGATGCCTGCTTTCAATTCAGGGCGCGCACCTTGGGAGATCCCTGGCGTCATCGTGGGTTACGATCGTGGACCGCGGTTCGATCAGGCAAGTCGTGGCGCCCAGGTCGGCAAGATAGCACCGAATCATATCGAGCTTAGCGCCGACGGCGGCTGGGACCTTTTGATCGAGACCGACGACCAAGGTCGGCTCGCGCAAGGAACACACGTCGCATTTCCGGTAAAACTCGGGGGCAGACCGTTGAAATTCAACTGTCGACCGGCAGATCTGACGGTTGGCTATCTTCACACCACCGCACGCACGGGCTCGGATGAACTCGAAGGGAGCTTCCAATTGGAAGTCTCTATTTGCAAGAATGCTGTCTCAGGAAAAACTGCCGCGTGGCCGTACCAACCGCTCAAGATTCGTGGCAACTTTGCAGGGTTGAAAAAGCAAGGATGAAGGATGAATCGCCGCCGAACAAATCGTTGGACGCGTTAACCACAGGAGCGCGTTTCTCAACTTGATTCGTCCGGCGATGGTTGAATGAATTCGCGCCGCCGCGTCAACTCAACCGTTGGGTTGCGCTCCTTGACCAACCGCGTAGCGGTTGCAGAAAGTAGCCAGGGGTAAGCGACCGAGGGTCGCGCCACCCCTGGATCCGGGTAGAAAACAATTCCGCGCCCTGAAGGGGCGCAATAAATCATTGATTTCGATTTCGACGCGCGACGTTTCTTCGCGGGCTAAAGCCCGCGCTGAAAATAAATGGGAGGTGATCCCGGGTTACGGGGCTAAACTCTGGCGCCGCTCCGCGGCTCGTTGACGCGAACATCCGCATTGACTCTTTGTAGACTTGGCGTCATCACTTCGGGCGCCACCCAATTCAGACGTTCGACGGCTGCCGGGAGTTTGCGTAGTATCGATTGATTGGAGAGCGATATGTCACACGGCAAGATCTGTTACCTTGAAATTCCAGCAATAACGGCGGAAGCATCAGCTGGCTTCTATCGCAGCATTTTTGGCTGGACCGTGAGAAAGCGTGGCGACGGTGAGCTTGCGTTCGATGACACAGGTGGCGTTAGCGGAACATGGGTGAAAGAGAGCGACAGGACTCCAGACGAACAGACACGAATATACATCATGGTGGATGATATTTCGGACACTCTCAAAAAGATCGAGGCTGCCGGTGGCAGGGTGCTGACGCCACGAACAGACATCGCCCCAGGTTCCGGCGCATTTGCCGTTTTCGCGGATCCCGCGGGCGCCGAATTCGGACTATATGAGGAGCCGAAGCGCTAGTCGAAGACCCCCTAGCAATTCGTTGGACGCGAGGCGCGATAGTTCGTCGCTCGAAATTCATGTCGGGAGTTCGAGTTTTCCCTTAACGGAGAAACAAGGGGAAATTGTTCACAATTTCCTTCAAACAAATCACTCTTCCGTGACACACCCAACAACTCCTTGGGCCATTCCTTGGTTGATGCCACTTATCGAACGCGAAATAAACGAAATCAATCCGGGTAAACCATCGCAATCGCCACGCTGACATGCCTCGCCACAAATTCGCCACCGCCATCACTTGTATCGACGGACGCGTGCAGCAGCCGGTTGCCGACTGGATGAAGCTGAACATGAACGTCGAATATGTCGATCTCGTTACCGAGCCGGGCCCTGACAAGGTCTTAAGCTCAGAAACGACCTATGTCGTCGATGAGATCATTCGCAAGATTAGCTTTTCGATCAGACATCATCACTCTCCTGTGGTTGCGCTGTGCGGCCACCATGACTGCGCGGCGAATGATGCCGACCGCGAAGGACATGTCGCGCAAATCCTGGAAGGCGTCAGAGTCCTGCAATCGTACAATTTGAACGTCCGGTTGCTTGGCCTGTGGCTCAACGAGTGGGGCTCAGTTGAAATGGTGTGCGACACGCAGCAGCGCGAAACACTAGAAATTCGTCTCTGACAACTTAGCCATGAATCCCTATTTCAGACTCTCAGCAGCTGGATAGTGTCTTACTTTGCGTTTTTCTTTGCGGGCTTTGCGACTTGGCGTGAACTAACCTTGCGCTGAAGACACGCAGAGGCGCAAAGACGCAAAGTTCCGCAAAGACACTACTAACTGATTTCTTTCGCTGATTTCAGGTAAACTTCCTTTCGAGGCCTATGCGAATCATTCATTTTTCAATTCGCGCGTTCTTCTATCTGCTGGTGGCCGCGTTCACCGCAATCACCGTTGGTGCGCAGGCATGGACGACGAAGCTAGACGACACGGTCCGTTTCTATCAACCGGCCGATGTTGGCGCAATTATTGTGGGCACAAAGCAATCTCTATACGCGGTCGATGGCACAACCGGCGACGTTCTGTGGCGGCGCAAGAATGCTTCGCTCGACGAAAACGACATCGCCCCCGTGCCGGGAACCGATTTGATCTTGCTCAGTTTTGAAAAGGATCAGCGCACGCGCATCGAAGCCGCGGACGTTCTTTCCGGCGACGCAATCTGGCAGAGCGACAAGCTGAAGGGCGCGGTGATGCAGATGGCCGTCGACATCGACAGCAACTTGTTGGCAGTTGTGCTGGTGAAAGATGCGAAGGGTAAAGCCAGTGACGGGCTGAAGCGCCATCCGGTGGTGCACGTCCTCGATCTTTCGACCGGAGATGAACTTTGGAAGCACGAAATCGGCAGCGACATCGAGATGATGCCGGTGCGCTGGAGCGAAGGTGGCGACGTTGAATTCACGCTCGACAACTATCATCCGCCGATGTTCATCAGCGGACGGCTTTATCTTTTTTTCGAAGGTGCAACTTCTTTCGATGCGCACACCGGGAAGGAACGCAATCGCGAAAAATTCAAAGTCAACGAAAGCGGATTGGCTTTGACCGAAGCCGCGCCCGTTGTCGATGAAGCGTTCATTTACACCTCGGGCCGCGGACACGTGCGTGCGATTAGCCGCGACAACGGCGAAATCGTGTGGGAAGCGAAAGACCTTGGGTTGACGCCGGAGTTGCTGCTCGCCGGCACGGTCATCTACGCGCGCACCGGCGGCCAGTTCACGCGCCTGAAAGACGGCGAGACCGTTGAGCGCGGGCCGTACGGCGTCACCGCAGTCGACGCGCGCACCGGCAAAATCTTGTGGCGTTACAAAGGCGCAGACAAAGGAATCACAAATATCGTTCTGCCGGACGCGAGCACGATTGTCATCGCCGACCGCGACGATCTGATTACCATCGACGCCGCCAACGGCAAACGGCGCGGTCACTCGCCGCACAAAATCAAGGGTGCGGCATTTGCGCTCTTGAATGACCGCAACGAAGTTGTGATCGGCGGGCGTGAAGAGATCGCAGCCTTTGATTACGCTTCGGGTCGGGACGTTTGGCGCGCGCGTTATCCGCCGCCCGGTCGTGGTTTCCTGCGAACCATTGTGGCGATTGCCGCACGCGCCGCGTCGCTCTATTTCAGGTTTGGGGGTGTTGCCACGACTGCTTTTCGCGGCGTGCAGATCGCCCGTGGCCTGTCTTCACTGAGTTGGTCGGGCTTGGCTGGCCGATCGTCTTTTTCAAATTTGCAGAGTCTCGCGACGAATTCCGCGCGCTCGTACGCGACCAATCGCTTCCGTGCTTTCGGCATTGCATCACGCACAAGCCGACCGAACATGGGCGGACGTGAACGATTTGCACAACGGCGCACGGCTAACGTGGAAGATCGTCTGCTCGACCGTTTGGATCCGGCGCATCAACTTGAACGCCTCTCCCGTTTCTTGTGGCATCGCGAACGTTTGGCGGCGCTGCGCGGTGATTGGATGTATTTCTACACGGATTTGAAAACCGGCGGCCACGGCCTCGCAGGCGTAAACATCCACTCCGGCGCGACCGAGCGCGCGGTCCGTCTCAGCGATTTGGACGAGCGATTTGTGACTGACGAAGTTGCGGGAGTGCTCTACTCGGCTAATGGGAACCGTCTGATTGGTTATTCGGTGTCGGCTGGGTTGTCGAACTCTTCACTGCCTGCGCCAGTGACCGCCAAGACTGTCGCAGCAGCTCACTAATTTTCTTCCAGTCTTCTTCGGTCACTGCGCCGCTTTCGGCTTTCGTGTCGCGAATCTTCATCGCTTCAGCGCGCAGACGGCCGTGCTCCATCAAACGCTCGACCGGCACGCCGTAAATCGCTGATTGTA
>DATBSG010000030.1:0-11582 GCA_036559945.1 Pyrinomonadaceae bacterium
ACAAAAATGTCTTCAATCCGCTGACGCATCAGAGTGATCGGATGCAAGTGCCCCTGCCGCGGACGGCGGCCGGGAACCGTGACGTCGATGGCTTCGCGTGCGGTGCGCGCCGCTTCGATGATCGCCTTCAAAGATCGTTCGGCATCCTCGACCGATTGCGCGATCGTGGCTTCCGTTTGTTGAACCAGTTGGCCGAATGCCGCGCGCTCCTTAGCCGGAACGCGGCCGATCAGTTTCTTCGAGGCGGCGATCGCGCTTTTCTTTCCGACATGACGCGTGCGCAAATCGTTCAGCGACCGGAGTTCTGCTTCGGCGTCAGACAAACTGAGGCGCGCAGCCGACATTCCACTGCCGATAAAGCGGGCAAAGCGCTCGAACTCTCGTTCGAACGCTTCGCGGGCTGCTTCTACTTCTTTCGCAGGAGCGTTTGCGCTTTCGGTCATTTCTTTCTTAACGCCACCCATTTGCCCTGCAATTGACCGGCGTAATCGTAATCGCCAACCAGTTTTCCATCGACCAAATTAGCAACCAGGCCAACTGGGCCGTTGGCTGAATCAAGCAGCAGCGTGAGCTTCCCATCCTTCCAGACGCCGGTCGAGATCGTTGAATGGCCCAACTGTGAATCACTGCTGCCAGTGACTTTGTCGCCGTCGAGTTTGAGATTGAGCGTGAAGGGAAACGCCTGCCCCTGGGCATCGGCGGCTGCGTCCCACTCGCCAGAGATTTCGTCAGCCGCCGCTGGCACTCTATCGAATTGGATCAAGCCTGGTTTACCGCCGGTACTCGTCCATTCGCCGGAAGCAATTACCCATTCTCCGACTAGCCTACCATCACGCTTTTCAAGCATTAGCCGTTCAGCGCCAGTTGCTCCGGTCAACTGAAGTACCAGCTTGTTTTCTTTAATTTCGCCGGCGAGAATCTTGTGCTCGTTGTTCGACTCCAAAAGCCGCCCAGACAGTTTTTCACCTTCAAGTTTGATTTCAAGCGTAAGCGACAGATCTCGCGTAGCCGTCTTCGCGTGACCTTTGTAACTGCCGACGAGCTGCTCGATCGTCAGTTGCTGCGTTTGAGCGGCAACAGCCGCAGCTCCTAACAAACAACTCGCGACCATTGCCAGAAGCTTGGTTGCGAAGTAATTCCACCTGCGGCTTGTCATCATATCTTCTTCTTCACGCCGCGGCGCGCGCCTGCGGCTTGTTGTCCAACGCCGTCTTCGCCTGCGTCGCCAATGCGGCAAACGTTTCAGGCTGTTTAGCGGCAAAGTCCGCGAGTATCTTCCGATCGAGCTCGATGCCGGCGAGTTTCAATCCGTGCATAAATTGCGAATAGTTGAGTCCGTTCAGCCGCGCCGCCGCGCCGATGCGGACGATCCAGAGCGAACGAAAATCTCGTTTCTTTAGCTTGCGGCCGGTATAAGCGAAGTTCAATCCTCGCTCGACGGATTCTTTAGCCGATCGATAAAGCTTAGACTTTGTGCCGCGATATCCCTTGGCAAGGGTTAAAATTTTCTTGCGCCGTTCGAGGCGCTTATTTCCACGTTTTGCTCTTGGCATGATTGCTTCCTTTCTGTGGCACAGACTTCAGTCTGTGATTAAAGCCACACGAGTTCACAGACCGAAGTCTGTGCTACTCAATTAATCCCTTCCATACGGCAGCATTCGCTCGACGCGTTTCTGATCACCTTCCGAAACCAATACATCAACATCGAGATATCGCTTCCGCTTGTTTGTTTTCTTCGTCAGAATGTGACGCGCGTGCGAATGGCCGCGTTTGATTTTGCCAGTCGCGGTGATGCGAAATCGCTTGGCCGCGCCTTTGTGTGTTTTTAGTTTTGGCATAACTCCCTCGTAAATCGTTAATCGTAAATAGAATTCGAATCCTACTGGCCCGGCGAACTCTGGCTGTTGCTCCCGGCGGGTTGTTGGCTGGCTCCTGCCTCCTGCCGTCTGCCGTCAGGCGTCTGCTTACTGCCTTCTGCTTTCTTATGTCGCTTCGGCGCAAAGATGGTGAACATCTGATTGCCTTCCATCCTTGGCCGCATTTCGACATCGCCAATGTCCGACAAATCTTTTTCGAGCTGCTCGAGAATGCGCGCGCCCAATTCCCGGTGCGTCATCTCGCGCCCGCGAAACCAGATGGTCGCCTTCACTTTGTCGCCTTCCGTCAGCCACTCGCGCGCGTGCTTCATGCGATAGCTGTAATCATGCACGTCCGTTCCCGGGCGAAACTTAACTTCCTTGACGGTGATGACGACCTGTTTTTTCTTCGCTTCGTTTGCCTTCTTTTTCTGCTCGTATTGAAATTTGCCGAAGTCGATGATTTTGCAAACGGGTGGATCGGCGTTTGGCGCTACTTCAACCAAATCCAGGCCGCGACTGCGCGCCTCACGAATCGCATCGCGCGTGTCCATCACGCCGAACTGCTCCCCGTCGTCACCAATGACGCGCACCTGCGGCACGCGAATCCGTTCGTTAATCCGAGTTACCGGCCCACGGCGGAAGTCAGGGCGTCCGCGGCCTCGAAAACCTGTAGCTATGTGTGCACCTCCTCCGGTTTAGTCCAAAGTCCCGAGTCCAATGTCCAAAGTCGTTTTCGACGTTGGACTTTGGACGTTGGACTCTGGGCTCAGTTGTTGTTCAGCGCTCGCGACTTAACGAGTCGCGTCGCCATCTCTTTGAAATCATCCAGCGACATCGCACCGATGTCACCTTTGGTTCGCTCGCGCACGGCGACCTTGCCATCTTCCAGCTCGCGGTCGCCGAGTACTAGCATGAACGGAACCTTCTGCAACTGCGCGTCGCGAATTTTCGCGCCAATCTTGTCGCTGCGCACGTTCACTTCCACGCGCAAACCGCGCAATTCCTGCGCGACCTTTTCCGCGTAGTCATTTATCCGGTCGGTAATCGGCAGCACAGCAACTTGCACCGGCGCCAACCACATCGGAAACGCACCGGCGTAATGCTCGATCAGCACCCCGAAAAATCTCTCGATCGATCCAAACAACGCGCGATGCACCATCACGGGGCGATGCGGTTTGTTATCCTCGCCGATGTATTCAAGCTGGAACCGCTCTGGCAAGTTGAAATCCCACTGCACGGTCCCAAGTTGCCATAGTCGCCCGATTGCATCTTCAACTTTGAAGTCGATCTTCGGGCCATAAAAAGCAGCTTCTCCTTCGATCCGCTCGTAGGGAATTCCGCGAGCGTCCAGGCCTGCCGCCAGCATCTTCTCGGCATTCTCCCACTGCTCGTCTGAGCCGAGGAAGAGCTTATTCTCGCCGCTTCCCTTCACCGAAAGCTCGTACTTGATCTTGTCGAACCCAAAGGTTTTCAAGACCTGATAAGCGAAATCAACGCAGTCGTCGATCTCGCGCGGAATCTGCTCAGGCGTGCAGAACAGATGGGCATCGTCTACCGTGAATCCGCGTACACGCATCAATCCGTGCAGCGTGCCCGACAGTTCGGCGCGATAGACCGTGCCCATCTCGCCATAGCGTTGCGGCAAGTCGCGATAAGACCGCTGCTGCGATTTGTAGATGCCGATATGCATCGGACAATTCATCGGCTTCAGTCGAAACTCGGTCTCCTCGAGCTTGGTCGGCGCAAACATCGAATCGCCGTAGTTTTGTTCGTGCCCGCTTACCTGCCAAAGCTCGCGCTTCGCGATGTGCGGCGTGTAAACAATACTGTAATTCCGCCGCACGAGTTCTTCACGCAGGTAATCTTCCATTTGCTGGCGGATGATACCGCCCTTCGGGTGCCACAGAACCAGACCCTGCCCATAGTCTTCCTGAATCGAAAACAGATCGAGCTCGCGTCCAAGCCGCCGATGATCGCGCTTCTCTGCTTCTTCACGCTGCTTGAGCCACGCGTCTAATTCTTCCTGCGTGAAGTACGCCGTGCCGTAGATCCGTTGCATCTGTGGACGCTCGGCGTCGCCTTTCCAGTACGCGCCGGCGAGCGACAGAAGCTTGAAAGCTTTCAAGCGATTCGTGTTCGGCACATGTGGCCCGAGACAAAAGTCGATGAACGGCGAACCATCTATGTAATAGACGCTGACCGTCTCGCCGGCCTTTTCATCGATGAGCTCGCACTTCAAAGGCTCGTCGCGTTCCCGGAAAATGCGCAGCGCTTCGGCCTTGGGAATTTCATCGCGGCGATAAGGCATGTTGCGCTTCGCAATATCGCGCATTTTCTTTTCGATGATTGGCAGGTCGGCTTCCGTCAAAGCCCGCGGAGCAATCACGTCATAGAAGAATCCGTAACGCGGATCCTCAAGCAATGCCGGCCCGATTCCCAACTTCGTTCCCGGAAACAGATCGAGAACCGCAGCCGCCAACAAGTGAGCTGTCGAATGGCGCAACACATCGAGACCTGCGAGCGTCTCTGGCAGAACCGGCTCAATCTTCACCGCATCACCATTCGCCTGCGAATCGATCGTGTAAGCGAGATCCACTTCCTGGCCATTGACGCGCGCTGCGAGAGCTTGCTTAGCCAGATCGCGGTCGAGCTTCTTCAAAGCTTCGGCGACCGTAACCGGCGCAGGCATCTGGGCTGATGGCCCGTTGTTAAGTTGAACGTTAATCTCGCTCATTGATTCGTAAACCGTGAATCGTAAATAGTAAATAAAGATCCGTAATAGCGGTCGCACTGCGGGGCGCAGCCGAAGACTTGGCTCCAGCGCTGCCTATTTATGATTGACCATTTACGATTTACTGCTCTTAGTGATCGGATTCGATAGGAGCGCCTTCGCCGCACGCCCGCCGGGCGCGCAGTCAAAATGTGAACCGTGTTTTGGTTCGACTTAGCACGAAGGTCTTCCGGAGCATCCTATCAAAAGTTCGAACCAGATAAGCCTTGACTCATCCGTCGTAATAATTACGAAGCTGGATAATAACAAAGCATTTTGCCGCCGCGCAAGGCGTATCAGAAGCCCAGCGTCAGCGAGGGCAACCCATTACAGAATCCCGCCACGTCGGGATAGCAAGGACGCGTCAGGAACCCGCTTGCCACCGCAAGCGGTTCTGTAACAGTATATCGACCCGCAGTCGCAGAACCTTGCTGAAGGAGCATAAAGGAATGATTTGCCGCCGCTCGCTAAGTGTCGCGCTTCTCGTTGTTTTGATAACCGCCGGATTCCTCCTTCCGGCGTCGGCTCAAAAACGGTCTAGTGCCTCGCAAACGTCAACAGGTGACACCCCATCAAGCGAGATGCGCCCGATCATCGAGTACTACGTGGTCGATCGCGGGAGCTTGCAACGTTCGTATCCGGTTGCTGGTTCGCCTGCTCGCCGCGAACGTTTCCGAAAATTCTATTCCGACGCGCTGCAACTCCTTCGGCAACTCGATTTTGACGCTATGAGTGAAGCCGGCAAGGTGGACTACATTTTGTTTCGCAATCATCTCGAACATGAACTGCGTCAGTTGGACATCGAAGAGAAACAACTCGCCGAGATGCAGTCGTTGATTCCGTTTGCGCAAACCATTGTCGATCTGGAAGAAGCGCGCCGCCGGATGGAGCCGATCGATTCTGCGAAAGCAGCGGTAACCTTAACTAGTTTGAAAAAACAGATTGACGACACTCGCAAAGTAATCGAAGCCGGGTTGAAGGCCGCAGCCGACGAAAGCGATGTAATCAGAGCGAAGAAGACCGTTGCATTTCGCGCCGTCGGCGCGATCAACAATCTGCGAAACAACCTGCGCAACTGGTACACGTTCTACAACGGCTATGATCCTGTGTTCACGTGGTGGAATGAAGAACCATACAAGGCCCTGGATGAATCGCTTGCTGGCTACGCGTCTTTCCTCAGCGAACGTGTAGTTGGATTGCGCGGCGCAGCCGCAGCGACGACCCAGAGCGGCCCACGTGCGGGCGGTCAAGGTGGCGGCCCTCCCCAGGGTCAACGGACGGTTGCCGCACCACGCGCCGGCGATACCAGTGACATCGTCGGCGATCCGATTGGCCGCGACGCGCTTATCAGCGAACTACAATTCGAGATGATTCCCTACACGCCGGAAGAACTGATCGCGTTCGCTGAGAAAGAATTTGCCTGGTGCGAGAACGAGATGAAGAAGGCCTCCCGCGATCTCGGCTACGGCGACGATTGGAAGAGAGCGCTCGAGCACGTGAAAAATCTTTACGTCGAACCGGGCAAGCAACCTGAGATGATTCGCGACCTCGCGCTCGAAGCAATCAAGTACGTCGACGACAATGACCTCATCACGGTGCCTCAACTGGCGCGCGACACATGGCGCATGGAAATGATGACGCCCGAGCGGCAACTGGTTAGCCCGTTCTTTCTGGGCGGCGAAACGATCCTGGTTTCCTATCCGACGAATACGATGTCGCACGAGCAAAAGATGATGTCGATGCGCGGCAACAATCGGCATTTTGCGCGCGCGACTGTCTTTCACGAGCTAATACCTGGCCATCATCTGCAAGGGTTTATGACGGCGCGATACAAACCGTACCGCGGTCTGTTCGGAACGCCATTCTGGACGGAAGGCGGCGCGCTGTATTGGGAGCTTTTGTTCTGGGACATGGGTTTCCCAAAGACGCCCGAGAACCGCATCGGCATGTTGTTCTGGCATATGCACCGCTGTGCGCGAATTATTTTTTCGCTCAGCTTTCATCTGGAAAAGATGACGCCGCAGCAGTGCATTGATTTTCTCGTGAATCGCGTCGGCCACGAACGTGACAATGCAACGGCGGAGGTGCGAAGAAGTTTCGACGGCAGTTATGCGCCGCTTTATCAGATCGCTTACCTGGTCGGCGGGCGGCAATTTTACGCGCTGCATCACGAGCTGGTTGACTCAGGCAAGATGAAGAACCGGGAGTTTCACGATTGGATTTACAAAGAGAACCGCATCCCGGTCGAAATGGTGCGCGCGATTCTGACGAACCAGAAGCTGACACGCGATTTCAAGACGAGCTGGCGATTCCTGCCCAACTGAGTTCCGTTCGTGATCACGGTCACAAACGGCGGCGAAAATCTGAAATTTCCTCAGCCAAATGACAAAACTATGACAATCGCCGTTTCCGGATTTCTAAAATGGGGGCGTGCTGGACGATCTCGTAGTTCTACACCACGCCGCGAAACCCGGAGAAAAATGGCCGGTCGCCATCAACGGTCTCGAATGGCAGACCTGCCTGCGCCGAATCGTCCTGCTGCACAAATCTGAAAGCGCCGCGTTGATTACGGCTCTGCCTGAAGGTTCCGAAATTTACGGAGGCCAGGCCGGCTACAATTTTCTGCTCGAAGTCATTTGTGGTTTGCGTTCGCCGTTGCTGGCAGAGACCGCAGTCATGGGACAGTTCAAAGAGTTCTGCGCGCACGCGAGGTTTCCGTCGAATGAATGGGGTCACTTCCTTCGCCGCATGACTTCGGATTTGCTGGTCGATGCGAAGCGCGTGCGGAATCGTCATCTCGAAGGCCTCGGCAGCCAATCGTACGGCGGTATGGTGCGGCAACATTTGAAGGGAATCCCATCCGTCGTTGTGCTCGGCGCAGGACAACTCGCCGAGGAAATTCTGCCGTGGATCGTTGGCAAGACCGACGTGACGGTTTGCGCGAGGAATCTGGATCGCGCGAAGGCTTTGACTGAAGCGTTTCCGCACATCCAGCTGACGCAATTGACGCGCGTTGGCGTCCTCGACGAGAAGCGCGAAACGGCGATTGTTATCGCGGCGCCCATCAAAGCGACCGATGTGCAAAACTGGATGGCGGCGCAATCAATTCCCTTAGTTAAGGTCATCGATCTTCGCGGCGAAGCTGAAACCGATCCGTTGAATAGTTCGCTGCCTGTCATCCGTTTGTCAGAGATGTTTGCCGCTTTGAAAAACGAGCGGCCAAAACTTGCCGCGCGCGTCGCTGCCGCGCGAGATGAAATCAAGCAGGCCGCTCAAAGGCTAATCGAACAGGCACAGTTCCGCCCCTTCGGTTGGGAAGATCTATGCGCGTAATTCTCGCTGCGCGTCGCAGCGAGTTGGCGCGTATTCAGGCATTTCAGGTCGGCCGCGCTCTTCAAGTAACCCACCCGCAAATCGCGCTCGAGTATTCCTTCCACGAATCCCTAGGCGATAAGAACCAAAACGATCCGCTGTGGCAGATGCCTGAGAAAGGCGTCTTCACGCAAGACCTGCGCGAAGGTTTGCTCGCGGGACGCTATGACCTCGCCGTGCACTCATGGAAGGACTTGGCGATCGAAGATGACGGCGAAACTGAGATTGCGGCCACACTTCCGCGCGCTGACATGCGCGATTTGCTGCTCGTGCGCCGCGATAGATGGGAAGACGTCCAGCAGACGGGTCGCATAACTATTCTGACTTCGTCGCCGCGGCGCAGCTACAATCTCGATTCATTTCTCCGTGCTGCGCTTCCCACCACAATCGATGAATTGATTTTTGAGCCGGTGCGCGGCAACGTGCCGACGCGCGTGCGCAAAATGTGGAACCCCGGCGCTGACGGATTGATTGTCGCGAAGGCCGCGCTCGACCGTTTGCTAGAAGCGCCCGAAGAAGAGTTCGCTGCGACACAAGCAGAATTACGAAAGGCGCTGTCGCAATGCCGCTGGATGGTTCTTCCGCTGCGCGCGAATCCAAGCGCGCCGGCGCAAGGCGCTCTGGCGGTCGAAATCAAGATTGGCCGACCGGAATTGCGAGAGGCTTTGTCGTCACTGAGCTGTCGTGACGCATTCGAGAGCGCCGAGCGCGAGCGGCAGATTCTGAGCAGCTATGGCGGCGGGTGCCACCAGAAAATCGGCGCGAGCGTCCTGCGGCGGCCGTATGGCGAGATTACTTTTCTCCGTGGGCTGACTGACGAGGGAATTGTGCTCAGTGACTGCCGATTAGCGCCGGCGCGGCCGCGGCCACCGAAGACGTCCCCCGAATTGATGTGGCCGTTAAAGACATCCGATGCGGACTGGTTCAAACGCGAGAAAATACCTGCGACAATACCTGATTCGCCGCTGTGGATTGCCAAGGCAGACGCGCTGCCCGACACCGCGTCAATCTCAGATTCGCAGATTGTTTGGACCAGCGGATTAAAAACGTGGGAGCGTCTGGCGCAACGCGGCGTCTGGGTGAATGGTTGCGCTGAAGGCTTGGGCGAGCAGGAAACCCCGCGCATTAAGACGCTAGTTGGCGACGACGTGCAGTGGCTGAAGCTGACGCACGCCGATGCGCCAGCCGAAAACGGAATGCAAACGCTGCCGACGTACAGATTGATTGCGAAAGAAAACGGTCCGAGCCTGGACGGAAAGCAGTATTTGTTTTGGACGAGCGGTTCGAGTTTCGAACGGGCGCAACAGCTTCATCCTTGGTTGAAATCAATGATGCATTTCTGCGGGCCGGGAAATACACAGATGACGCTTGAACTTAACGGAGTTCAGCCACACATATTCTTGGATCACGAAGAATGGCTAACAGAAATGTGTCAGAACCGAGAGCAGTAGCGACCGGATCAAGAGCGCAACTTGAGATCATGATCCCGTCGCTACCGCTCCCGGTTCTGAATCGGAGCAATGGCTGAAGGAGATGAGCGAGTGATGAAACGTTTGATGCGCCTGCGCGCGACCCAACACCTGCGCGATCTGTGCGCGGAAACTGAGTTCAATCGCGCGCAACTGATTCAGCCCTTTTTTGTCGTTGAAGGCCTGGCCGCCGATGAACCAATCGCCGGCTTGCGTGGCAACGTACGCCTCGGCCTTGCGTCTGCCTTGCAACAGATTGAAAGTGATCTGAAAGATGGTGTGACGCACTTCCTGCTGTTCCCAGTCCCCGGCGAGAAACGCGAAAGCAATTTCAAACACGCGTTCGAGCGTGAAGTCATTTCGCAAATTCGCAAACAGTTCGGCGCCAGTCTCTGTCTTTGGGTCGACACGTGCCTGTGCGCGTACACGACGCACGGACATTGCGCAGTCTTGAATGACAAAGGAATCGATCATCCGACGACGCTGGATGAACTCGCTAATTCCGCGCTGGCTTTTGCCGAAGCCGGCGCCGACGGCATCAGCCCGAGCGACATGATGGATGGCCGCGTGGCTCGCATTCGCGCGAAGCTCGACGAAAATGGTTTCGATCTGGTCCCGGTGATGAGCTACAGCACGAAGTTCGCCAGTAATTTCTACGGGCCCTTTCGAAATGCGGCTGATTCGGCGCCGCAGTTCGGCGATCGCAAGGGATATCAGCTCGACGTGCGCAATCGAACAGACGCGGTCGCCTCCAGCCTCCGCTGCGCTGAGGAAGGCGCAGACCTTTTGATGGTCAAGCCGGGGCTGACTTCACTCGATCTGATTGCGCCTATTAACGAAGCAACAGCATTACAGGTTGGTGCATATCAGGTTAGTGGCGAGTATGCGGGACTGTCGCTTCTGGCAGATAATGGCTTGATTGATTTCGATCGAGGGCTTTTGGAAACGTGGCACGTTTTCAAGCGCGCCGGCGCGCAGTTCATCATCACGTACGGTGCGCGCTACGCGAAGCGACTCGGAATCTGATTTGGAGTGCGCCGGCAGAGCGCAGCGGCGACGGCGCTTTGGATAATTCCTGACATGACTGCTCAAAGGCCGGCTCAGGCTCAAGAACAAACATCACGCGATTACTTCGACCGCGCGCTGCACGTCTCCCCCGGCGGCGTTCACAGCCCGGTGCGCGCGTTCAAGGGCGTTGGCGGTACGCCGATCTTCTTTCGCAGCGCGCAAGGCGCAATTCTCACGTCAGTCGAAGGTCGCGAATATATTGATTTCTGTCAGAGCTTCGGGCCGTTGATGCTCGGTCATCGCGACCCGGACGTGAGCGAAGCTGTCAACGAAGCGATTAAAACAGCGTGGAGTTTCGGAACTTGCGAACCCTATTCGCTTGAGCTCGCCGAATGGATCGTTGCGCGCGTCCCTTGGGTCGAGATGCTGCGTTTCGTTTCGTCCGGCACGGAGGCCGTAATGAGCGCGCTGCGCGTTGCCCGCGCGGCCACCGGGCGATCGCGCATTCTGAAATTTGAAGGCTGTTATCACGGGCACGCGGATTCTCTGCTCGTCAAAGCCGGCAGCGGCCTGGCCGGCGTTGCCGCTAGTTCAAGCGCCGGTGTTTCTGAAAACGTCGCGAGCGAAACGTTGGTCGCGTCGCTCGATGACGAAGAGAGCGTACGCGCCATTTTCGATCGGCACGGGTCCGAAATCGCGGCAGTCATTCTCGAACCGCAGCCCGCAAATTATGGTTTGCTGATTCAGCGCCGCGAGTTCATCGAAGAAACGGTGAGCATCGCGCGACAACACGGCTCGCTGGTAGTTTTCGACGAAGTGATTTCCGGCTTTCGCGTCGCGATGGGCGGGATGGCCGAACTGCTCGGTATCCGGCCGGATTTGGTGACATACGGCAAAGTGATTGGCGGCGGCTTCCCCGTGGGCGCGTACGGCGGTCGGCGAGATTTGATGGAGATGGTTGCCCCGTCCGGCCCGGTTTATCAGGCCGGGACATTGAGCGCGAATCCTGTGGGCATGCGCGCAGGTTTGGCCACACTCCAGAAAATCGAACGCGTCAACGCATTCGCGCAACTTGAGCAACGCACAAAGCGCTTCTGTGATGGC
>DATBSG010000031.1:0-13876 GCA_036559945.1 Pyrinomonadaceae bacterium
CAATAGTTCTTCCCCCTTCTGGTTCTCTCCTTATTACCGACATAGATCTTTTCCTTCCCGACGCGCGTGTAAGAGCATCAATATAACTACCACCCGTTTGAGCTTACCTTTATGGTTCTTTTCCCCTTATGGACAATAAGACGGTCTTAGGAAGATGAGGACAAAAACCTCGCTATTCCCAGGTCGTGGTTTGCGCGCTCTCAAGGCGCGCCCCCTGGGTAATGGAGAGGCTTGCTGACTCCAGGCAAGTCCTCCCGCTGTCGGCATAGGCGATTCAGAATGCCAATCTGACCGATTTTCAGGGGTCGAGAAGTTGGACGGACGGGGATGTTTTTCAACCCGAAACGGGTTGGTGAAATCAAGGTTAGCAATGAAGATTAATGAGCGGACAGGATAGGGAGCAGATTTTAGCAGTACCAATCACGCTAAGTTGATGACTCCAGGAACATTAGACATTTAACAATGCTAACCTTTTTGCTTAGCAATGCTAACCTTTTCCTCAACCCTCGTGCTTTCAGCAATTTAGTGCTTAATGTAAACTCACTTTTTGAAAAAATCTCAAAGGCAGAATTGCAGAGGGTTAGCACGCCATGAAGAAGAGCAGACGCAAGATCACTAGACTCAAAATGTACGGATTCAATCCTTTCGCTGATCAGGTCGCTTCCATCGATCAACTGGTCGCGAAGTCAGGAGAAAACGAGGCTACCGTTCTGCGAAAGTTGATCGATGAAGCGCTCATCGCGCGGCGACGGAAGGACGCGGATGAAGAATTGGACAAAGGCTTGGCCGACGGTTCCGCTTCGGAAGCCCTTCAAGCCATTCGCGCAGTGTTAGTCAAACTGGTGCGACAAGGAGAAACCTCGCTGCGCGTACAAGACGTGAGTCTAGCGCTGCTACAGGATATGTTCGCAGAGAGTCGAGCTGGCCGAAAGGCAGCTTGGGACCTTCTAGCCTCCGGTATGAAAGAAAAGGGCGTCAGCAACGCCGAAATCAAGAAACGTTTCGACACCGAGACGAATGAAGCCCGAGACTTTGCTTACAGCGCCGCCAAGGAAATCAAACGGCAGCAGAAAAAGTGACCGATCCGATTCTGCAAGTCTTCGCACCGGGTTCGATTCGCTAAAATTGATAAAGTCATTATGCGATTTGCCACAGGTAATCGAACGCTGTTCGGTCTATTCGCCGAATCCATTTCAAAGAACCTGACAAAATCAACCTTTTTCTAACTCGGATTCCGCCGCGCGGGACAGGTCCCGTCTATCGCAAGAAATGGCATGGGGATTGAAAGACGGTTAAGACACTGGTAATGCGCTCATTCCTGAAACCGTCATGCAGCAAGAAATTGAAATCGCCGCGTCAAAAACAACTGAGCAGAAATTCTCGATCGCCAGAGTCGCACAAGTTATCGGTGTACATCCGGCCACCGTTTCTCGCCTTATGGATAGCGGTAAGCTTGGCTATTACCAAATCGGGACGCGCCGAATCGTAGGACAAACCCACCTCGAACAATATCTGCTACTGGCAGAACGAAAAGCAAAAGTGCTTGCCGTCCATTGACTCGAAGATCCGCTTCAATAAACTTTTGCCGCTTGTCTAATTCACGCCCGATGCTTCAATGATTGGCTCTGACTTTATGGAGTCTTGCTGTTGCCAGTTCTGCAGAGCGATGCCGGCTTGTTTGATAACGTCGCGAGTTCGGTTGACGTAGCGATGGGTGGTTTTGGGATCGCTGTGTCCGAGAACTTGGCCGACCAGGGCGAGTTGCATGGTTTGAGCTAATCGCGTGGCAGCCGTGTGGCGTAGATCATGGAAGCGAATGTGGTGTAGGCCCGCATCAATTCTGGCCTCGCGCCAGCTGTTTTGAACATTACTCGCAATGCCGAACACGAGCGAACTATCAGGCTTAATTCCGGTGACACGACTGCGCCGATGGGCAGCAGCTCCACGCTTTGCTTTCAGATCAAGCAAAGCCACTCTCAATCTCGTAGTCAAAGGCACTTCCCGCCGTTGTACGGTCTTGCCTTTGTAGCTGGTGACGTTCTTGATAACGCCTTCTTCAAAATCAATGTCGCACCAGCGAAGGTTTAGCAGTTCCCCCTGTCGAGCCCCGGTGTCTAATGCCGCAATAACCAGAACCTTCAGGTGTCGTCGCAGCCTTGTCTCACACGCCGCCAACAATTTCTTCTCTTCTTCAGGGGTCAGAATGGTTTCCCTCCTCCGTTCATCCGCAATGCTGATCAATTCACCGGGACGCACCTTTTTGAAGGGATTCACCAGAATCCAGTCGTTAACCATTGCCTCGTTCAGCATCGCGCGCATGGTGGACAACTCACGGTTGACGGTAGCTACACTCAGCCGCTTGCCGTGACGATTCTTGAAGAACAAACGGTGCTTTCGATAAGCGCGCAGATTAGCGACTCGGATGTCTCGCAGTTTGTCTGAGCCGAAATAGTCTTCCAGCGCCTTAATGTGAGAATCGATCGTGTCTTTGCCTCTGACGCCAATGATCTTGCGGCCTTCGCTATCGAATTGCGCCTCGCAGTATCGAGTCTCTTTGCAGTGCTTCGCCAGATCAGTAAATGTCATGTGGTCAGACTCCATAGCCGTCTGTCCACCAGACTCGAACTCGTCTTCCATGTCTCGTAGAAGACGTTTGGCTTCGGAGATCGTAAGGGCGCTTTTCGACTTCTCTTTTCTGATTCTCGACTTCTCGTCGTAGTACCTTAAGCGGGCTAGGTATTCCACCTTGTTGTGACGCCGTCTTTTGAAAATGGAGGTTGTGTAATTCATGGCGGCGTATATGGCAAGGCGCGCGCCAAAACTTCGCAGAAATTATCGCTTTGAACTTCGAGCTGGGGGACAAACTGGGGGACGGTCATCGTTTCGACTCGTCCGGCGATCAGACTTTGCAGATTTACTGAGGAAAAATGGAGCGGGCGACGAGGCTCGAACTCGCAACTTTCAGCTTGGGAAGCTGACACTCTACCATTGAGTTACGCCCGCAAAGCAAGATGACCGCGGAAGGATGAAGGATAAGAAAGCTGTCTGTCAATCCTCACCGGCTGTTTAGGATGCTGCGCTCATGGATGCCAGAATTAAGTCGCACACTTCACGAACCGCGCCGTGGCCGCCAGCGTTCTCCGTGACGTAGTGGGCAGCTTTCTTCGCGTCTTCAGCAGCGTCGGCGACGGCGACCGCCAAGCCGACGCTTTGCATCAGCGCGACATCGGCCAGGTCATCACCGACGTAGGCGCACTGATCTGAATCTACGCCGGCCGCGCTCAAGATTTCTTCGATGATCTGAAGCTTGTCATCTGCACCTTGACGGACGTAGGTGATGCCAAGTTCGTGCGCGCGCCGCTCTGTTGCCGGCGATGAGCGGCCGGAGATGATACCGGTCTTTACTCCCGCGCCATGCAGAAGCTTTATTCCCTGCCCGTCGCGAACGTGAAATGCTTTCTGCTCGTCGCCATCTGCGGTGAGCCAGATGCGGCCATCGGTGAGCACGCCGTCGCAATCCATCAGGAGGAGTTTGATCCGCCTGGCGCGACGAAGGATTTCGTCGGTTTCGAGTTTCGAGTTTCGAGTTTCGAGTTTCATGAATACTGCTAAGCGCGAAGTGCTTGGGGCTAAGAGCAAAGAGAAGAGTCGTTCTTGCCCCCTTACGCCTTACCAGCTACCGCTTTGCGCTTTGCTCAGCGGACTTCAAACAGTTCGATTGCGCTGAGATTCCAGCCGCTTCCCACTCTCGCCAGGACCAAAACGGCCGTTCCGGAATGTTCGACGCCGAGTTGCTTTGTTTGCATGGCAACGTCCACGGCCAACTCGTTCGCGCCGCGCGGTTCCGTCCGCAGCACGCGTGTTTCCCAAACTTCGGGCTGTGTGCCGACCGCGCCCAGAACAAACTTCGATAGCTCGCCGGGGACAACCAACGCGGCGATTTCAGTTTTGCGGCCGCTGCGAATGGCTGCATCAAGTTGTCCGATGAAGGCTTTGGCTGATTCGTCGATCGGTGGCGACATTCCCGCCGCTGCCTCCGCGCGAATTCGCGCCGCGCGCGCATTGAGGGTTGCTGCATATTCGGCATCCGCGCGAACTGCATCGTTGAACAGCCGGGCGGCTTCCTTTGTTTGCCCTCGACGCAGCGCGATCTCGCCAAGGCCAATTGCCGTCCACGCGAGCGTCGAAGGCGTCGGCAGGCGATTGTCGGCCAACTGCCGGAATTCGCGTTCAGCTTCGTCAATCTTGTTTTGCGCCAGAAGTGCACGCGCATACAAAACGCGCGCTTCCTGCATTTGCGGCGTCGACGCGAGCAACTGTCTTGTAAGCGACTCAGCCTTCGCGTATTCCTGTGTGCCGAACAAACGCATAGCTTCAGCTAGTGACGCGGCAATTTCCGTCGGCCGCGGCGCAACATCGTTCGTGTAGTCGATTTGCGGATAGAGTTTCTCGGGATCAACTTCGACGCGCGTAATTGCTGACTGACTTCTAAATGTAACCTGTGCAAAGTCGTGCGCCGGAATGATTCCCTCGGTCGTCAGCGTTTGTCCGCCGCTAGTCGTGGCCGTAACGGTCACTTTGGCGTCGAATGAGCCGATGTTTCTTAGCGCGGCTGTCCACTGGCCGCCCTGTTGTTGCGGCAAGCCAGCCATCAAGTCCATGTCGGTCGGTTGATCCAATTCCTGATCCAGGATGTTTTTCAGCGCCGCACCGCCACGATCTCCCAATGCGTTCCGCGAACGCGTGAGCGTCAATCCCTCGAGGTCTTTTTGCACCGCCGCCAACGCATCGCGCAGCGTCGCGATAAACGCGTCGCGGCCCATGAAGCTCGACGCGAGCCGCCAAACCATTGCGCCTTTGTTACCGACTGAACTGAAGTAGGTTGGATCGAGCGCTGTCGTTCGCGACAAGGGGGCGTCGCGCTTCGCTATCGACGCATACGCGAGTCGCTGACGACCGCGCTCTTCGGCAGCGGCCTCTGCGCCAAATTCCTTCTCGAGAAACAGGGTCGCCAGGTATCGCGTCAAACCCTCGCGCAGAACACCATAACCTTCGCCGCGCACCGCCGTATGTGCGCCGACCCAGATTCGCGCGACTGCCTCGGAGATCGCGAGCGCGGTGATCGCATCAGTCTTTTTTCGACGCAATGCACCATCACTCAAAAGCACCGTGCCTGCATCGTCGAAGCCCGAACCGCGTTTGACTGCAACCAATCGAATCGGAATGTCTGGCGCGGCGCCCAACATGCCTGCGTAAAATGCGCGTGCGTCGGCAGCCAACGCCATCAGACTCTCGGCTTCCTTGCGCTCGTCTTCACCAGCACTCCTTGGCAAAAGAGCAGCAATACCTTTCGCGTTTGCGGTTCCATCGACGCGATCCCAATTCCCAACTACGAAAAACGGCTGCGCGTTCAGCGACTGCTCAAAGACACTGTTGCCGCCAGCAGTCTTATCCACGCCCGACGAAATTGCCATGGCATTGCTGACGGTCAAACGAAACGGAGCGTAGTCAGGCCCGCGCACGGCGAACGCAGTGTTAGGAGACGGATACCACATCGACGACGGCAGAAACTGCGAGCCGACGGGAGAAATTGCCGCCGTGCCGGCATTCTCTTCGACCGGCAAACGGTATTCGACCACTACAGTCACTGTCTCGTTCGCGCCGACTGAGCTCGGCAGGTTGATAATTGCTCGCTGACCACCGCCACGTTGTTCCGGCAGCGAACGATATGTGGCCGTCGCGGCGCCAATCGTGATGGTCTTAATCTCAGCCTTCGAATTGATGCGCAGCGTGAGCGTCGAGCCGGCCCCGCGGCCAACGTTGCGCACGGTAAGCACGGCGCGCGCGTTGAGCGCTCGCTCGCTGTTCAGATTCGCAACCGTGATGTCGAAATTGCTGACTTGCCAGGCAGCACGCGCTTCGTCTTGGGCCCGGCCGGCGATTGATAGGAACAGTTGTAGGCAAAGCGAGATGAGGATTTTGCAATTTGCAATCTTCATTTTTGAGTTTTCAATTCTGATGTTCTGGCAAGCTCGTGTATATCTCGCAAGCTCTCGAGTAGTGGACCCATTCGTTTCAGCGGCAACATGTTTGGCCCATCAGACGGCGCGCGTTCCGGCGCGTCATGAACTTCCATAAACACTGCATCGACTCCGCAAGCAACCCCCGCACGCGCGAGCGGTTCGACGTACTGCGATAAGCCACCGGTTGCATGTCCGAGGCCGCCGGGCAGTTGCAGCGAATGTGTCACGTCAAAAACAACCGGAACTCCAAAGCCGCTCATGATGGGAAACGATCGCATGTCAACGACGAGATTATTGTAGCCAAAGCTGACGCCACGCTCCGTGATCATCACACGCTCGCCACCGGCAGCCTGTGCTTTTTCGACTATGTTCCGCGCGTCTTCGGGCGCTAAGAATTGCCCCTTCTTGATGTTGAGTGCGCGACCGGATTTTGCGGCGGCCACAATCAGGTCAGTCTGCCGGCAAAGAAACGCCGGTATCTGAAGCACGTCCGCCACTTCAGCCGTCGTTTCGATTTGAGCAACATCATGAACGTCCGTCAGCACCGGCACGCCAAGCTCTTTCTTGATGTTGGCAAGGATTTCCAGGCCTGCACCCATGCCGAGGCCGCGAAAGCTTTTGATCGAAGAACGATTTGCTTTATCGAACGAAGACTTAAAAACAAAGTCGAGACCCGCAGCCCGCGCGCGTTCGTGGCACTCGCGCGCCATCATCATCGCGTGCTCTTCAGACTCAATCACGCAGGGCCCGGCAATCACCGTCAGCCGGCCATCGCCGAACGTCGCCGAACCAACCTGAAACGAATTTTTGCCCGCAGTCATCTCCGAAAGCTAAATCGACGTAGCACTATAATATGGAAGGTTTGCGCTTGCGAAGTCGGTGTCAGGAGCGCTCGCGACGGGATCGAAACTCAACGTTAAGTTACGACAGGTCAGTTTGATGTCTTCGCCGGTGCCTATTTGAAGATTCCCTTTACCTTGTTCCAAACCTTTTTTATCTTTGACGGCCTTTGCGTGTTTCGGCGCGGATGAGTCGCGGGGGACGGCGTCGGAGTTGGCGACGGAGACGCCGTCGCAGTTGGCGATGGACTCGGTGAGGGACTTGCGGTCGCCGCGATGCCGGCGAAATTGCCGCCCCGCCACCAGCGCGCGGCGAGCACACCCGATCCAAGAATGGCCGTGATCAAAACTACTGTCGCGACGGCCAGGTAGACTCGTTTTCCTTTTCCGCTCCCAGCCAGCGCGATGTTGAGACGCGAGATTTCGCGACGGATCGGCGCGAAGGATTCGGCTTGGTGTCCAGTGTTTGCTGTTGAACCGCCTGCAACTGCCGAACCTGCTGTCGACGCCGCCTGCGCTTCTCGTAGAGTCCCCAAATCGATCACTAAACGCCCCGAAGGACTCTCGGCGCCGGAACTCCGCACAGCCTCCATTGACAGCGGCACACTGCTGCTACCGGAGAGCTCCAAGCCCAACTCTTGCGCTACCGCGAGCAGTTGCTCACGCAACTCGCCGGCGTCGGCAAAACGTTCGCGGGGATCTTTCGCCAAAGCGCGTTCGACAATAACTCGAAGCTTAACCGGCACAGATGGCGGGAGCGGTGCCGGCGATTCACTCACATGCCGAAAAGCAATCGCCAACGGTGTCTCTGCGTTGAACGGCGTCACGCCTGCCAGCATTTCGTAAAAAATAATTCCCAGGCTGTAAACATCCGAAGCCGGAGATACCGGTCCACTGCCGGCGCACTGCTCGGGCGACATGTAACGTGGCGTCCCGATGATCGTGCCAACTTGCGTCAGCGTCTGATAGTCGTCGTCAGCCTGTTCTTCGACCGCAAACTTCGCGACGCCAAAGTCGAGTACCTTAACAACCGTAGGAGTGTCCGGTCGTTGAGCAATGAAAATGTTCGCCGGTTTCAAATCGCGATGAATCAATCCCGCATCATGCGCCGCCGCGACGGCTGCACAGATCTGGAGCATGATCGAAACCGCCCGCGCGATGTCCAGGGGCGCTTCGCGGGCGAGTAAATCACGCAGCGTGCGGCCTTCGAGCAGTTCCATGACGATGTAAAGATATCCATCGCTGGTAGAGCCAAAATCTGTGACGCTCACCGCGTTGGGATGCTGCATGCGGCCGGCGGCCCGCGCTTCGCGATGAAAGCGTTGCTGAGCGGTCTCGTCCTCAACAAATCGCTGGCTCAGGACTTTCACCGCCACCGGCCTGTCAATCAGCAGATGCGTTGCGCGATAAACCGTGCCCATGCCTCCACCCCCGAGCCGCTCATCAAGCCGGTACTTCTCATCGAACACGCGGCCGATGAGGCGATCGACGGGCACATCCGCGAGCGTTTCATCCGCCTTCAGCGGCGTGAAATCCGCAGGGCACACGTGCACATTGTCCGGGTACTGCTTTCCGCATCTTGGACAATGGAGCATAGATTTGAGGATAACGTAATAATTATCGCTTAGAGCAGCGTCTGAACGTTAGTTCGGCAGAGCCTTCACGGCTTCCCTCCCCTGACCGAATTGAGGCTGCACACTGCATACTCACTGCTCACTGTGTCGCGACCCAATCTTTCGCTGATACGAACGAGCGGCTGTCATAGATCAGCACAATTGTGCCGACTGGGAGCTGCCGGCTCATCTCCACGGCCGCAGACATCGGAATGCGAATGCAGCCATGACTCTCAGGTAAATTAGGGACCGATGGATTGCCGTGAATTGCGAGCCCATCGCTAAAGTAGTTCGGATAATAAAGCAGTCCGAGCGGCGATTTTCTCCAACCCTTCATCTTCGCATAAATCCGGAAACGACCGCGCGGCGTGTAGGCCAAACCGCTCATGCTTTTCTCGCGGTACTGCTTGTTGCTGCCGGTTGAGACTGGAAGAACTTTCGTCACAACTCCATCGTCGTCAATAAGCAGCAGCACCTGCCGATCGAGATCGATCTCGACATGTCGATAACCCTCGTCCTTCGGCTCCGGGGCAGTCGCGCCCATGATCGCTTCCAGTTCCCCCCGCGTCAGTTGACCGGTCGCCTCGCGTCCCTCGTATTTTTGAAAAGCCAGCAGCGCGCTTCGATCTTTGCCATAACCCATGTCTGATAAGCGCGCCTCAGCATTCTTGATTTCAGCGCGACTGACGCGCTCAGCGACCGAGTGCCTGCGCTTTTGAGCCTGTGCCGATGAACAGAGTACAGTGGCCACCATTAGAATCGGCAAAATGGACGATGACAGTTTGTGCCGCATATCTTTAACGGATCTCGAAGCAACGTGCTCGCAAAGACTATACCTGTTTCCAAAAGTTCTCCGCATTGCTACCTGCTGATTTTTGGGTTCTAAACATTCGCACCGAATTTATTGTTGCTTCGGCTGCCGCACCAAACGTTCAAGAAAAACCTTGCTTCGGTGAAGGAACTTGGTAACCAGATCGGCCGTACAAGCATCTATATGAAGGTAAGGAAAAACCTCACGCGTCGAGAATTCAGTTCAATGCCAAGATTAGCAGTTTTACTCGGAATTTCAGCGATTTCGTTGTTGCTGGCGCGACCTGCCGCGGCCCAGGAAAGTCTAACTTCAGGGTCGGCCCAGAATGGCGCTGTTTCAGCGGTCCAGCCCTCGCTTAGCCCAGGCAATTCCAACGACTACAAGAGCAGCCTCAGTGCGCTTTCGACACTCTATCAGAACGAAGTTCAGAAGCTTGAAAAGCACAATGCCACGTCGAGAGACCTTTACAAGGACGGCCTCATCTCGCGTGTGGAAATGGAAGCCAGTGACAAGACCCTGACTGACGCGCGGGCAAGAGTGGACCAGATTGCCGCGCAGATCGCTGAGGCAAACAAAACCGCGGCTGTTGCCGACGCGGACGACGTGTCTACGTTAGGCGATGCGAATGCGGTGTGGACGACTGGCAGCGCTCGAATCGATGGTCTCATTCAATATTATGGCAGCAGGCACGGCGTGGATCCGTACTTGATTTACTGTCTGATGTCGCAGGAGTCGAAGTTCACCTCCGGCGCCACCAGTCCGAAAGGCGCGCAGGGGTTGATGCAACTCATGCCCGGCACAGCCGCGCGGTACGGAGTTACTAATCCATACGACATGTCCCAGAACATCTCGGGCGGCACGCGCTATCTGAAAGACCTTCTCGAGATGTTCAAAGGCCGAGTTGACCTGGCTCTCGCCGGATACAACGCAGGAGAAGGAGCCGTGATGAAGTACGGCTATACGATCCCGCCGTACGAGGAAACGCGCAATTACGTAAAGCTGATCGTCGCCCGTTATGGGAGGAAAACCCTCACGTCAAACAGCAAGCGCGACGGGCAAAATACCAAGCGTAGTTAGCGTGGCCGCCCTCACATCCGCCTCAATACACTCTGTCTAGATTCCAAACAGCAACGACCCGCGAATCGTTTATATTTCGCCGGCTTCCACCACAACTACTCTTCAATACTAGTTGTCTGAGAATTGCAAGCAGCGCACCCGGCCCTCTCGATTCTCGGATTCTGAAACTCATCCTGTATTCTGCGGGTTGATGAAGTCGAGAAGTGCGACAAGCTATCTCGTACTAATCCTGGTGAGCGCTGCCGCGGGCACGGCTGTGTGGGCCGCGCTGCATCTCACGGCTCCCAGACGTCTCTTGTTTGGCGAGTCGAAGATTGATCCACCGGTTGTTGAGCGCGGCTTCGACTCCGAACGTTGGGCGGAGGCGATTCAGAAAGTGAAAGAGGACCGTGCCGCCGACCCGGCTACCAACGTTCCGCTGGAGGTTCCACCTGAGCTCCGCCATTACGAGGACCGCCACTGGTTCCTCGCGACGCAAGTCGCCGAGGTAAAGAAAAATAACCTCCAAACTTGTCAGGATTTTGTCGACCTCGCGGGCATGATTCAGCGTGGTGAGCTGGTTTCAGTGCCCGCTGTCACTGATGATTACGTCCTTTTCGGCGTGGGCGCAAGGGCGGATGACAGCGCATTCAGCCGATTTGAAGATGATCACAACATCGCCCTCTACAGCGATTCGGAATTGCACGACGCCTATCGACAACTCGACGACCGGCTGTCGAGTCTTCAGACCGTGATCCGGAGCCTAAGAAGTCAATTAACTGCGCTGAAAAGCCGCGCGCGAACGAAACGTTCCGAGCTTCAAAAGGAACTGACGCAGCGCGAGCAAGAGCTAGGGTCGATTTCCGAAGAGAAAACAGTGCTCGATCAAGTTTACGGCCAGCCCGAAAAGCGTCAGAAACTTTTGCGGGATTACGACTCGTTGCAGGCCCTGGCGAAGAATTTCGGCGGGCGGGCTTACGACATCACTAAGCCAATCGATCGCCAGGCGTTGAAGGGCGCAATGCTCAGCTCACTTCGTCCGCAGGCGTTGAGGGTGCTCGAAGAAGTCGCGGCCGCTTATCACCATCAGTTCGCTCGCCCCTTGCCGGTCAGTTCACTCATCCGACCCGAGGATTACCAGCATCGCTTGCGCAGGTTCAATCGGGCCGCCGTGATCATCGATACACCGCCGCATTCCACCGGCCTCGCTTTCGACATCGATTACCGCTACATGAGCATCGCGGAACAGAATTTCCTCATGGTCGAACTTGCGCGCCTGAAGCAGGCCGGGCTCATCGAGGTGCTGCGCGAACGCGCTGCTAATTTTCATGTGTTTGCGTTCATCGATGGCACGCGGCCGAGCGATGACTTGATCACTGCGTCGCTCGACGAAGTCGGCGGGCCAGCGCCGGAAGCAAACGACGCCGCTAAGAAGCCTGAAAAGGCAAAGCCAAACAAGGCTAAGAAGAAACGTCAGACCCAAACTCAGCGTAAATCGAGGGCACGAAAACGGCGCTAGCAACCGGCGAAGAGCAAGATCCAAAGCGCCTTTGCTCTGGGCACTTGACACTTGTCTCTTGGCTCTTGGCTCTTGGCCCTTTGCACTTCCCTCCTCGCCCTTTGCTCTTAGCCCTTGCCCGCTTGGCATCGTTCTTGCCCTCAAACATTTTGCGAATTCCGACTGACTCATAAACGGACGAAGGTAACTGTCGCATGGGCTACGTCGCCTCACATAATCGAACACCCGAGAAGACAAAGTCTTATTGCATGTTGTGTGGAACGACGTTGTCTCACGCAACTGAAAGCGGTTCTGACATGATTTGCCTCATCTGCCGCGCAGCCCTTCTCGATCGCATTTTTCAGACGCGGCAAAAAGAAAAACCCGGTGCCAATCGGCGCCGCTGAGTATTTTCGAGAAACTCGGTGTTTACGCGCGCATGGAAATTGACGAGCGTTGTGCCGCGGCTTTATCAAACGATCCTGATATTGCCGTTGCTCCTGGCTTTGTCATGCCAGCCCGCTAATCGATCCATCGAGACGCGACAAGACAACACTTCTGAACCGACCATCGAGGCTGAACCAGTCTCAAAGACTGACGAACAGTGGCAAATAATAACGTCCGACAAAATAGCCTTACGCGTCACAGCACCTGGCGCTCGGTCGGTTAACATCCTCTATCGACCTGCCTTCGCTGAGGGCCGCCATGTGCAACTAAAGAAACTCAGTTCTCCCGCGGAACCCGGTGGCTTGTTCTCAACCGAAGTGAAGGTTCCTCCCGACTTTGCCGGCGACGTTTGGGCAGAAGTCTTCTATCCGAACGGCACCAAGAAAGAAACGAAACCTATTTCATTGACAGTCGAATCGATTTCGGCAGATGAGCTCGCCGGCGCTTCGTACAAACACACGGAAGAGTCTGCGCGCTCAGACAAGTTCACCGCCGGCCGAATCGAGAAAACGAACCTGCAACCCGGCAACGGCGACATTCACATCACCGTCAACATCCCCGCTTTTCAACTGACGCTCTGGCAAGGCGATAAAGAAGTTAAGATTTATCAGATCGGTATTGGTCGAAAGGACTTTCCCCTGCCCAGCGGCCTGCGGTTCGCAAAGCAAGTCATTTTCAATCCGGAATGGGTGCCGCCGGATAGTTCGTGGGTCGAAGAACACGATGTCGTGCCCGGCGAACGAGTCGAAGCCGACGATCCGCGCAATCCGCTCGGCAAAGTAAAAATTCCAATCGGCAATGGCGGCATTTTGATTCATCAGGCGTTTAAGCCTTCAGATTTAGGTCATTTAGTCTCGCACGGCTGTGCGCGACTATTACTCAATGAACTTTACGAATTGATAGACGAAATCATCTCCGCGCGTTCCTTGCGCGTGTCGCCGCAACAGCTTGAACGCGCAAAGACCAGTAAGGATCGTTTCGCAATCAAACTGGACGCGCCCTTGGTCGTTGACCTCAACTACGACACGCAAGTAGTCGAAGCGGGCGTCCTGCATCTCTACCCGGATGTTTACAACAAGAACACCAATACGATCGAGAACCTGCGTGCGGAATTAAAAGATGCCGGCGTGGACGATGCGAAGCTTGATGACAAGACGCTCCGGCAGATGCTCGACCGAGTGACAATGAATGAGGAGTTCACCGTCAGCGTGGCAGATATCAAGGCCGGACGTGCTTTAGAAGCCGGCAAAAATCAGCCACTGACCGCCGCCTCGATTCCGAAGAAACAGCCTCATGACAACCGGAAAAGGTAAACGTGGCCGCTAAGAATGCTCCTTCCTGCGGAGGAGGGCTGCGGCGAGGCGGTGAAGTTACGACGAGATCAGCTTTTCTCAATTCCCTTCTGATTTGCTTTATTTGCCTCTGTGTCCTCTGTGGTTAAATCCACGTCAAACCCTCCCCGGCATTTGCGCATCTCATAACTCTGCCCGACAATACAAAACCTCACGAAAAGGCTGAGCAAAAAGGCTATGAAAACCCTCATATTTCGTACTATGCAGCTTGTGGCGGTGTTGACCATCGTGGCCGCT
>DATBSG010000032.1:0-4661 GCA_036559945.1 Pyrinomonadaceae bacterium
CGCGGCAGCCACTTTCGACTCGAGGACTACCTGACGGAAATCATCGTTTCCGACAAGTCGCCCTTGTTCAAGAAAACCGTGGCAGAAATCGACGAGAATGAAAACTATCATCTCAAAGTGCTTGGATTGATTCGTGATGGCCGGCGGCTGCGCGCGCCCTACAAGCAGGAAGAGCTAAGTGAGGGCGACGTGTTGATTGTGCGCATCACGCCGGAAGAGCTGGTGGCGATTCGCGAAGAGCCGAGCATGGAATTGCACCCGGTGAAACAGTACGGCGAGCGAAATGGGCAAAAGAAAACGAACGGCAACGGTGAACAGGATGAGTTTGTGCAAGCCGTAGTCGCGCCACGTTCGCAACTGATTGGCCGCACGTTGAGGCAAATCAATTTTCAGCGTCGCTACGGCGCGGTGGTGGTCGGGTTGTGGCGGAAAGACGGCTGGCTCGATCAGGAGATGTCGAAAGTTCGTCTGCGGGCGAATGATGTACTGGTGCTCGAAGGCGATGAAGAGTCGCTGGCTAACGTGGCCAACGATCCTGCGTTTCTAATGATGGTTCCATTTCACGGCGAGTCGAAGCCGCGACGCCGAGCGTGGCTGGCGGGACTGATCATGTTGGCGACTATTCTGCTTGCCGCCTTCAACATCATGACAATCGAAATGGCCGCGCTCACCGGGGCTGCCGCGGTCGTCATCGCGCGCTGCATCAACATTCGATCTGCCTACGAATCGATCGACGCGCGCATCTTCGTCTTTATTGCCGGAGCGATTCCTTTGGGCCTTGCCATGCAGAAAAGCGGGACGGCCGGATTGCTGGCTGGGTGGCTTGAACATGCGGTTGGGGGCTGGCCGGAACGTATGACTTTGCTGGCGCTGTTTGCAGTGGTTGCGGTCGTTACGCAGTTCATGTCTGACGCAGCGACGACCGCTTTATTCGCGCCGGTCGCGGTGGCTTTGGCGCAAGCACTGGGCCGTCCCGCGGAGCCTTACGTCATAACCGTAGCCATGGCTTCAGTTGTTGCTTTTCTAACGCCGATCGGGCATCACGGGAACCTACTGGTTTACGGACCGGGACGTTACCGATTCAGCGATTTTGTGAAGGTCGGAGCGCCTTTGACAGTGATATCGGCGGTGATCGTGGTCTTGCTGGCCCCGCTCATCTGGCCAAGGCTAGATGTCTGTATTCAACAAGTTCAGTCAATCTGATGCTTGACCAAATAGGCCCTGAGGTTTAGACTTTAGGCACTTACCAAGATGAATGGAAGGCTGTACTCGTCGGTTCCTAAACACTTGGGGCTAAACGAGCGCAGAGTCAAACACCGAGACTCTCTACAGCCCAGGTGACTTAAGCACCGTTTCCGAAAAATGCTGCCGGAGCTTTCCGGCGCGCGCTCCGTCGCCCCGTGGGAAACGCCCTCGGGGCGATGTCGTGTCTACGGCACAAAATCGCGATCCCCCGGGTCATTTTTGACAACCCTCCGCAACTCAATTTCGGTGTTTAGGCCATATTACTGACGCGGCAAGCGATGACAGTAAGACGATCGCCACAACGCCCAGCGCAAAGCCCGTGGGAATGTCATGGAATCCCGCCACGCGCCCTGCTAATGACTGAAATCCTGTCGCAGACAATGCCGCGCCTATTATTTTCGTGACTACCGGCAAGAGCATCTTCACGCCGATAAAACTCAAGACAATTCCGAGGCCGTACTTGAGGTAATGAAATTTTTCAATGATGCCGGCAAGCAGAAAATAGAACGTGCGTAGTCCCAGAATCGCGAACACGTTGGACGTATAAATGATGAAACGATCAGTGGTGACGCCGAAGATCGCCGGGATTGAATCAAGCGCAAACACCAAATCAGTAAATTCCACGACTATCAAGACAAGCAACAGAAGTGTTCCTACGCGTTTCCCGTCGACGACGGTGAAGAATTTCCGCCGCTCGTAATGCCGCACAATCGGCACGTATCGAGTCACCGCCTTCACAATTATGCGATTTTCGGGATCGATGTCCGTTTCCTGCTGCCCAAACATCTTGATACCGGTGTAAACCAGGAACGCGCCAAAGATGTAGATGACCCAGTGAAAGCGTTCGATCAGTTCCGTGCCCGTCACGATCATGACGACGCGCATCACGAGCGCGCCCAGCACCCCCCAAAACAACACCCGATGCTGATACTTGCGCGGGACTTTGAAGTAGGAAAAGATCAGGACAAAAACAAACAGGTTATCGACGGACAGCGAGAGTTCGATTAAATAGCCGGTGAGAAACTCGAGCGCCTTCTGTTGCCGGGCGACGCCGAACATTTCCCAACCCAACGGTCCGAACAAAAGCCCGGCGAAGATGAGCGCCAATGCTACCCAAACTGCGCTCCAGATGGCTGCGTCTTTATAGCCAATTTCGTGAGGCCGGCGATTAAAGACCCCAAGGTCGATTGCCAGCATGATGAGAATGAAAATACAGAAACCAATCCATGCCAGCGTGGAAACGGCGATCTGCATCGATGCCGCTAAAATATCACTATTCCCTCTCCTACAGGGAGAGGACAATGGTCAGTTGAAAAGTGGCACGGGCGTCCCGCCCGTGAAAATCACGCACAAGATGCGCGTGCCACCTCAAACTGACCCACTACCAGGGACAGGCTCAAGTTGCGGGCCCTTTAACTCTCCTTTAGAATTCGTCATTTCGCTGGTAGTGAAAGGTTTCATCTATGCTCAAACAACTTAGCAAGCTCGAACGGACACGCAATGTTCTCATCCTCGGTTTTGTCGGACTTATGGCCGTCAGCTTGGTGCTGTTTTTCAGGCCGAACAGCGGATCGACCCGAGTTGAGCCCACGAAAAGCAGTGAGGTGCTCGCTGCGGTCGGCGGCGACGAAATTACCGTCGGCGAATTCGCGACGCACAAGCAGAGTCTGCAAGCGCGTTACAGCAGCTTCGGGCCGCAGTTTAGCCTCGCGCGAATCGGTTACACGGATACGAGGATTCTCGACGATTTGATTATGGCGCGGGTGATTGCGCAGGAAGCTGAACGATTGGGTCTCGGCGCCTCCGAGTCAGAGATCAAGGATCGCATCTCGAATATGTTTCGCGATCCGTCGGGAAAGTTCCTGCTCGTGGACGCGTCGGGCAAGTTCGACATGAGCAAGTATCAGGAACGTGTCGGCGACCCAACGATCTTTGAGCGCGGCGTCGCTCAGGACATTGCGAGGGAGAAATTGGAAGCGCTAATCACCGCCGGCATCAACGTCTCGGAAGACGAAGTTCGCGAAGAGTACAAGCGCAAGAACACGTCGCTCGATCTGACGTATGTGTCAGTTTCAGCCAGTAAGCTGGCCGAGAAAATCACGCCCACTGACGAAGAGATGAAGGCGTATTACGAAAAACACAAGACCGATTACCGCATCGATGTTCCGCAAAAGAAGATTCGTTACATCTTTATCGATCAGGACAAGTCAGGACAGAAGGTGCAAATCTCTGATCAGGAATTGCACCAGGAATTCGATAGTCTGCAACCGCAATACAAAGAGGCTGGGGTAAAGATTCAGCAGATCGTTTTGCAGGTGGCCCGCGAAGACTTGGATGCGACCCAGAAAAAGAAGGCTGACGAACTGGTCACGAAAGCTCGCGGACAATTAGGCACGGCAACCGAAGACGCCTTTGCAGAGCTGGCGAAAGGCAACTCAGAAGATGCAGCCACCGCAAAGAATGGCGGACACGTTGCGGGTCTGGTGAAGAAAAATACCAGCAAGCCGGACGACCCCTATCAGCAAACGCTCGACATGCATCCGGGCGAGGTTACGGATCCAATCAAGTACAAGAATGCTTATTACATTCTGCGGCGGGGAGAGGGAGTGCCCAAGACTTTCGAAATGGCCAAGCCGGAGCTGTTAGTCTCGCTGCGCAACCGGCGCGGATACACCATCGCGCAAAAGATTGCTCAGAAGGCTGAGGAACGGCTGAAGCAGATAAAAGATCCGCAAAAGGTCGCGCAGGAGCTGGCCGCCGAAGCCAACATGAACCCCGCCGAAATGGTGCGCGAGACGTCCTTCGTCAAACCAGGCGACGACGTGAAAGACATCGGCAGCTCGCAACAATTCGAGGACGCGATCGCACCACTGAATAATCCGAATGACGTCGGCGAACGCACCGGGATCAAGAACGGCTTCGCGGTGCCGATGCTGGTTGAGAAGCGCGACCCGCGAATTCCCGAATTCGACGAAGTGAAAGATAAAGTCGCGTCCGCGGTCAAGGAAGAGAAAGCAAAGTCGCAGCTCGAGCAGACTGCGAAAGACATCATCTCCAACGCGAAAACGCCGGCCGATCTGAAAGCAGCCGCGCAAAAATACGGATTCGAAGCCAAGGCCGAAGCGAACTACAAACTTGGTACGCCGCTGGCCGATCTCGGATCTAGCGCAATTTTTGATGAGCCGTTGTACAAATCCGGGAAGGCGGGCGAAGTCCTCTCAGCACCAATCTTTTTGAACGACAACTACATCGTCATTGGAGTTACTAAACGCACTGATGCCGACATGGCCGAGTTTACCAAGCAGCGCGATTCATTAATGGAGACCGCGTTGAAGGACCGCCGGGATCAGGTTTTCGAGGATTATCTCGCAACCGTGAAAACCGCGATGACGCGCGACGGCAAGATCACGATTTAC
>DATBSG010000033.1:0-16058 GCA_036559945.1 Pyrinomonadaceae bacterium
CTTTCCGTCGCTGATGACGATCGTTTGATCTTCCATCAGCGCCGCGCCGGTGCCGTCGATGATGCGCACATGAGTCAATGCGATTACCGGAGCTTCGACGCGGATGAATTGTTGACGATCGGATTGCGGAGCTTGGGCAAAGGAAACCACCGATATCGCGAGAAGCAAGACAATGGCGTTTATGGTTTTCATTGGAGTCTCCGAATGTCTGGGTCTCATCAGAAAATGTTGGCTCTGTCGCCCGCTTCGCGGGCTGAAAATCTTTTTTCTAATGTAATCCGGGGGTGGCGTGCTTCGCACTTACCCCCGGCTAATATCTGTCATCGCTCTGCGGTGAACCCCAAGTTTGCCAATCAATCCGGCCTTAACTTCCGGCCACTCTTCATCAATGATGCTGAAGAGAACGGAGTCGCGCACGCGGCCGCTCGGCAGAATCAGATGCTTGCGCAGGATGCCTTCCTGCTTTGCGCCCAGACGAAGTATGGCCGCGCGCGACTGTTCGTTGAAGACGTCGGTAATCAGCTCGACCCGATTACGGTGCCAGCGCTCGAACGCATGCGTCAGCAGCAGCAATTTGCTCTCAGTGTTTACGGGTGTGCGTTGCGCGCTCTTCGCCAGCCAGGTATAGCCGATGGCGGCGGCACGATCTTGCGGACGAATCTCGTAGAAGCGGGTGGTGCCGACAACGACATCGTCCGCGCTCACGGGCGGGACGCCCGTGCCACTCTTGCGAATGATCACAAACGGCAGTTCACGCCCCTCGGCTTGGCCATCCAGTGCCGCTTGAATGTAATCCCTCATTCCCTCACGCTTCGGAATGATTGTGACGTCCGTATTCCACAACTCGCCGTCGGCAGCCGCGGCAATCAGCGCGTCTTCGTGCGCGAGCGTCAATGGCTCAAGGCGCACGTATTGCCCTTCGAAGGTAAGCGGAGAAACATTCACGGCTTTGCCGAAACTCTAACAGCATACTTCGGATGTCCGAAATCCCGACCGACTTTTCCAAATAGGTCTCTCCCGGCGATCTCAATTCCGCTTCACACACAAGCAAAGGATTGCTTCAAATACTGATCTTGCTACAATTCCGGACTGTAAACTCGATCTTGAGTCATTTTTCAGATAACAGAAAGAGGCCGAAATGAAAAAGCTCACAACTACTCTGACGGCAATCAGTTGCTTGCTTCTCGTTTCTTGCGCGGGCCCGACCGGACCTCCGGGGCCGCCGGGACCCAGCGGAGTAAACACAGCCTTTAGGCACACGCACACAACCGCAAACGAGTGTGGCCTGCCATCAGGACTTACCTTCAGCGTTGTGGACCATCCATCGCTAAATGGCAATGCGAGTGCGCTGATTTTTGTTACGGCTTTAATCGGGATCAATGCCGCCAGGACAGGAACCAACCCCAATTCGAATTTGTTGGTGCTTTACACGGGAGGTAGCAGCTTCGGGACTTGTCCAGCTAACCGTTGGATCATCGGCGGCGGCGATGTCACGACCGGAGCAGAGTATAACGTCATGGTCGTCCAACCCTGACCAGCCAATCTCGATGTCGCCTTTCGATCCCGAATGAGTACGTCCCGCTGAAAGCATAAAGAAAAACGGCTCCTGAAATCTCAGGAGCCGCGATCGTTGTCGGAATCGATGATTGTGCGGTGGCCGCTTCGGTTTACTTTCGCGCTTCCGCAATCTTCAGCGAATTCAGAAAATCGAATCCCGAGTCATCGCCGGGAAGACTAAAAACCGCGAGCGCAAACATTTCACGTTGATCTCCGACCTGTCTGGAGACTACGCGCGCGAATCCCCTCAGCATGCCGGCCGAAACCGAATACTGCCTGCCATTATAGCTGCCAAGCCGGATAGCTCGACCAGAACTGAATGAGGCCGTGTAGCCAAGGTTCTTTGTTTGAAAGTAATAATTTATTCCCTCAATGAGGCCTTGAATCGTCGAGTCCGCGACGATCGCATCTGTTGCGTTGTCATTCGCTCCGCGCACCCACATTACCGTGTACAGCGCTCCGTCGCTGTTACCGAGAATGTACGTAAACTTCACGATCTTCAGGTCACCATCGAGGATCGGATATTCGTAAAGAAAGCTGTTCCCAGGCACGCGTATAGAAAAGCGCGGACTGTCAGATTGATAGTTAATCCAATCTTCGGCTGCGGCGTTCGGAGCCAGTTGTTTGATGTTTGGGCTGCCGGCAATTGCGCCGGGCGCAACATCTCCGCGCCCAAGGTATTTGTTTGAGAGCGTCTTGCGCGCGGCGGACGACTTTGCTAGTGCTCGGTACGCAGAGAAACTGGCCGGCGCAGGTGGTTTCGTAGCTTCAGCTTGCCTGGCTTTGCGAAATTCCCAGGGCGCCGTTGGGGTTGAGTCGCTCCACAGCCCACGCTTCTCGTTGCGCGCGGCTTCCTCGCAACGCGCGTAGAGTTCGCGATCGGCTACGCTTAACGCATAGTCGCCGCTGTGGTCGTACCAAGCCACTCCATCGCGGAGCATCTGCGAACCAATGTCGACTCCATTCAGCGAAACCTTGGCATCAACGTAGCCACCGGAAACATCCGTGTAGTCAACGAACACGACCTTATCCATCACCAGCGCCTTCAAGTGCTCGCGGGCCAGGTCGCTGAATGGCTGGCCGGCTTCGGGAGGCGCGATTGCTTTCAACCGAATCTTGAGCGATCGGTTGATGTTGCTTACAACCACAGTATTGCCGGACTGAACTTCGGTGACTTTGGCCTGAAGCGTGGCAGCTCGGGCGACCGCGGCTCCGAACATCAGCGTGCAGACCAGAAGCAGAAAGCGAATAACGGAAGGAGTTTTCATTGCACTAACCCCAGGAAGAAGATATGGCTTTAGAGAGCGAACTCAGTCGCGAGTTGGAGTTCTGCTTTTCGCAGTTCATATCGCCCACGCCCGAGATTGCCTTCCGGTCCCAGAGCGAGGCAGACGAAGTAGTCGCGGTTGAAGAGCCGCACCAGGAAAGTGACTTTGCCAAGCACCACAACCATCTCGTGCAACTCGCCGAGATCCAAATCCTTGCCCGAACGCATCGCGCTACGGACGAGTGAAGTGAATTCAGCGGCCGCGACGTCGAGGTTGGCTGCGTTGCCTTCTTCGGTGAAGAACTTTTCGACAGACAATCCGTCAGCGCCCATGATCAGCGCGCCGAGGCTGCCGTCGGTTTTCTGAACGATGGTTTGCAGAGCTTCTTTGAACATCACTTTCAAGCGGCGGGTAGCTCGCCTCTAACTGTCGGTAACTTATCTCAAAAAACATCCGGTGGTCTATGCTTGCGCTTCGACCACCGGGCAAAAACAGCTTTCGAAGCTGTATCAATTTGGGAGTAACTAAAGCTTTACCGTTCCGGCCGTTGTCCGCCGAGCGCGTTCGGACGCGCAGTGCCGCTCCCGGACGGGTTATTCGCGCCGGGCGCGCCGATCACACTCGGAGATTGCGGCGTGTTCGACTGCGGCTTCTCGCCCTGCTGCAACTCAGTCGGCGTGGGCGTGTTGGTTTGCGGATTGCCGAGCGGCACGGGCTGGGGCACGGTGGTCGTGCGCGGGCCTTGCGTCGGCGTAGTCGTCGTCGGCTTACCGAAATAGTCGGGCCGATAAATCTTCGGTGTGATGAAGAAGAGGATCTCCAGCGAACTCTTCGACACGGACTTTCGCTTGAAGAGATTGCCAAGAATCGGAATGCTGCCGGCGCCCGGCGTGCGTTGACGCGACGAGATATCCTGATCGGCCAGCACACCCCCCATCACGGTCGTGCCGCCATCCGGAACCAGCACTTCGGACTGCATGCGCTGCGTGTCGATGCCAGGAACGCCACCAACAGCCAACGTCGGGTTGACGGTGTTGTTTTCGATTGTGATGCGCAGCACGACTGTTCCCGCATCCGTAATCTGCGGTGTGATGGACAAACGCAGAGGAACCGAAACAAACGTCGTGGTGACGACAGCAGTTCCTCCGGCAGCCTGAGTTGTCTGCACTGGGATCTGCGTTCCGCTTTCGATCTGCGCGGGACGATTGTTGAGCGCAGTCACGCGCGGTGTTGCGACAGTCTTCACTTCGCCACGATTTTCCGCCGCACTGATCAGCAAGCCGATTTGCGCGGTTCCAAACAGTCCGGTCGTCAAACCGATGACAGTGTTCGCGGTTTGCGCGGCGAGGTTTCCGTTTGGCTGGTGGGTACCCAGCATCCGGTTCGTCGCGTCAAAGAAAGGATTCGTATTTCGACTCGGCGGCGGGCCACTGAACGAGCCGTTCTGCACTTGCGGCAGTGTACTGATAGTTCCAAGCCCATTGCGGCTGGCGTTGAACACACTCATGCTAAGCTGCGCGCCCAATTCACGACTGAAGTTGCGTTGCGCAATGACTATGCGCGTTTCTATTTCCACCTGAGGCTCAGGCTGATCGAGGATCGCGACGAGCTGCCGGACCGCTTCGATGTTCTCTTTCACATCGGTGATGATCAGAGTGTTGCTGCGGCCATCGACTTCGACCGAGCCACGGCGCGAGAGTCGTCGTTTGATGATCGGTAGAACACCTTGGTCGCCGCTGCCGCCGGTTGCATCACCGCCAGCGCCGCCACTGAAACTCAGATTGGTTGCGCCGCCAGCGTATCCTCCGGTCGTGCCCGCAGCCTGCGCCAATGTGCCCGATGCCCGCGCGTAGTTCAAACGCACGAACTCAGTTACGAGCGGCGAGTTGTCCAGACGCGCGTCGCTGATAACCTTTTGCACTTCAGCTTCCTTCGCCAGCGTTTCTGACGTCGCAATGCGGAGAATGTTGCCATTCACTTCGGCGCCGAGTTTGTTTGCGCGCAGCAAAGCGTCGAGCGCGAAATTCCACGGCACGTCCTGCACGTTCACGGTGACAGGCACGGCGCCGACTGAGCTGTCGATCACAAAATTGATGCCGTACTGCTCAGTGATGTAGTTCAGAATGTCGCGAATATCGGCATTGACGACGTTCAAGTTGATTGCCTCACCGACGAATCCTGGGCTTCCATAGCGGCGGCCCTGATCGGACTGCTGCATCTGGTTCTGCACCGCCGGCGAAACCCCGGGCGCCGCCGGTGTCGGCGACGGCTCGGGATTCGGCTCTGCGGTCAACGTGGCAGGAACCACGCGGACAGATTCACTTCGGCTAACAGCGATCGATTTGCCGGCAACGACAAAAATGTTGGCTGACAATCCGAAGACGCACGCCAGCGCGCATGTTTTCGCGACGAAGATTTTCAGAGACTGCTTAGGCATTATTCCCTCCTCAGGGATTTGACTTCACTTGCCGCTACGCGCTCGTTCGAAATGCCTGTGCGAATTCGACGCGCCGCACCGGAGCGGTAGTTAAGTCGTCGTTGTCAAAGTCGAAGCTTTTGCCGGACACGGCTGGATTGTTCGACGAGTTAATGGCAGTCACTCACAGGGGACGCGACGGCCGGGGATTGCTACTGCTTTTCCGGCGCAGAGGACTTCGGGGCCTCGGAAGCCGGAGCATTGGCGGGCGCCGCTTTCGCAGCCATATCTTCAACAGGGCTGGGCTTGCGCAGCGGCTTGATTTCAACACTCTTTTCGCGACGGCCATCAAGCCAAATCACATCGCGACGAAACACCAGGCGGCTCTCTTCGATAGCCACGAGCTGGCCGTCAAAGAACGTTTCGCCGGGATAAATTACGTAGGAGAGTTTGATCGGAGTCGCTTCAACCATCGCGGCCCAACCGCGCGGCGTGCGAAATATTCCGGTCACCTGTATTTCGTTGAGAAGCAGGGCTGTGGTCGGCTTGGGCGGAGGCACATGCGCCGCCGCGGCGGCCAACTTCTGCGCGCGATAACGCTCGATGCGCTCCTGAATCGACGGCGCGTCGAGCTTCGTCGTCGATTTTGGGGGCTTCACTACCGGCACATATTTCTTGAACGGATCGCGTCCGCCTTTTCTCACCGACACAGTCGGCTTGGAGGCTTGATCCTGCGCGCAGACGATAGCGGATCCACCGATCGTCATCGTCATTATCGCAGCCAAACTCAATCGAATTGTGCGTTCGTATTTCATCTCTGTTCTTCCTGGTCAGAATCGAACTTGTGTCTACTTGCCGGGCGCCGGCGGGGCTGGTTGCGTTCCGGCGGGCGGGGGAGGCGTCGCCTGCTTCTGAAGTTTCTCGCTCGAGACATAATAGGCTGTCAGGTCGAAACGAGCTTCCAGCGTTTTATTCGCTAGCTGCTTGTCCAACTGCTTGACTTCGAAATTAGTGATCGACACGATGCGCTGATACTTCGCCATCTGATCGAAGAATGCGCGTAGGCCGGCGAACGAACTCTGGACAGCGACATCAATTTTCTTGCCGCTGTAGAAATCCTGCTGCACGTCATCTTTGGGCGTAAACCTGCGCACCTGCAAACTGGTCGCGCGCGCGCGATCCTGGATTCCCTGCAACACGTTCGTCAGTTCACGCTGCTCAGGCAGCAAGGCACGCAATTCGTCAAGCTCTTCCTGCTTGTTCTTGTAAGCAGTGCGGAACTCGTTCAGTCGCTGTGAAGCGATTTGCGCTTCGATGTTCGCCTTTTGGAGCACGGCGATCTTGTCACTCAGCTCTTTGGTTTCCTGGCGCGTACCGCGGGTGACGAAATACCAAAAGCCGGCGTACATGCCGAGCGCAAGCACGACAAAGATTGCCAGGCGCAAGTACCAGGGAATGCTGTTGAGACTTCCGATTTTCATATTCGTTTCCTTGCCGAAGCTAAGTTGCGACCGAGTCTATTTCTTGGCGACCTGATTCATGGGCGCCGGATTCTGCTGGTCTTTGGGACGGGCGTAACTGCACTTAATTGTGAAGGCCACAACTTCAGGCTGGGGAGCGTTCGGATCTGCAGCGGCAGCCGCGTTACCGGTTTTAGAAGCCTGCACCACCTCGCGAGAGGTCTCAATGTTCAGGTTTGTGAACATGCCAGACGAAAATTCCATGCTCTGGCCAAAACGCGTAACAGCAGCTTCATTCGGCGACTCACCCTTAATGGTTATTTCGGACTCTTTCTGCTCGACGCTCTTTAGATAAAGACCGGGGACGCCGTCAAACCGCGCCTTGATCTCTTCCAAAACCGCGCTCGGGCCTTGCTGAGACGCACGCAGTTTTTGGATCGCCTGAACCCGAAGGTTAATGTCCGCGATCTTCTTCTCGAGGTCAGCCTGTTCCTTCTTGACGGCGTTCATCTGATCGTTGATCCGCTTCTGGCGATCCAACTCTCCGACGGCCGCCGTGTGCTGGCGGTTCGTGCTGACGTACTCATAGCCAATGCCCAATACGAGCAGAGCCATCACGGTCAGCGCCAACAGGAACGTTTGTGTGCGCGTGCTCGAGACTTTGTCTTCGACGAACGCGACGCCGACGGAACGATCAGTAATCGATTCTAAAAGGTTAACTTTGATCACCGCGCGTCAACTCCTCTCAGCGCCAAACCGACGGCAATGGCCATTTCGGGAACGATCTCGCGCATATATTCAGGGTCGAAACCTCGAGCATCCACTCGAATTTTGCGAAATGGATCGAACATTTCGACGGGGACTTCAAATCTCTGCGCCAGGAAATCGACCAGACCCGTCAACTTTGAACCACCGCCTGACACCAAGATCTTTTCAACCGCCGAATCACCTTCTTCGACCGTCGCGCGATAGAAATCCATCGTCTTCTGAATTTCCAGCGCCAGAATGTCAGACACTGTGTCGAGAATTGGCGAAATGTCGCGTTGCTCTGCGCCCTCCGGCAACGGCATGCCGCGCTTTACAGCTTCGGCTTGATCGAACGTCAGACCCAATTCCTTTTGCAACAAAGACGTGTATTGATTGCCACCGAAGGTCGCGTCACGCGTGAATACCGATCGCACGCCGTTCAAAATATTTATGTTGGTGGTGGAAGCGCCAATATTCAGCAGCGCCACGATGTGCCCAGGCTGCGGATCGTAATTGAGCTCGTAGCAATTCTGGAGCGCGAACGCATCAACATCGACGACCGCCGGTTGTTTTCCGGCGAGCTGGATCGCCTGCTTGAGATTCGCGACCTTGTCTCGCTTACATGCCGCCAACAACACATGAATCGCATCATCAGATCGATTCATCACGTGAAAGTCGAGATTTACGTCTGAGATATCGAACGGAATGTGCTCCTCCGCATGCCACGCGAAAGACTCCTGGAGTTCCTCTTCGCTCATCTGCGGCAGCACAATGTTTTTGACGATCACTGAGTGACCGTTCACACCCGCGGCAACTTTCGTCGTCTTGATTTTGTGCTCGTTGAAAATGCTGCTGATCGCGTTCGAGACGGCGTTCAATTCCATGATTTGGCCGTCAACGACGGAATCTGCTTGTAGCGCTTCGAAACCGAGACTGAGCAGTTGCAAGTCGTTGCCCCTGCCTTGTAACTCAACGGCCTTGACGGAACTCGAGCCAATGTCAACGCCGACCATGCTTGTCTTTCCACGTTTGAGCATCATGCGTTACTCCTTGCGACTTTGAACATCAGCAGGCGTTGACGCCGTACCCGAGCGCGGGCGCGGCGAGCGCGCGACAGACGTGCGCGCAGAAATCGAATCTTGGGGGAATACTTTGATCTTTTCATTGAAGGTCTCGGCAAATTTGGATTGGAAGTTTCTTTTCCGAAGGCGGGGGCGACCTTGTTCCGGCGGACTTCCGCTGTGACGCTGCGGAAGTGAAAGGAACGGAGCGCTACTAGGAGAGAACCTGACGCTCACACCGCCATTCCGAGACTACAATACGCTCAGAAACATTGTCAACATCATTTTGCTTCGTTTAACATCGAATTGAGTGAATGTGACCGAATACTTTTGACGTGAGCACTCAAACTGAGCGCGAGTTGTGCGGCTGCGGGAGAGGCTGTACGATGCGCGCTTGCGCAAAAACCTTCGCAAATTGCTTTGGTTGTTCATCCTCCTGCTGGCCGCGGCTGCGCTTTGGATTTATTGGAGTAGACCGCCGAAAGTGGACATGGCGGCCTACGTTCCCGCGGAGTCACTGGCGTTCCTTGAGGCTGACGATCTCCCCACCCTTGCAAACGGGATCTCGCGCACGGAGGCTTGGCGCGCGTTGGCTGCACCACTGGGAGCGCCAGAACGACTAGTTCCACAGGGCTGGCTAATTTCATTGGCGCGATGGACCGGAATCGGATCAGCGGAATCGGTCCTGCTCGCGCGTTCTCAATTCGCGCTCTGCTTCACGCAAGCCCAGGCCACCGAGAGCGGCAACACGATGACAATCAGACCGATCGCCGCATTGATTATCGAAACGCACACGTCGCAACGTCGAATGCAACCTACCATCGAGAAGTACGTCGAGCAGTCTGCGCGTCGAGAATACGGCACCGAAGTTAGCGCCATGCGAAAAAACGTTGACGGTGTGGAACTTGTCGAGTGGTCCGCCGCCGATGCGCAGCGCAAATTAGTGCTGACCACAATTGATACTGTTGCCATCATCGGCAACGAAGAATCGGTGGTCACGTTGTGCGTTGGTGTTCACCTCGGAAAACATCGTTCGCTTGCAGAAGACCCTCAGCTTGATTCCATGCGACGACAAGTCGCTGGGGCGCAGCCCGATGTCTTTGCATTCGTGCCAAAGGCGGGAGTCAAAGCAGTCATCCAGGCGTGGGTATTGTCACGAGCCGGCAATTCGTCGCGAGCGACAGCGATAGCTCCGATCATATCTAACACGTTTGGAAATCTTTTCGACGGATTCGCTTGGACTTCGCGTTTCGATGATGCGGGAGCCGAGGATCATTGTCTTGTTGCTCTAGCGCCTGGCGTCGGTCAACAGATCCCAAGCATCGCGTCGGCCGAGCCGTTCGGAACATCCAACGTTCCTTTTGCGCCGCGAGATGCTACTTCAGTTACATTGTACAAGCTGAGCAATCCTCAGAGTTTCTGGCGGGAATTGAACGCAGTCATCTCTTCACATTCCGACGTAGTCGGAGCAATCGCGGCTCGGCCGCTGTTGAATGGATTGCTGGAGCCCTACGGTATCGCGGACGCTGATGCGTTTTTCGCCGCGATCGGCCCGCGCTTACAGATTATTCGCCTGGAAAGCTCGACCCCAGCCGTGCTAGTCGCTGAGGACCTGGACAAACAGGCGCTGCGAAAACTAGCTGAACAGCGTGTGGGAACCAATGCTAAGGTCGAGAATCTGGGTCAGGCAGAAATGATCGTGTCCGCCACAGACAATTGGAGCGCCGCATTCGTCGACAACTATTTTCTAACTGGGCCAGATGACGCAGTTCGTCACTGTCTCGAAGCTAACGCGCGGGGCGACTTGCTCACCGCCGTCGGATCGTTTCGCCGCGCGCAATCGCTGGTCGATTTATCTCTGCCGATTTTCTCTCTCTCATTCGCCGATGATAAGGCTTCAGCAATCTCGTTCGTCGAGTTGTTTTCGAAAGAAGAGAGGTCGGCGTTTTCAACTAACGCCGCAGCCATTCAGCAAGGCGCAGCATCGTTGGAGTTTTCGGCGAGTGTCACGACAGTAAGAAATGCTACGTTCGAGTGGACCTCGCGCTCATCGTTTGGTTTATTAGGGTCGCTCCTCACAACGTTTGCGCCGGAGAAGAGTCGTTGAGCAATCAACCGCTTCTGATCGCGACCAGTAATCCAGGCAAGTTGCGCGAGTTGCGAAGTCTGCTGGCAGATTTACCTTTCGACCTGATTGGTCTGACGGACGTCTCAAACATTCAAATCGTTGACGAGTACGGCTCGACGTTCATCGAGAACGCTACGCTCAAAGCAGTCGCCTATGCAGCACAGGCCCGAGTTTTGACACTCGCCGATGATTCAGGATTGGAAGTTGATGCGCTGAACGGGGCGCCCGGAGTTCGCTCGGCCCGTTACGTCAATCCGAGTGCCTCGTACGCCGATCGGATTCGCATTTTGCTTCATGAGGTCGAAAAGACTGGAGATTCAAACCGCACGGCCCGGTTCGTCTGCGCCGTCGCCGTCGCGGCAAGCGACGGAAACATTCTTTACGTCACGCAGAAAACGTGCGAGGGCAGGCTCGCTGAATCGCCGCGGGGCAACGGAGGCTTTGGTTACGATCCGATTTTCATCCCGGATTATTACGATCAAACGTTTGGGGAACTGCCCGCCGACCTTAAGAACCAAATTAGCCATCGAGCGGTCGCGCTGCTTGCGGCGCGTGGGTTCCTCGCTTCCTTGACCACTCCTCGAAGCGATGGCTAGAATGGCGCGTTCGTTTGCGCAGGTAGCACAAGTCCTTAGGAAACGAGACGGGGCGTAGCACAGCCTGGTAGTGCGCTCGGTTTGGGACCGAGAGGTCGGAGGTTCGAATCCTCTCGCCCCGACCATATAAGGACTCCTGCCGTTCGGCCAACCTCGGCACTCAGACCTACGAAAGTGACCCACTAATCCAACTCCAACTTTTTCAGCAAAAACCGCGAAAATTTGCGCTTTTTTGCAGACTTTCTCGCTCGTCTGTGGTATACGTTTCAAGCAGTTTTTCAATTTTGCTGACGTTTTGGAGGTGGGACACCACAAATGGCGACCACAGCAACTGGCAGGAAACGAATGACGCAATCGGACGTTATCAACTACTTTGCAGAACGAACTGGAATGAAGCGGGCGCAGGTCAAGCAGCTCTTCGAAGACTTGTCAAACCTTGCAACTAGTGAAGTTAAGACGAACGGCGAGTTCGTGCTTCCAGGTTTCGGCAAGCTCGTTCGTTCAGAGCGGAAAGCTCGCGAAGGGCGTAACCCCGCGACTGGCGAGACGATCCAAATTCCGGCGAAAACAACGCTAAAATTCCGTGTCGGTAAGGCGATGAAAGATTCGGTTCTGCCGCGGAAATAAGGCCTGAAGCGCCGCAAAGTCGAGCCTCGCGGCGAACAGAATCGACACCGGCGTAGTGTCCCTGAAATCAGGGCGCTTCGCCGGTGTTTTCCTTTTTCACCGAGATGGACGGTGGCAGGGGGCCTTTTCCTTCGGTTTTCCGTACGAAATTGACGAGGTCCGAAAGAATTAACAATTCTGGCGTAAAATAACTCTTCCCGTGATCCCCTGCACATGTTATAGTTTCCGGTTTCGCAGTCACAGTTTAGCCGTTCTGTGGCCCTCGCTTGGGTTCGTACTGTGCAAACTATCTGAAACCGCAAGGACTTTGCATCCTGTGCACTTTCGGAAGCATCTATAGTTAGTTAAATCACAAGCTGATTTTTTGGCTGTTTAGAAGGAGAAAATGTCAATCGTGAATCTTGATAAGGGCCTGCCGCTGGTTGAGCGGCTTCAGAGACTTGATCATATTCAGGCACGGCGGTTTTCCAAGCTCGCCGGCACCGTTCTGGAAATTGCCACCGAAGGTATTCTTCGTCATCTGGCGGCTTGCGATCGAATGGATGTGAATCCCGACATCTCAGCCGTCCGTGAAATTATCGACGACGCGCTCAACGGCCGACGTGTTTACGCGGAAGCCGCAGAGATCACGCGCGCCGCCTAAGCGCAATTGAACTGCAATTCCACAAGAGGTCGCCCGCGTAGGCGACCTTTTGTTTTTCCAGCTTCCTGCTTTGTCAATCCAGCGTGCTAACATCGCCCTGTCCAAAGGTGCTCCCGTAGCTCAGTGGATAGAGCATCTGCCTTCTAAGCAGAGGGCCGCAGGTTCGAGTCCTGCCGGGAGCGCCACTGTTTGTCTCACAAGGCAGGTTGCCGGAAAGAATGTTTCAATGCAGAATTGATCGGGAATTCATCAATGCGGCGGCTATAGTTCAGTTGGTTAGAACGCCTGACTGTGGATCAGGAGGTCGTCGGTTCAAATCCGACTAGCCGCCCCATCACCAAATCCCGCTGGAGAACTTAATGCCTGAATCACAACGAACTGCGACCCATTCCCAAACCTACGTCGTCGATGCTGACACTTTCGAGTTTGAGACAATCGAGCACGAGAACGGCCAAGCCACGGTAATTCGCTTCGACCTCAACGATGCTCGCTATCATGCGGGCGATGTGCTTCTGGTGCTTGCCGGCACAGACATTCATTTTCATGGGATGATCGGAAAGATCGCAGATGGCTATGCGATTGCCACTGATCGACGCGGTTCGCTCTTACCTGCAACCACCCAGTAAGCCTGACTCAGCGTGTAAAACCAGACGGGTGTCGAATATCAACGTCACGGTCGAGTGGCTTGATATCGAGACGATGAAAACCCTTCTCCGGATGAGTCGAAAGATATGTCAACGCAATCTGTCGATCGAGGGTTGAGCTAATCTCTTTCAAGAAGGGCTCGAAGCTAACAGGGGCCGCCGTGCCTTGGAAAAAAGCGCGCCCACCGGTTTCGTCAGAGAGTTTTTGTAGACAACTCTGTCCGTTGGTGACCAGAAGTTGGTTTCCCAAAATCCCAGCGGGCGGCGCGAAGATTGAATAGATCGCAACACTGCGTCGTTGCGCTTCAGCAATTGCTCTGTCGAGATCGATGCTTTGGCCCGGCGCGGAGCTATCGACGCCTCGGGAAATATCCAACCCGTCCGAAACAACAATCATGGCGCGGCGCCCGAGTGGCTGTGCGTCGAATCTCTTCAATCCTTCGATTATTTCAACATAAGGATTGTAAGGCCCCGCACTGGCGAGGCCGAGCGGAGGCCGCAACCCCGCAGCCGCTTTATCGAGATCATTCGTGAACTTCCGCCGCACTTCCAAACTTCCACTGCGGATATATCCAATCATGACGCGGGAGCCAGACGGCAATTGACGAACAAAATCGGCAATCCCGCGCGTCTCAGTTCCGATCGATGAAACGAGATCGTCCTGCAACAAAACGGACAATGTAACCGGATTGTCAGCAGGCCGACGGATTGAGAGCAAGCTTTGCACGTCGCCATCTTCGCGCAACATGAAGTCGACTACGCGAATTTCGACTTCGGGCTTGTGCACTTTTATCGTGACTGGAATAGTAACCGGTCTGGGCGCTCCGCGGTTTCGTCGCGACGCGCCGCCTTGACCAAACGACGCGAACGTCAGGAGGAGAATCGGCAGTACCGGCCAGAACAGTTTTGGAAACCGCTGCATAGGCGTTAATCCTACAGAATTGGCGGCCCGAATGATATTACAGCCATCTGATTCTACCAAAACGGCTTTCGTTGGCCTCGATTGTCAGTCAGAGTATGATTTCCTGCCGAGCACGCACTCATGGAAGCGATTGAGCAAACTGGCAAATTGACGGAAAAGGACCGGCGCGCACAGCGCATTTGGAAGGCTGCCCCGTGGCTGGCATTGCCCCTGATCACCGTCCTCCCACCGATAGCGCTTGCCCTCCTGGCACTAATCCTCGGCGGCGCGCCCCTTTATTGGGTGTTCGCCATCACCGCCATTCCGTTCTCATTGATAGCCGCAATTGTGGTAACCCTCGTGCTGCTGTTTCTCCGAAGAAATTGGGTGAAGCGAGTGCGCGAGCGACTGGCGTCGGACGGAGTTACGGCTGACGAAATTGACTGGTTCCGCTCCGAACTTACAAGCGGCGAAAAGCGCGCGCTGAGATCCATGGAGCAACAACAGCCCTTGTTGGCTGACGCTTATCGCGAGACGCTGGCCTTGCGCCTGAACGCAACCCGCCTCGCCTCGAATGCGCGACGTGAACTGCTGGTGGTTGAGCGGCGCCTAAGCCGTGCACGCTATCTCAACGCCCCAGACACGGCTGTGCTGCTCGAAGAACTAAATCGCGATCGCGCGCGATTGGAGCAACTGAAGCAGGAAGGCTCTTCTCGGCGTGCGGAAGCTGAAGCGCGTCTGCAAATGATCGAGGCCGCCGCAAGTCGGGGCGCAAGCTGGGCCGAAACCAATTACATGCTTCAGCGCCTGGATGAAGGCCGAAAGAATCTGCCGCTGGGACTCGAGACTGAACGTGCCCGCCAGGAACTGCGCGAAGAATCTGAACGCGAACTCCGCAAAGAATTAACTTCCGGAAAATAAAAATGGCGAGAGCGATGACCCGCCCTCGCCGTTGTGGTTGTTGTTAAGAGGGTTACCTCGGCGTGGTGTTGGAGGGCGCGCCGGCCCTGACCGTTATCTCAGTTCCGCGGTTCAGCTCCAGATCATTTCGTCCCTGAACGTACACTGATCCACCGCCACCACCTGCACCGAGAATCGCGCCGATCACCGCGCCTTTGCCGCCGCCGGCAATTGCGCCAATGATCGCGCCGACCGCGGTGCCGATGGCCGCGCGCGTCTCGGTTTTCTTCGTCTGACTGTCATCGCGGACGGTACCTTCGGTGTCAACGCGAACAACCTCGCCGCTCGTCGTGCGAACTCCTTCCACCAACCCGGCGAAGCGGTAGCTACGGCCATCGCGCAGCCGGATGTTATCGAAATCCAACGTCATGACCGATCGACCGGTGAGACGGCCGCTTCTCTCAACATGAGAGACATGACCCTCGATTGTTGCCCCGTCGAATTCCGCTGGATCGGTAACACGCATCGTAAATCGATCACCAACCGCAGCCGTTCGCGTAGACAAATCGGTATCGAGCACCCCAACCACGCGCGTACCATCGGGGATGATGAACCCAGTGCTTGAGGTTGGATAGGCCTGTGGATTGTAAATGTTGAACTGCGCAACATCGGACGTCTTATCGTAGACGCTCTGCACGACCACCGGCGCCGTCAGACCTTGAACGTACACGCGTCGCGTGACGCTCAGACGCTGTCCGCTATCGATCGAATCGAACGTCACCGAAAAATCGTTGCCGCGATCGCCCGTGGTGCTCACCATCAACTGATCGCCGCTCAACGTCGCGCGTGAACGAATTGTCCGACCGGTCGCGTTAGTTTCGACCCTTTCGCGCCCGTCGGCGTCAAATGAAATCTGGGCCGCGCGGGTTGACGCTATCGTTACCGTTCGACCACGAATGTCGAGCGCCAGTTGATCGGGCGCCTCCAGTCGCTGCGTAACGGCATCGAGAACTCGGTTGCGTTCACTCGGAGCCATGCCGCGCGTCGCCCTGTCTGCCGCACTGCGAGCATCATCGCTGCGCGAAACGTCGACGCGATACGTACCCGTCA
>DATBSG010000034.1:0-4158 GCA_036559945.1 Pyrinomonadaceae bacterium
TCTTCACATCTTAGGAAACAGAATCGGCAACGCGACTTCCGCCGTGAACATGCAGCGCGCGTTGTGACCGCACAGAGGAACAACGACCACCTGGTGCTTCGCGCCGTATTTCGCATTCACGTAAGCTGCGTATGCCTGTCCGCGCGCCAGACGCGTCGGTCCCTGCGCCATCGCCGGGCAAGACGAATCAAAACCCGCCAGCGGCAGCACATCCAACTCGCCAAGCAAGTAGGTCACTGGTCGCGCGGCCAACTGCTTCTTCAATTGATCGTCAGGAATGCTTGCGGTGTAACCCGTGCGGGTCTTCAAACCATACGGCCAGTTGTCGTAGGTCGTGCAGTTCCGCGCGTCGCCGAACGGCCGCAATTCGTTGTTGGCGCCGGAAGGACGTTCGGGATCGAGATACGAATAGCTCGACGGGTTTGAAACCACATATGAAATCGCCACGCCGATCGTTTCGTGAATCTTGTTAGCCATCTCGTAGCGCGTTGCGAATTGTCCGCCGGCGGAATGGCCCGAGATTACGATCGCTTTCAGATTCGGAAAATTATTTTTGTTCGCTAACTCGCGCACAATCTCGTCCATGAAATCATAAGAAGTCAGCTTAGCGTTATTTGTTGCCGTGCCTCCAGAACGCCAACTGTCGCCGCCGCACGGCCAGTTGACTTCATTCGCCCCCAGCGTGTCGCGGCATCCGGCGCCATTGTTCGACGCGAAACGAGGCGCGATCACAATCGTGTCATTAAAAGCGTTCGCGAGAAACGTAGCCGCCAGACTCGTGCGGAAATAATTGTCGGCATCGCGGCCCTGCCCGTGCACGACAATCAGCGCGCGCACGATTTGATCGTTCTTTTTATCGAGCGGATAAGTGCTGTAAACCAACGAGCGCGATTCGCCGCCGAGACTTACCCAGCGCGTGCAGTCGGCTGTTGCTTTGGTGCAAGGTTCAGCGGCGTAAGCAGGGATACAAACTAACAGTAGTGTCAGCAGAAGAAGTGTGCGCATAGTGCGCGAGAGAATATAACCTGACGATGCCGTGCGCAAGAGCAGCATGACCCCGCGTCGTAGCGAACGAGGCATGATGATCATTTCTTATTCACACCTCGCTTCAGCGAGGTGTGCAACGCTCGCGTCTTTGCTCTTAGCCGTTTCAACGGCTTGTTGAAGTTCGAAACCGTTATTTAGATTTGAGTGCGGTGAGAACACCTCACTGAAGCGAGGTGTGAATGAGATGGGAGAGCGCGAACCGAGAATTAGATCGTATCGTCGCGCGTCTTTGATTGCTCTTCCAGTTCGTATCGATCGCGGTCGCGGCGCTCGATCTTGTTCAGGAAATCAAGCTCTTCGTTATCTTCGAAACTGACACCAATCGCTTTCGCGTTTTCTTCTACCATTGATTGATCGGGAGTGGGACTGTCGCCCGCGAAAGTCTCTGACCCGCTCTCGTTCACATCTTCCCAGGCCGCATCCAAATCACCGCCGGCGTCCGATGGCGAGGCCGCGGTGTTATTGTGCAGACGTTGAGCCAACAATTCAGGATCCTTCGGTGCGTGCGAAATTTCTTCTTCCATGAACTCTTCAATTTCAGGATCGGGGACGAATTCCGGATCGTTGCTCAGATAGTTAAATGATTCCGGCGTTTTCTTCGGCATACGTCAGCCTCCTCGACAATTCGCCCGATGTGCAGCACACATTCTAGTCTGGCGACGAATTCTTGCGTGTAACGTTAATAGGACTATAACAAATCAACTAGCACAGCAACAACGATGATCGACCGTGACTGTAATCACATTTTCGTCACGCGCGTTGAAGTAGCCCGGGCCTCCCGCCCGTGAAATCACGCTCAAGATGCGCGTGCCACTAGCTTGACGATCAAGTGAGCCAAACCTAAACTGAAACTTGAAACTGACATTAAGTCCTACTTTGGTCGCGCGGCATCGCCTGATGTTCTTGCGTGATCCTTCGAATAACTATGCCGCATAACCTATTCAACACACTTCAGTCGTTCACTCCAAACGCCGGAACAACCGGCCAGTTTTATTCATTGCCACAGCTTGAAAAAGAAAGCGTTGGGCCGGTTTCACAGCTGCCCGTCAGCATTCGCATCGTGCTGGAATCAGTGCTGCGAAACTTTGACGGCACAAAGATCACGGAAGACGACGTGCGCGCGATCGCCAACTGGAAACCCAAGGCGGAACGCACCGATGAGGTGCCTTTCGTCGTCGCGCGCGTGCTGCTCCAGGATTTTACCGGCGTGCCGTTGCTCGTCGATCTCGCCGCCATGCGATCGGCGGTTGTTCGTCTAAATAAGAATCCCGGCGTGATCGAACCTCTGGTTCCGGTCGATCTCGTGATCGATCATTCGGTGCAGGTTGATTTCTCCAGTACTCCGGACGCCTTCCGCAAGAACATGGAGATGGAATTCAAGCGAAACAATTCGCGCTATCAGTTTCTAAAGTGGGGCATGCAGGCATTTGACGGCTTTCGTGTGATTCCGCCGGGCATCGGTATTTGTCATCAGGTGAATCTCGAATATCTCGCCAAGTGCGTTTGGGAGAAATACGGTCTTTATTATCCCGACAGTTTGGTCGGGACTGATTCGCACACGACGATGGTGAACGGCTTGAGCGTGGTCGGCTGGGGCGTCGGCGGAATCGAAGCCGAAGCGGCGATGCTGGGCCAGCCCGTTTACTTCCTGACACCGGACGTGGTCGGTGTTCACATGCGCGGGCAATTGCGCGAAGGAGTGACGGCAACTGATCTTGTGCTCGCCGTCACTGAGATGCTGCGCAAAGCGAAAGTCGTCGGCAAGTTCGTCGAGTTCCACGGCGAAGGCGCGGCGTCGCTTTCCGTTGTTGACCGCGCAACGATTGCGAACATGTCGCCCGAATACGGCGCGACCATGGGTTATTTTCCGACCGACGAAGAAACGTGTGCGTATCTGAAAGCGACGGGTCGAGACGATGGAGACGTCGAGGCGGTGCGCAATTATTTCAAAGCCCAGGGCCTCTTTGGCATGCCGCGCAAAGGCGAAATTGAATACAGCACTCTCCTCGAACTTGATCTCGACACAATCGTGCCGAGCGTCGCCGGTCCCAAGCGGCCGCAGGATCGAATCGCTTTGCCTGATCTGAAAAAAACTTTTCTCAATCTGTTGCAGCAGGACGCGAAGACCGGTGGTTATGGCAAGTCGAGCGAAGAGATTGCTGCGCGCTATGCCGGGGACATCGGCGCAAAGGAACACGCGCTCGCGGTAGTTGTCGGGGGCGGCCAACAGCATTCCGCTTCGGCTCCAGCCCCGAGCGGTAACGACGTTACGCCTCGTGAGACCAGCGTCTGGACGGAAACTGAAATGATGAACAACCGGCCCACTCCGGATCGTGTGGTTGAAATGATGCCGGAAGAATTTCCTAAGGCCCACGTCGACCTCGGTCACGGCGACGTTTTGATTGCGGCGATTACTTCCTGCACGAACACTTCGAATCCGAGCGTGATGCTGGGCGCAGGTTTGTTGGCAAAGAAGGCTGTCGAGCATGGATTGAAAGTGCGGCCGACCGTGAAGACTTCGCTGGCGCCTGGCTCACGCGTCGTGACTGAATATCTTGAAAAGACGGGACTGCAGCCCTACCTGAATCAGCTCGGTTTCAATCTGGTTGGTTACGGGTGCACGACCTGCATCGGAAACTCGGGCCCGCTCGATCCGACCATCGAAGACATCGTGAACGATCACGATCTGATCGCGGCCAGCGTGCTTTCGGGAAACCGTAACTTTGAAGCACGCGTGCACCAGAGCATCAAAGCGAACTTCCTGATGAGCCCGCCGCTCGTGGTCGCGTTCGCGCTCGCCGGCACGGTCGAAAAAGATTTGTCGAAGGAGCCTCTCGGAAAGGGAAGCGATGGTGAAGACGTTTACTTGAGCGATATCTGGCCGAGCATGGAAGAGATTGGCGCCGTGATGCGCGATGCGCTCGATCCGGAAACGTTCCGCAAATTGTACGGCAACTTTGCGGAACAGAACCCGATGTGGAACTCAATTCCGACGTCAAGTGGCCTGACGTATCAGTGGGAACCGAATTCGACTTACATTCAGGACCCGCCGTTCTTCGTCGGCTTTGGCGCGGAAGTCGGCGAGATGGAAGACATTCATTCTGCGCGGCC
>DATBSG010000035.1:0-21707 GCA_036559945.1 Pyrinomonadaceae bacterium
CATGCCCGAGGAAATCGCGGCAGCAGTCGCGTTCCTCGCTTCCGATGAAAGTTCTTACATCACCGGTATAGATCTCGCCGTCGATGGAGGCATGGCGCAGGTCTAATACGGAGAGTGCAGATCAAGTCGTGAGAGAAATCGGAAAAAAATAGCGGTGGTGTGAGAGCTGTCGCGCTGAAACTTACACGATCCGATGAAACCGGCTTTTCCCGGTGGACCTTGGCGGTCTGATCGATGGCGGAAGACTCCTACTTTCGGCAAGCCGTTGCTTCCAGTTTGCACTTCCGGCAAATAGTTGCTTCCAATTTCGCCGTGCGGCAATTCGGAGATGAGCAATGGACGCTCTTTGCAGCCCTCGCGGCAATGTTTTGCTTCCTATCGCGGCAAACTAATGGGTGAAGTTACAAATAATTCTCGACGACGACGGTTCAGGTCTTGCGCATCTTTCGTTGGGCGAAACCTATGGCGGCATCATCACTGTCAGCGCGCATTTCGATGGCCGGTCGAGGCGAGCGTGCGATGCGGCGGGCTTCCAAGTCTTGTTGGATCGATGAATCCATCCCGACTAAAGAGTACGCACCGACATGGCGCCCTTCGCGAATGCTGGAATTGATGCCCACCCAGGCTTCCTCATCGATTACGGCGTGACCAGCAATGATGACACCGGCCGTTACGCTGGCGCCTCTCGCAATTCGCACGTTATGGCCAACGTGGACATACTCATCAATCTTGGCGTGATCTGCAATGGCTGTGGGAATGATCGTCCCGCTTTGCACGGAAGCGAGGGCGCCAATTTCAACATGCGAACCAATCGCCACGCCGCCCAGGTGCGGCATGCGGATCTTGTTGCCGGCTTCATCGCGGACAAAGCCGAACCCCTGATGGCCAATCACGCTATTCGCGCCCACGACGACTTTCTCGCCAATAACGACGCGTGGATAGACACGAACGCCGGAACTGATAATTGAACCGCTACCAATCTTCACATCCGGTCCGATCATGCAGAATGGTTCGATCAAAACTCTTTCGCCTATTTCGACGGCCCCCTCGACTACGGCCAACGGCGAAATATTGGCGGTGGCGGAGATCTTTCGCTCGGTGACGAGCGGAGCCACGCGTTGTTCGTCGCGAATGAATTGCAGCACCTTCGTAAGTTCAGTTCGCGGATTGTCCGCTTCCAACACAAGACAATTTTGCAAAGAGACTTCTGCCGATGCACCTCTTAGTGCCACTACGATGCAGCCTTCGCGTTGCTCCAGAATGCTGAGCGTCTCAGGCGTAAAATCCTGATTGATGAAATAGAGGCTGCGATCGTCGGCCGCACCGAGCGTTGATACGCCATCGAACGTATGCTCGCCATCGCCTGGCGCGCCTATAATGCGACGTATCTCTTGTTCGTGAAGAGCCGCACGCAGCATCATCAAACTCTCCCAGTCAGACGACGGGTGTAGTAATCGGAAAGGGCCTCAACAAACGCATCGTAGCGATTGGTTAATTTCTGCACTTCTTGCGCTTCAAGTGCCCTAATCATGGCTACATAATCGTTTTCGGGATGAAGCCATGAATGTGGATGCGCCAACAAACAGAGATTCCGATCCTCGTCCAACACAGAATCGAAAGTATGTTTCCTCCACATCATCGCGCTGTCGCTGACGTATAGTAGGTCGTGATTTCTGATGACTTCGTCGACATCAACGCCGATATGGTGCTCTGGAAGCCTGACCTTGACGAAGCCGGCGTTGACCGGATCATGCTGACAGAACGATTGCACAATGTCGCCCACAATGGCGCCGAGCACATCTAAACGAAACGCGACTTCCTTGCCAAGATCGTCTTCCACAGCATCACTAGTTGCGAAATGCAATCCGATCTCGTGGCCGAGTGATCGAATTTGGCGAATCTGGCGGATCGTTTCGCGTTCAAGAGGATCATAAAAATGGCCATCGACCAATACAAAATACGTCGCTTTTACACCCGCAGCATTCTCCAATTTGGCCATTTCCAAAGAGTACGTTGGTGCGAAGTCCACGTCGTGGCGCAACGCAATGTAGCGTTTGGGTAAGGGCGGCTTGCCGGGAAGAAAATCGTGGAAATGTACAAACGAGAAGTTGCGCGCCTTCGCTTTGGTTAGAAACTCCAGGTACAACTCGGGTGACAAGCGGCTGAGTACGAACTGCGGCGGGGTCTTTGTTAACCGGTTTAGTTTCACGAGTCCTCTTAAGATTTGGTCGTCGCAAAAATTCAAGGCTGCTTGTAGACCATTCCGTCTTTCATCACGAACCGCACGCGTCGAAGTGCCGAGATGTCACGAATCGGATCGCCGTCGATCGCAATCAAGTCGGCGAACAGTCCGCTTTTCACGCGTCCGATCTTCTCGTCCATGTGCAGGACGCGCGCGTCGATTGAGGTCGCGGAGCGCAGTGCGTCGATGATCGGCATCCCCCAGGCAACCATCGTCTCGATCTCGCGCGCGTTGTCGCCATGAGCGAACACGCCCACGTCGCTGCCGCTGGCGATCGTGACGCCGGATTCGAGCGCCTGTTTGAAAACCTTCTTCTTGTTTTCCATCGTCGCCGCGCTGGCGACAGACAGCGTCGGACATAATGCGACGCCGCGTTCTTTCATCAGTCGAAACAGTTCGGGAGTGAGACCGTCGCCGTGCTCGATTGTTTCCACGCCGGCGAGAATCGCGCGGCGCGCTCCTTCGGTCGACGTTGAGTGCGCAGAGACGGGAATGCCGGCGCTCTTCGCGACTTCGACGGCGAGTTTCATCTCATCGAGCGTGAAGGTTGCGTGCGCCGCGCCACCGGCTCCCCAACGATAATCAGCGTAAAGCTTCACCCAATCGGCGCCCTTGCCAATCTGTTCGCGCACCACTCGCGTCAATTCATCAGCGCCACTGGCTTCTTCCGCGCCCTGCGGCACGTTCCATTCCGGCGCGAAACCCTTCGGGCCGTAACTGCCGGTCGCGACAATCGCGCGCGTCGCCACGAACAGACGCGGACCCGGAATGATTCCCTGATTGACCGCTTGCTTCAATCCCACATCGGCGTACCCCGCGCCTTCGGTGCCGAGGTCGCGCAGCGTGGTGAACCCGGCCATTAAAGTGCTGCGCAAATGATTTGTCGCGCGCGCCACGCGCAGACTCAGAGCTTCGCGCGCCACTTGATCGTTCCAGACGGTTTCGCTGTAAGGGTGCAGCAGGATGTGCGAGTGCGCGTCGATCAATCCCGGCATCAATGTCATGCCGGGCAGATCGATCACCTTCGCGTCCGCCGGAGCTTTGATTTCATTCGCCGGGCCGACGGTTTCGATTTTCTCGCCCCGCACGAGCACTACCCAGTTGTCGTGCAATTGCGCTGACTCGCCATCGAAGATGTGTGCGGGTTTGAGAAGGTAAACGGCTTCGGGTGGTTTGGGTTGTGACGACTGGGTTTGCGCGGTTGGGGTCATTTGGAAAAATAAGCAAGCGACGATGAAGATCAGGAAGCAAAGTAAGGCGGCCCGCATTTCATGATCCTTTCGGCCTAAGAGTCCGCAAAGCGGACGGTTTGAAAGTAGCCCAGCCCTTCAGGGCTGGGTCAACCGCAGGAATAATTCCGAGCCCGTGAAACGGGCGGCAGAGATTCCTTGTCCTCGGCACGATTTCTGCCGCCCGCTTCGCGGGCTTACTAGTTTGTCTTGATGATTGATCCCCAGCGATAAATCGCTGGGCTATTTTCAAGCATCCGCTGTGCGGACGTGACCATCGCTAAAGCTGAGATGCACCGACAGCTTCACGCACTTTGCCGTTTCCGCCGCTGGCTTCTGCCTCTGCTTTCGCCGTTGCTTCCAGCGCCGCCTGCGCCGCCGCCAGTCGCGCCACCGGCACGCGATACGGCGAGCAGCTTACGTAGTTCAAACCAATCTCATGACAAAACGCGATCGACTGCGGATCGCCGCCATGCTCGCCGCAAATGCCAACCTTCAAATCCGGTTTGACGCTGCGGCCGCGTTCGGCGCCCAATCGCACTAGTTCGCCCACGCCTTCGGTGTCCAGCACCTGAAATGGGTCGTCGGTGAGAATTTTTCGATCGACGTAAGCTGGCAGAAAGCGTCCTGAGTCGTCGCGGCTCAATCCAAATGTCGTCTGCGTCAGATCGTTTGTGCCGAACGAGAAAAACGCGGCGTGCTCGGCGATCTTATGCGCAGTCAGTGCCGCGCGTGGCAATTCGATCATCGTACCGACTTCGTATTCGATGTTCATGCCGTGTTCGCCGATGACCTGTTGCGCAACTTCATCAATCAAAGCTTTCTGTTGCGCGAGCTCTTCACTGACGGAAACAAGCGGCACCATGATTTCCAGCGTCACCTGCTTGCGCTCGCCCTTCACCTGGCAAGCAGCTTCGAAGATCGCGCGGCACTGCATACGCGTAACCTCGGGAAATAACAAACCAAGGCGGCAACCGCGAAAGCCAAGCATGGGATTCGCTTCACGAATCCTATTGACGTGATGCAGCAGTTGGCGCTTCTCGTCGATTTGATCCAACAGATGATCCATGTCGGCAAGCGTCTTTGCCTGACGGAGGGCCATCTTTAATTCCGACAATTCACCGAGCAGCTCGTCAACATTCGGCAGGAATTCGTGCAGCGGCGGATCGAGCAGACGAATCGTCACCGGAAACCCCGCCATCTCGCGAAAGATCCCTACAAAGTCGCCGCGTTGCAGCGGCAAAAGTTGCTCCAGCGCTTTCTCGCGCGCGCCGACACCATCCGCGAGAATCATTTCACGCATCGCCGCCAGACGTTGATCGCCGAAGAACATGTGTTCGGTGCGACAAAGACCGATGCCCTCTGCGCCAAAGCCGCGCGCGGTCTTCGCATCGAGCGGCGTGTCGCCATTCGCGCGAATGCCCAGCCGGCGAAACTTGTCGGCCCACTTCATCAGTTCGTGGAAATCAGAGCCAAGCTGAGGTTGAATCGTCGGCACTTTTCCGAGAAATACTCGTCCGGTCGATCCGTCCACGGTGATCCATTCGCCCCTGGTGACAACTTCACCATTGACGCTGAATTGGTGCTGACTGTAGTCAATTTCGAGCGTGGACGCGCCGCTGACGCAAGTCTTGCCCATGCCGCGCGCCACCACGGCCGCGTGACTGGTCATGCCGCCGCGCGCGGTGACGATTGCCTGCGCGGCAACCATGCCGTGAAAATCGTCGGGGCTGGTTTCCTGACGGACCAGCACGACTTTCTCGCCTTCGCGCGCCATTTCTTCCGCTTCGTCGGGACTAAAGACAACTTTGCCTTGGGCGGCGCCGGGACTCGCCGGCAGTCCAGTCGCCAACACTTGCGCGTCGGTTTTCGGATCGACCGTCGGATGCAGCAACTGATCGAGCTGTTCAGGAGTGACGCGCTGCACCGCAGTGGCGCGGTCGATCAACTTCTCGCTCGCCATGTCAACGGCAATGCGGACTGCTGCTGCGCCAGTGCGTTTGCCGGTGCGCGTCTGCAACATCCAAAGCTTGCCGCGTTCGATCGTGAACTCGCAGTCCTGCATGTCGCGATAGTGCTTCTCGAGCAACTGCGTAATTTGCGAGAACTCCTGATAAACCTTCGGCAGTTCCTTCTTGAGTTGGCTGATCGGATTTGGTGTGCGGGTGCCGGCGACGACGTCTTCGCCTTGCGCATTCAAGAGATATTCACCGTACAGCTCTTTTTTGCCGGTGGAAGGATTGCGGGTGAACGCGACGCCGGTGCCGCTGTCTTTGCCCATGTTGCCGAACACCATCGCCTGCACGTTCACGGCCGTGCCCAGATCGTCCGGAATGCGATTGACGCGGCGATAGTCGACGGCGCGGCGACCCATCCACGAATTAAAAACGGCCGCAATCGCCACGTGAAGCTGTTCGTAAGGATCGTCGGGAATCGCGTGCGCCTCCGCGAGAATGATTTGCTTTTCGGCGGCAATGATCTCGCGCAACTCTTTCGGTTTCAGATCAGTGTCTTTGCCGCCTTTGGTTTGGGCCTTGAAGCGATCCATCACGCGCTCGAATTTTTCGTGCGCGACCCCAATGACAATTTCTCCGAAGAGTGAAGCGAAGCGACGATAAGCATCGAGGGCAAAACGCAAATCGCCAGTCTGTTCGGCCAATCCCTGCACTGTCTCTTCGTTCAGTCCGAGGTTCAGAACCGTGTCCATCATCCCGGGCATCGAAAATGCCGCGCCCGATCGTACCGACACGAGCAAAGGATTGTCCGAATCACCAAATTTTTTGCCGACCTTCTTTTCGATTTCGTGAAGCGCTCCGACAACTTGTTCCCACATCCCGTCCGGGAACTGCTTGTTGTTGTCGTAATAAGCGTTGCAGGCTTCAGTGGTGACGATCAGTCCCGGCGGCACGGGCAGACCGGCACGTGTCATTTCGCAAAGGCCGGCGCCTTTGCCGCCAAAGAGAGTCTTGTTTTCGCCATTGCCTTCTTCGAAAAGGTAAACCCACTTGTGTTCTGTCTCGGCGGGTGTTTCGTCTGCTTCGGTGATTTCGAGGGTTGCTTCAGCCACGGTGTTTCTACCTCAATCAGGGGTGTTTCGGGACTCAATCATACACTGAGATGGCTGACAGCGCAGCAGTCGACCCGTCGAAGGCGGCAGTTGCAGGTGACCGGGATCACACGCCATTTGGAATTTGCGCGGCGACGTGCGAAATTTCCGTTGGCGTCAAATCATGAGCGAAAACAATCAAGAGTCGAATCCTGCTTCTCTTACTTCGCGGATTCTTAGTTCGGGTTGGATTCCTAACCTCAAGTTCCTGCGGCGCATTATTGTCGCTGTGATCGGATTTACTGTTCTACTGGTTGGTATCGCGATGATCGTGCTGCCGGGGCCGGCGTTTCTCGTGATTCCGCTGGGGCTGGCGATCCTGGCGACAGAGTTTGTATGGGCCGAAGTCTTGCTCAAGAAAGCGAAAGCCTATTTTGAGAAAGGTAAGGATCGCATCATGAAAGGCAGTAACGATAAACCGTCGGACTAGGATTCCTAGTATTTCGGTACAGTCGGATCAACTTCATTCGACCAAGCCGTAATCCCGCCTTTTAAGTTCATCAAGCGTCCAGTAAACCCGGTACGTTGGAGCGCTTCGATCGCTTTTGCGCTACGGCCGCCCATCTTGCAGTGAACGACAGTTTCGCGACTCGGATCAATCTCGTCCTTGCGGTTGAGCACCTGGCCCAGCGGGATCAGCTTTGAATTCGGAATCTTGCCGATTTCGTATTCGTGCGGCTCGCGCACGTCGATGATTTGCAGGTCGTCGCCCTGATCGAGGCGCTGTTTCAGTTCAGTGGCTGTGATTTCTTCCATGGTTGGTTTCGCTTCGGGTTGCTGCGTGATGCCGCAAAACTGTTCGTAATCGATTAGTTCTTTTACGGTCGGATTGTCACCGCAAACGGGGCAATCGGGGTTCTTGCGCAGCTTCAATTCGCGAAAGCGCATCCGCCACGCGTCGAAAAGAAGCAGCCGGTTCACCATAATGTCCGGTGCACCGAGAATGATCTTGATTGCTTCGTTCGCCTGAATCGCACCGATGATTCCCGGAAGCACTCCGAGAACTCCTCCTTCAGCGCAGGAAGGAACTAAACCCGGCGGCGGCGGTTCAGGATAGAGGCAACGATAGCACGGGCCGCGGTCAGCCCAAAAGACACTTGCCTGTCCTTCGAAACGAAATATCGAGCCGTAGACATTGGGCTTTCGCGTCAGCACGCAAGCATCGTTGACAAGATAACGCGTGGGAAAATTGTCGGTGCCGTCAACGATCACATCGTAATTGACGAAAAGATCCAGGGCGTTCTCGCTCGTCAGTTTTGTTTCATAAGTTTCGATCTCCACGTGCGGATTGATGTCTTCAATCCGATCGCGCGCGGAAGCAATCTTCGGCCGGCCGACGTCTTTGGTTCCATGAATTATCTGACGTTGCAGGTTTGAAGCATCGACGACATCGAAATCGACCAGTCCAAGCCGTCCCACACCCGCCGCAGCCAGGTACATTCCCAATGGTGCTCCCAGGCCACCGGTCCCGATCATCAGCACGCTGGCGGCTTTCAATTTTCGCTGCCCAGTCATGCCCACTTCCGGCATGATCAGGTGACGTGAGTAGCGCGCGACTTCTTCGTTGGAAAGCATCGGGAGAAGCGCAGGCATCCCTACCTGCGGCTCGCGGGCATCCTTGCGGGTCACTTTGTCCAGAACTGCATTGCCGCCCGCAATCGACGGCACAATTAAAATCGTGTCGCCTTCCTTGACCGGTGTGTTTGGCCCATCGATATGACGAATGTCCTCATCGTTGACGTACACGTTGACGAAGTTCCGCAGCGCGTTTTGATCGTTGAAGAGGTGGCGACGCAACTCAGTGTGGGTCAATATCAATTCATCGAGCGCTTCACCGGCAGTTTTAGCCTCGACCTGGATTTCAGATTGTCCGCCGGCGAACTGCCGCAACGGGGTTGGGATTGCGATTGTGACTGGCATGATTCCGTTACCTCTGTGTCGGGGCCGTTAGCTTACGCGCGGGCTTCGGACACGACTTGTTCTTCGTTGAATCGAGATCGATCGTTTTCCATTTCCCACGATTGCATATCGACGGCACGGCCGTTCTGAACTGAAACTACGATGTACGAATAGGTCGGCCATGCGTGGTCGAGATCGTATTGCGACGGCACCGCGCGATCGTCCGGGTGTGAATGATAAAAGCCGACTACGTCAAACCCTCTTTCACGTGCGTATTTTTCGCCGCGAATCAATTCTTCCGGGCGAATCAGGAAGCGATTACGTTTCGCCGCCTCCTCGCGTGCGTTTGAGATTGGATAAGTCTCAGTCACAATCTTACGCCCTTCGTTTTCGAACCGACCAAGCATCAGACCGCAGCATTCGAAGGGATAATCACGTTCGCCGTGCGCTCGCATCTCATCGGCGTGTCGTTCTTCAAGTGTTATCAACCAATAACCCCAGTATTTGTCACAGAGACGGGCAGAAAAATCTTTAGCAGTCAAATTCGTGATTTCAAGCTCTGTGACTCTGTGCCTCCGTGGCGGATGACATCACTAACGCCTGCTCAATGTCCGCGATGATGTCGTTGACGTTTTCAATTCCCACTGAGATGCGGATCAGACCATCGCTGATTCCGAATTCGCGCCTGCGGGCCGGCGAGAGGTCACGGTGCGACGCCGTTGCCGGGTGCAGCACGCTCGTGAATACATCGCCCAGACTGGTTGAGCGCACGCAGAGCTTCAGCGCATCCATAAAACGAAAAGCTGCTTCCCTCGTTTGCTCTTTCAATTCGATCGAAACCAAGGCGCCAAAATAAGGCTCGCGCAATATTCGCGCGGCAATCTCAGGCTGAGCGCCAGAACCGAACCTCGGGAAATAAACGCGACTCACGCGCGGATCACTCTTCAGTCGATCCGCTAAAGCACTCGCATTCTCGCACTGGCGATCCATGCGCACGCTCAAGGTCTTAATACCGCGCAGAATTTCGTGCGCCTCCCAGGGGCTTAACACGCCGCCGGCCAATTTCATGACCGCAATCAGGGCCGCCTTATCCACAACATCGCGCGAAATCACCACGCCACCCATTGCGTCTGCGTGTCCGCTCAAGAATTTCGTGGCGCTGTGCACGACGATGTCCGCGCCGTGCTTCAGAGGTTGGCAAAGAAGCGGAGACGCGAACGTATTGTCGATGATCAGCCGCGCGCCGACTTCGCGCGCGATTTCCGCGCAAGCATCAACGTCGCAAACCTTCAACAGCGGATTAGAAATCGTCTCGGCGAGCAGCATGTGCGGCTTGTGATCGCGCGCCGCCGATCGCACCGAATCGAGATCGCTAAAATCCGTCGTAACCGTTTTGACTCCAAAAGAGCTTAGGATCGTTTGCAGCAGATTCGTCGTTGCGCCATAGAGATCCTGCGACGCGAGCACGGTCGCGCCTGCCTTCAAATCAGAACACAGCAACGCGGCGTGCAGCGCGGCCATTCCCGAAGCGTAGGCGCACGCCGTGACTCCGCCTTCGATGTCGCATAGCGCAGCGGCTAACGCGTCAGTGGTCGGATTGCCGTGGCGCGTGTACACATAGCCCGGCGATTCGCCCGCGAACACGCGATCCATTTCGGCCATCGAGTCGTATGTGTAGGTCGCACTGGCGTAGATCGGCGTGGACGTCGGTTGGCCCGCCGGCGAAGTCTTCCGTTCGCCTGCGTGCACGACCTGCGTTTGAATATCCGGCTTGTCTTTCTCGGCCATTGAATTGACCTCGATAATATACGACTTATTTTGCGGCTACCAATTAGTCAGATACTCACGTAGTCGTTCGTACATCGCGTCGAATGACTCAGCGCAAAACAGCACAGGTTGAAAATGGGTTGGGTCGTAGGTCTGCCGGGGGATCGCCGATAGATCGAGTGGCCGCAGGTCCGCGTCATGCATCTCTTCAAGCTCGCCCGCCGAAGACAACAAGCCCGTCCCGTACGCCTTCACCTGATTGTTCTCACGGAGCACACCAAACTCAATTGTGAACCAGTAGACGCGCGACAGAGTCTCCAGCTCATCAGTCGAACTCGCGCGCTTCACAGCTTGGCCAAAGAGACGATTGAGCTCGGCAAGCTTTGGACAAGCCAGAGTCACACCGTGACCGACGATCTCATGAACCACGTCGGGCTCAGGCGTGTAAAGCGGCGTCGAATAATGCCGAATGTATTGCGTGCAGAGGAAAACTCCGTCCGCCAGATTTTCCAGAAAGACGCGCGGTTGGACCAAACCCGCGACCGGCTCGAGACGGAAGCCGCTAATCGCCTGGACCTCCTTGTTGACTTCACGCAACTGCGGAATGCGATCTGCCGAGAAATTCATTCGGTTGAGCGCATCGAGATACTCCGCGCACGCGTGCTTCTGATGCGCTGGCTTTAGTGCGTGCCAGATGGTTTGCCACACGCGGTGCTCGTCTTCGGTGTAAGGCGCATCGGGTATCGGATTGCCAGGTTGATAATTCATCGCAAGCTGCGCAATCTGATTTCTTCGCGCGCGATATTCCGGATCACGAAAGCCGGGATGATCCGGATCAAGCTGAACGATGTCGTTTCGATCGGCTGTCGCGTCGTCCGGAGTTGTTACCGGCCGCGCATCAACGTGATCGGAAAGAAGTTGATTTTTTTCGTCCTTTGCCATAGATGTGTCACCTCAGATCGTAATCGCCACCGGGACACTGAGACACAGCGTCGGCAAAAACACGGATGACAGGCGCGATATTGTTATCTCATGGCGCTCCGTGTCTCGGTGCCTCTGTGGCCAATGCGAATCCAAAAAATAAAACCGGCCAACGATCCGGGAAGGACCGATGGCCGGCTTGGAAAACTTTGTCTTCGAGTCTACGTCGTCAACTCGCGACAGCCCATCGCCCGACCGTCCCTCCAGAGGAGAGCGGACCGTAATAATAACGATAGCTGTATCGAAGACGACTAATCACTCGCAACTCGCATCGAACGCCCAGAGACTATCTGTTGTTAGCGCTAGCCGTCAAGTATTGTTTTGTTCGTGCAAGCCGCATCACAGCCCGGTCCTCATCCGCGCTTGGTATCTCGCAGCGTTCTCTTCTATCATTGCTCGCACCAGCAAGCGCACTGAATACTGAGCAGTGCGACAAAACGCGGGGCCGTAGCTCAGCTGGGAGAGCGCTTGAATGGCATTCAAGAGGTCAGGGGTTCGATCCCCCTCGGCTCCACCATCTTCCCAATTCTGAAACAATGGCACGTCTCCAAAAGAAGTTCGCGGTTATGCGCACAAAGACCTGAACCCGATATCATGTTGTTTGGCGGATTACTAGATGATAATTCCACCTTATGGCGGCGAACTAGTTGACTTGTTTGTAACGCGCGAGCGTCACGCGGAACTGTGCGCCCGGGCGACTGGTCTTCCTCGCGTGTTTGCGTGGAAGCGCGAGATGCCTACTGAAGAGAGTACGACGTTTCAGCGAATCGCAGGTGATCTGTTACGCGAGTTGGGTTACGAAGTTTGAGCCTCGTCAGCAAGAAAACCGAGCAACCGCTTGATCGCTTAACGCAGGAATGTTTCGGGGTCAACGCCCTTTCTGCGGCGAGCCAACCGCCCAAAACGTCTTAGTGGCCAATCGAGAAATGAGAACCGCCCGAGTGCTCTTCTGAGCCGCATCGTGGCGGAGTTTGTGAACATCGCTTCGAACTCATCGTGATTCCGCCTCATGGTTAACGTGAGCCAGCGCAAGTAAGCCGCCACCGCGCGAGCTTCCTCAACCGGATCCGTTGGATCGCCGTTCCGGTAATTCGCGATGACTTGTTCATAGACAGTAACCGCGTCGTCGATCACGACTGACATATCAGCGCTAGCGCGAATGCGCCGCGAAACTTCAGTCGCGTCAGTTGCGTTGTAACGCTGGATCTCGCGTAGCAGAACGTCGGCATTGTTTTCCTCCGACAGCGTACGGATGCCGAAATTCAAGCGGCGCAAGCGCTCAAGTTGATCCGTCGTTACCATAGGCCCACTGCCGCACGAGTCACACAAGATAACGGCGGTGCCGACCACCAGGGACTCAAGTGCACAACGTGCTTTCGCGAACACAAGATCGTAGTTGCCCAGCATTGATTCCGGATGCGAATTGGAAGCGTTATATGACGAGCCAATTACATCCAGCGGAATTCCAGCGCGCGCGCACGCGGCGCGTACGTGTGGCAAATGCGTAGAACCATTTGCGTTATTACTGAACACCAAAGCGCGGCGCGGTTTCTCAGGCAGTGGCGGCCGCGGTGTGAAGCGCTCCTGATCCACGCCGTGTAACGAGACGCGGACGACCTCTTCAGGAATCGCATGCTGTTTTGTGAGTCGATCGCGACACGCGTCATCAACTGCAACGTATGCTCGAATCCGCGGATGCGTCGGTGGCGCTGAGATCCAGTCGGCCAAGCTATGGCAAAAGAAAGCGGCCGGCACTCCCGGAAAGTGCAACAGCGCCGACATCAATTCGGTGTTGTGATTCCCATGAATGATGTCGGGCGTCACTCCAACATTGCGAAGATCATCAACGACCGGCACGGTCGCCATGCACAATTCATCGGCAATCTGTCCCAAATCCGGAGCGTAAACAATCGGTGTGTGGCCGCGGCGCGTTAGCCCAACCGCGAGATCGCGCACGTAAGTTTCTGTGCCCGTGAAAGACGCCAGGGTCGCATTTACAATTAGGACTTTCATGGGCCGATCAAGTGTTTTTCTCAACGTGAGATTTTATCGCAGCAGCCAGAGGCAGCATGTGTTCGCAGAACCTGAGAACGCGCGTGTAGTGTCCAGCCGAAACTTGCTTCTCTCCGTAAAGCTCGTAGAACGAAGTGTCCGCCGCGCTGCGCGCAGGCAGCGCGAAGTCCGATTCCACAGGTCGTAAACACTCGACCGCAAATTCACCCGGGCTTACAGCCGCAAAACTCAATCCGACGCGGTGAGCTAAATCCGGATGCTGTTGCGAGCCGACGCTGCCGGCGCCGTCAAGCGCCGCTTCGACTTCCGCCTTCAACTCCGGATAATTGCGCGCTGCCGCCAGCTTACGCGCGAGTGCCTCTTTCTCAAGTTGCAAGTAAATCGTGCGCGAACGCTCGACTCCCACGCAGTTCGCCGCCGGCCCAATCAACGTAAAATCAAAATTCTTCACCGGTTCTTCGCGAGCGCGATTTGCGATCGCGACTGCCGCGTTAACCATAAGCCGGCAGACGTCATGTGCCGGGTTGTAACCCTCCTCAGCATCGCCGGCAACGTACTCGATCTCCTCAGCCAACATCATCGCAGCGAGTCGATCGACGATTCTGATGAATGGCGCATGGTCGAAGTCAAGCATTGCTGCGTACAAATCCTGGTCAGTCATTACTCCGTAAATCGGACCAATGGCGCAGCCCGCGGCTTCCAAAACGACAGTGGTAGAATCGATACGGGAATGCTTTGTGCGGCCTGAGCCGTCCGTGATCACGCAGACTATCGGACGCGCGATTTCCAGCCAGCCGTGAACTCTCAGTTCATGTCCGGGATGCGCAACGACTAAGACCGATCGCGCGCTCCCGACGTGCGCGACAGAATCGAAATGTTGTTCAGTGAACACGTCAGCTGCAAGATGAACTACAACCGTCTTATATGACAGCGGCAGGACACGTCAAGTCGTTTATCAAATCGTCTTTCCCGCGTGCGGTTGAGACGTATCATCTAGTGCGCCAGTCGTGGCAAGGCCCGTCGCTGCGAACAGTCTTCACTGAAATCTATCACGACAACTCGTGGAACGACCCGGAATCAGCGTCAGGCAGAGGCTCCACGCTGGCGCGCACTGAAGTCATTATGCAGCGCCTCCCGGCTGTGCTTCGAGAATTGCAAGCAGAAACGCTACTCGATGCTGCCTGCGGCGACTTCAATTGGATGAGGCACACGAGTCTCGGACAGATCGAATACATCGGTGCTGACATCGTGCCGCAATTGATTGCGCGCAACCGCGCGTTGTTCGAGCGACCAGGGAGAACTTTTGTAACGCTGGATATTACCCGAAATCGATTGCCCAGAGCCGACGTGATTTTGTGCCGTGAGTGCCTGATTCATCTTTCATTCGTGCGCAGCAGGCGAACTATTGCGAATTTCAAAAAAAGCGGCGCGCGATATCTCGTGTGCACCACGCATACGTCGGTGCGGGAAAACTTTGATTGTCCCGACGGCAGTTGGCGTTCGTTGAACCTTCAACTGGCGCCTTTCAACTTTCCGCCGCCACTTCAACTGATCGTCGAAGATGCGGAAACCGGCAAAAGCCTCGGTCTGTGGCGACTCTCTGACTTGTGAAGGCGCTCGTCGATCGCGCTGGAAGATATCTGCCGACGTTCACCCGACCCCGGACGGATTGAGCAGCCGGTTTATCAATTTGTCCATGCTCTGGTTGAAGAGGTCTCGGCGGAATTTTTTGCTGCCTTCAACGGCCGCGTGGCTTGACCGGATACGAAGTTCGGAATCCTCAATCAGCATGCGCGTGTAACTTGCGAGTTCACTAACATCATTCCAGCAGAATCCATCGATGCCATGAGTCACGATTTCTCTTTGACCGCCTGAGTTGATCACGACCGGCACCGCCCCCGCTGACATTGCTTCCACCGTCGTGATGCCGAAGTGTTCGTGTCGCGCGGGATGAGCGCGTGCGTCGGTGCCAGCGCCGGTTGCATGCCAATAGATCGCCGCCTGCCGGTACAACTCCCGCAACTCACTAAAAGTGACGTCAAAGTGGAATCTCACGGGCAGTCCAGTGGTTTTCTGCGCCATCGTCGCTGCGAATCGCTGCGCATCTGCATCTGAACCTATGTTACCGGCAAAGTGAAGCTCCCACCCTCCCCGATGGAGATCCTTCATTTCGGAAAATGCTGCCAGCAAGAATTCCTGGGCCTTGTGATGCTGGTCGGTCTCGGGTTTCGCGGACATGAATCGTCCCACGTGCAGAATCATTTTCTTTTTTTCTGACGGAGGGCCCATGTTGTCGGCGGGTGGATAAACCACCTGCGCCTGCCGTCCCCACAATCGCTCGACCCAATCCGCTGAGTATTGCGAGATAGCAATTACTTCAGAGTAAGAGTCAAGCCACATTCCGGCCTTGACGCCAGTGAGATTTTGCTCGATTGAATCCGACAAACCATTTCGCCAGCGACGTATGAGGTCCTGTCCCGTCGAGTTTTCCAAGTGCGGAAACATGCACAGAAATATTCCCTTCGCCGCCGGACAAGGCAGGACACTTCCGTAACTGATGTTGATGAAGAGATCAAGATTGAGTTCTTTGAGTGGCCGATAGTGAGCTGAAAATGCTGCGCGTCTGCCGCGTAACCTTGCCAGCAAGCGAAGCGGCAGCCCAATCCGATCAAGCTGAGTGAACCTGACCCTGCCGAGGTCGACGGCGAATGTCTCTGCCAACATAGTCGCGTCGATTAATGCGTTGTGAAACAGCTGGACGTTGTGATTTCGGCTCAGGTGCTCGGCAAGGACGAGCGTCAGCTTCTCGCCGCCTCCGCGCGCCGGCATGTGCAGATTGTAGATTCCGATGTTTCTGGCTTGCGTGATCGAATCAGACATGTCGATCTTCAGTATTCCGCGGCGCGCATCTTGCGCGCGGTTCACGGCGGGCCGCTCGCGCCACCGCACTTCGTAACAAGGCGCGCAACAGTCTAGAATCAACTCGCCTCTAACGTTGAATACTGCGGCAATCCGCTTGTGTCAAAGACGAGCGTAATCATTCCTACCCATAACCGCCCCGAGCGGCTGCCGCGCGCTGTCGAAAGCGCCCGGATGGCGGGACGCGATGTCGAAGTTATCGTGGTCGACGACGCCTCGACGGATCAGACTGCACAAGTCTGCCGTTCGCTAAACGGAATCAAATATGTGCGTGTCGATCGCAATCAGGGCGTCGCAGGCGCACGCAATATTGGCCTGATGCACAGCGAAGCCGAGTATGTCACGTTTCTTGATGACGATGACCTGCGAATTCCCGGTTCAATAGACCTCCAGATCCGCGCCTTGTCGGAAAAAACGAAAGCGGGATTTGCCTGCGGTGGAATGATCATCGTCGATCAGGACTACCAACCAACCGGGGCAGTGACCCATCCCGGATATCCGAGCGGCGACGTGTTCTGGCACCTTCTGGAATTCGATTTCCCAGCGATGGGCCTCTCGACGCTAATCCGGAAAGAATGTTTTCTGCGCGCGGGCCTATATCGCAAGCGTCTGGACGGAATAGATGACTGGGACATGCTGGTGCGACTGGCGGAAATCTACCAGGCCGTCGTCATTCCCGAACCCATGGGAATCTATCGGCAGCCAACGGCACAATCGGGTCAGGGATCGTCTTCTTACGCAGCTCTGCTGTATCGCGTCGCGCAACATCAAAAGCAGCTTTTCAAATTGCCCAGAGTTACCGGCGCACCGAACAAAACGAAACGAGCAGTGCGCCGCGGAACACTCAACCGGATATCTGACACGCTATTGGCAAGGGCTGCCTTTCTGATGGCGCGCGGCGAACTGGGTCTGGCGGCTGAGAACATAAAAGTAGCTTTGCGTTTGCGGCCGAGTCGCGCTTGCCGTCCGCAATCCTATCTCAAGCTGGCGCAATTGTGGCTGACAAGGCCGCACATGCTGTACTCAAGTTAACCAGGCGTTGAACCGATAACTCTGATGGCGCGCGCCAGTATCATCATCGCCACACGTAATCGTCCGCACTTGCTGCCGCAAGCGGTGCAAAGCGCTGCCGAAGCCGGCGCCGACGTCGAAATAATCGTAGTTGACGATGCCTCGTCTCCGGAGGCCTCCGCCGCCAACAAAAGCTTGCCGAGCATTAGGTATATTCGCTTGGAGCGGAATCAAGGGCTGGGCGGCGCGCGAAATGTGGGGTTGCTCGCCAGCAGCGGCGAGTACATCACGTTTCTAGACGATGACGATATCCGGCTGCCGCAAACCCTCGATGAGCAAATAGAGATGCTCGAAAGGGAGCCTCGCGCAGGATTGGTTTATGGCCAGGCGATCATCAGGTCCGCTAATGCTAGGCCGGCCGGTGAATATCCACGCGAATGCCACCAAGGCAATGTTTTTTGGCAATTACTCGCAAGGAATTTCATTCCCTGCGGCAGCGCGGTTTTTCGTCGCTCGTGCCTCTCGCGAATTGGTTTATTAAATGATTCCATTGCCGGAATCGAAGATTGGGACTTGTGGATTCGCATCGCGGAAATCTATGATGTCCTTGTACTTCCGAAGCCTGTTTTGATTTGGCGCAAAGGAGAAGCTGACTCGTCACAGTACACATCACGCGCGGATCAGATGGTGTCCCGTTGTGTAAAGCAATTCCGGGAATGGATGAAGCTGCCGCGGGTATGTGACGCGGGCCCGCAGACGAGACGAGTAGTGTTGCGCCGGTTTTCTGAAAATATGATGGCGCACCTGCTCTACGAATCCAGTCGCGCAGTCCGCCACGGACATGCGTTGCAGGCGATGAAGAACCTGGCAGTCCTCCCGCAGTTGAGCCCACTTACGATACTAAGTCTCGCCCGATTTCGACTTTTACGTTTGGAGCGGCGTCCAATTGAGAACGTCGCCACTGTAGCGAAGTAACCGAACAGTTCGACCGCAGATCAAACAAAGCTAAGGAAATCGATGCGTATCCTTCTGTGCAAGGGACAAATATTCGGGCCGATTAGCGGTTCGGATGAGACACTGGTTACCTACGCGTCACAGTTGCAACGAGCCGGACATGAGGTCTCGGTGCTCTTGATGTATTTGCACGCGGAGGAAGATCAGTACTACCAAAGACTACTGGAAGCTGACGTGCGCGTGTCATGGATAGCTTCGAACCTGGCGCATACGTCGTTGGGTGCGGGTCGCACGCTGGCTTATAAACTCTTCAATCTATTTCCGGCTTCAAAGTCATTAATTCGGCGGAGGAGTTTACCCTTCGTCACGGGATTGGCTGCTCGTAAATACAAAGAGTGTCGCGATTTCATGAAGAGTCTCAAGCCCGATCTCGTTCATGTGCTGACGCCTGATCCCAGCGCGATGGTAATGATTCGCGCCGGCCACGATTCGGGCATTCCGGTCATCTACCAGGAACTAGGCATTCCTTATCATCCACCGGATTTCGAATCGTATTACCGGCAATTCACTTCAGTGCTGCCGCTCTGCACCGAGGTGGCGGCGTTGTCACCAAAACTATTGGAGCATTGCCGCGAAACGTTGCCGCCTTCGAAAAGTTTCTCGATTCTTCCCATCATGTCCGAGGAGGTCGTTAACGGAAACGACCCTCATGGCTCCGCTGCTGACAGAATAACGATCGGTTTCGCGGCTCGGATGGAAAAAATCAAAGGGCCGATGATTTTGTTGGAAGCATTTGCCCAGGCCCACCAAAGTTGCGGGAACCTTAGCCTGAACATTGCCGGCGATGGCTCGCAGCGTCAAAAGATCGCCGCCCGGGCAAAGGCGCTGAATGTTGCCAGCCGTTATCGCTATCACGGTGTTTACACCCATCCGGAAGAGCGCCGCGCATTTATGGAAAGCCTGGACGTTTTCGTCATGCCTTCTTTCAGCGAAGGCACGCCAAACAGTATTGTCGAGGCAATGGCGTGCGGGAAACCGATCCTTGCTTCGGACGTCGGAGGAGTCGCCGACATGATTGGCAATGATGCGGGAATCCTCGTGGCTCCCGGCGATGTCCACGCTCTAGCGGATGCCATCGGTCGACTGGCCCAGGATCGGGAATTGAGAGAGCAGATGGGAAGAAGCGCCCAAGAGCGATACCGGACACTGTTCGCCCCGGCGGCGGTTGTTCCATTGCTGGTGGAAACTTACGAGAGAGTTATGCGCAATGGAGCGCAAACATCCGCTGCCTCAGGCAACGGACACTTTCATCCGTGGCGAGACTCTATGAATCGAAAGGTGACTTCGGTATCGGTTCGCGGTGGTTCCGATCTCGATAGCCGTTGGAGCACAGGCAGCGGGCAATCGTCCGTGATTTCTGTCGTCGGCGGTTTGCTGTTCGGGGGTCAGCAGCTTATTTCCTGGATTTGCGAGAACTGGTGAAGAGTATTACAAGAATAATGACAACGACGAAAATCATCGCCGCCCATTTTCCGCTTTTGTAAGCCCAACTGCTTTCGTCCACAGCTTGCCACAAACCCAGCACCGTTGACGTTGGAAGGAGCATTGTCCCTGCCATGGCGAAGTACTCCTCTCGTCGGCAATTCATTCGAGCAAAAACTTCAGCAGGCCGCCGGCGGCAGACAGGCTATCGGCAAATTCGTCCTCGGTGAAGATGCTGACTGAGTGAAAGCTGGCCACCACGGGCGCGCGTGGTGCGTTCAGACTTTGCAGGGGAGTGAGTTTCTCGCGCTCGAATTCAAGTTCGTGCTTCTCCTTTTGGCGCGCAAGTTCCAAGCCGCCGGCGCGGATGAACTCGACAATTTCGCGCAATTCATCTCGATCGAACCAGGTACCGTGGCCTCGACAAACATCCACCACGACGCCCGAGCATCGCGCGAAGTTGACCCGGTTCATCAACTGGCCGCATTGAGGGCAAGGAGCGTAACTAATTCTTCCGAGCGCACCACTGGGCACCGCTTTCGGCGCCGGCACCGGCGAAGCCCCACCGAGCACGGCGGCCTGCTGCTCACGGTCGGCACAGATTTTTTCGAAGGCAGCGACGTCAATCCAAAGGCCGCCGCATTTTTCGCATTCGCGCGTTGCTGTCTGGCCAATCATCACCGGCGACATGTCCAACCTGCACCGAGGGCATTTCAAGATTGGCAGATCGGCCGGCAACGCAGTGACCGCAGCGGCGCCGCAATGCGGACAGTGGCGACTGCCGATGAACATCATCGCGAAGCAGGATGGGCAAGCGACCGTCGCCAGCTTGGACTCGCAGTATTTGCACTGCGGCGAATCAGACGAGATCGCCGCGCCACAATTTGGACAATTAAGAGTTTCGGCAGTCATCCCCGGTCGCGCAAAGCGCCCTGCTACAGATTAACATTCCGGCGCTACCTGGGAGCGGAAAAGTGCTGGACGCACCACCTTATCGTACAATGCTCATTCGTTCTTCGGTGGTGACCGGCGGCAGTTCCATGAACGAAATCGGACTCTAGACGAACGAAATTGGAGTGATGCAGTGAATCGCAGAAAATGTGTTTGAATTGTTTTGATTTCGTGCGCCGAATCGCTTTGCAGAACCGGCCTTCCGCAGTTTCATGCAAGAATATTGTAAGAAAAGGCGTGTTGGCAGTGAGGCAGACACCAGTGGCATCAGAATTGATTGTCTAAAACCGGGTAAATGAAGCGAAGGACGGACGCATTCCGTCAAGCATATCTGGAGGGAGATTGGAATGAGCAGAATTAATAGACGCTTCGCAGCACGATGGGCAGCGTGGCTGCTCGCCGTGGCGCTGGTCGCGATGCCAATGGCGGCCCTCGCGCAAACAAAAATCACCTATCACAGCAACAAGTATAAGCCGAGCGATGATGTGAAACTTGGCCGCCAGGCGGCCGCTGAAGCCGAACAGCAATTTCCGCTGCTGCGCGATTCGCAAGTACAGAGCTACGTCGAATCAGTCGGCCAACGATTGGTTGCGGCTATTCCACCCGAATTTCAGCATCCCGAGTTTCATTACTACTTTCGCGTCATAAACGCGAGCGACATCAACGCATTTGCGCTGCCGGGCGGGCCGATGTACGTAAATCGCGGAATGATTCAAGCCGCGCGCAACGAAGGTGAGATGGCCGGTGTGATGGCGCACGAACTTAGCCACGTCGCGCTGCGGCATGGTACAGCGCAAGCGACTAAGGCCCAAAAGTATTCTCTCGGCGCGGGCGTCGCCGGAATTCTCGGCACGATCCTCGGCGGGCCGGCTGTGGGACAAGCGGCACAGATTCCGTTCGCGGTTTCCTTTTTAAGGTTTAGTCGCGAGTACGAAACCGAAGCCGACCTTCTCGGCGCGCGCATCATGGCAAACGCTGGTTACGATCCGCGCGACCTCGCGAATATGTTCCAAACGATCGAGAGACAGGGCGGCGGTGGTGGCGGCTGGTTTAGCGATCACCCGAGCCCTGCGAACCGCTATGAGCGCATCAATCAGGAAGCGCAGTACCTTCAGGTTAGAAATGTCCCGCGCGATAATCGGGAGTTTCTCGC
>DATBSG010000036.1:0-10961 GCA_036559945.1 Pyrinomonadaceae bacterium
ATTGCTGTCGGTCCGAGCATTCGCGAGCTTCATCGCCTGCGCAAGGCGTTCGGGCATGGCCGGTGGCGCAAACTAAAGGGGATTGCGACGGTGCGTCTTGAAGATGGTACAATTTGCCGCGCAGAACTTCATTGGTATGAAGCACATGGCATTGGGCGAAAGAAGCTGAAGATCAAACAGTACCTGGATTAAGCGGTATGAGCACAACCATCACCTCGTACGTCCTGTGCATCAATGATGGCGGTTACCCGGAGTCGTTGGAAGTTAGAAAAATCTATCCGGTGCTGCCCGACGATAAAGCTGCCTCGCGCAACTACATTCGCGTGATAGACGAAACCGGAGAAGATTATCTCTACCCATCAAAATACTTCGTTCCAATTGAATTATCACCCGAGATCGTGGCCACGCTTCCAGTCCAAACGAATCCATCTAGCCGCTGAGTCTGCTTCCGTTGCTTTTCCCGTAGATCGCAGCGAGTAACTCAACTGGAGCGGGCGCGCGTTATTGCTACCCAACGAACTAACGTCATGAAAAAACTTGCCGTCGCTTTCCTAATACTCGCTTTGGCTGGGTCAGTTCTTGGATCGGCGCAACCGTCGGGCGCGGACGGCGCGATGAATGCGTTCTGGGAGAAATTCAAAGCTGCGGTCATCAAGGGCGATAAGGAAGCAGTCTTCGCGCTGTCGGCGCTGCCGATCGAAATGGAATACGGCATGCCCAGGATCAGGACCAAAGCGCAGTTCATGAAGAATTACAAACACATTTTTGCGGGCGAGGCGAACGCTGCGAAGTGTTTGAAGACGGCGAAGGCCGAGTTGGATAGCTCAAACAAAAAACTATTCACCGTGGGCTGCGGCTTTGCTGAAGACACTACGCCCGCTGACCAGCCTTTGGTTTACACGTTTAAGCTGACGCGCGCGGGTTGGCGATTCGTCGGTTACGACAATATCAACGAATAGCAAGCGCGTTGCGCCGAGACAAATGTACCTGGAGTGCACGAAACTAGACCTCGCTTAATTCCTTTCCCTAAAGAACGAATCATGAAATTCATAAGAAGCCTATCTCTCGGCCTTATCTGGATTGCGGCCGCGGCGACGACTTTTGCACAGCAGTACGATCCAAACCTCTTCTCAGGCATGAAGTGGCGGTTGGTTGGGCCGCATCGTGCGGGACGTGTGACAACGGTTGCCGGAATTCACGGCAACTCGGCGGTTTATTACTTCGGCACGCCGGGCGGCGGACTTTGGAAGACGACGGACGGCGGGCGAACCTGGAAACCAATCTTTGACGACGCGCACACGCCCTCGATTGGCGCGGTGGCCCTGGCGCGGTCGAATCCGAACATTGTCTACGTGGGCACGGGTGAGCAACTCATCGGCAACGGTGTTTACAAGTCAACTGACGCCGGCGCGACGTGGACGAGTGCCGGCTTGACCGACACACGTCACATTTCGTCGCTGATAATCGATCCGCGAAATCAAAACATCGTGCTGGTGGGCGCGTATGATTCTTCTCCGGGTTCGCAGCGCGGCGTTTTCAAAACCATTGACGGCGGAAAGAACTGGCGACGCGTCTATTTCAAAGACGATAACACTGGGGTGATGGACATGTCGGCCGCGCCTGACGACGCGCGCGTGATCTTTGCTGCTACCACATCGTTTCGGCTGGTCGGCGGACGAATGGTGCCCGGCGAATCGCATATCGTTAAGACTTCTGACGGCGGTTTGACGTGGAAAGAAGTCGAGATCGGCCTTCCGGCAAATCCGCGTGGCCGAATTGGCGTCGCGGTTGCGCCCGGAACGCGCGGCCAACGCGTGTTCGCGATCATGAGCCAGGGATTCTTTCGTTCGGACGATGGCGGCGCAAGCTGGCAGCAAAGCACGAAAGACCCGCGCGTGGTGGGCAGTGGATACTTCAGCCGAACGTATGTCGATCCGAACAATCGCGAGATTGTTTACGTGATGCAGACCGCAACTTATCGCTCGACGGACGGCGGAAAAACCTTTGCAGCGTGGAAAGGCGAACCGAGCGGCGAAGACGATCACGTGCTTTGGATCGATCCCACAAACGCGCAACGGATTTTCATGGGCACCGATCAGGGCGCTGTCATTACGCTCAATGGCGGCGGGACGTGGACGGAATGGTTCAATCAGCCGACGGGCGAGATGTATCACGTTACGAGCGACAATCAGTTTCCGTATCGCTTGTACGCGGCGCAGCAGGACAGTGGCTCAGTCGCCGTCGTTTCGCGCAGCGACTTCGGCATGATCACTTACCGCGACTGGTTTTCGACCGGCGCATTCGAAAGTGGGCACATCGCTCCCGATTCCACGAATCCAAATGTCATTTATTCGATCGGCTGGTACGGTTCGGTGCTGCGTCTTGACCGGGCCACGGGACAACTCGCGACGGTGTTCGCGCCCGGCGCAAAGTATCGCTACACCTGGGAGACGCCGCTGGCCTTTTCGCCACGCGATCAGAAAACGCTTTATGTCGGCATGCAAATGATGTTGAGGACGACGGATGGCGCGAAGACCTGGAAAGAAATCAGTCCCGACTTGACTGAGAAAGCTCCTTCACAAAATCCGGCCGGCGTGATCACGACGTTCGCGCCATCGGCCGCCGACTCCGGCGAGATTTGGGTCGGCACCAGCACGGGCCTCGTGCAGATGACGCGCAACGACGGCAAAAGCTGGAGCAACGTCACGCCGAGCGACATGCCTGCAAACAGCAACATCACTTCGATCGAAGCTTCATCGGCGAACGCGGATATCGCATATGTAATTTCGGCCGCGCGCAACGATCTGCATCCGTACATCTTTCGCACGCGCGATGGCGGGCAGAGCTGGCAGAAGATCGTTAATGGACTCCCGGAGAACGCGATCGCCCGCGTTGTACGCGAGGACCCGCAGCGAAAAGATTTGCTCTACGGCGGGACGGAAAAAGGAGCGTATGTATCGTTCGATGGTGGCGAGAATTGGCAATCTCTGCAAATGAATCTTCCCACCGTCTCAGTTCGCGACCTGCATGTCCATGGCGATGATTTGATTGCCGCGACTTACGGCCGCGCGCTTTGGATTCTGGATGACGTGTCGCCGCTGCGACAGATTGATTCTGTCGCGAACGTAGCTAATGTGCAGCTCTTCAAACCGGCGACTGCGACACGCACGCGCTGGGACAATCATCCGGACACGCCTGTGCCACCGGACACGCCGCATGGCGATAATCGACCGGATGGCGCCATCGTTTATTACTACTTGAGTTCAACCCCGAAAGAAATCTCCCTCGAAGTTCGTGACGCCAAGGGCAATGTCGTCAGGCGATTCACCGACAAAGCGTCACCGCGCGATCCGCGTCCGAAGAATGTTCCCGAATGGTGGTTTGAACCGCTCGACGCGCTTTCAACGAAGCACGGGCTCAATCGCTTTGTTTGGAATTTGCAATGGCCCCACCCTGACGCGTTGGCATTCAGTTTTCGCGGCGCGCCGCTTGATTACATCGAATACACGCTTCCCGATCACGCGGTGGCCGGCAAGACGCCAATTAGCCAACCGCCGGGACCATTCGTCGTTCCCGGACAATATGAAGTCCTACTGACCGTCGATGGCAAAACCTATCGGCAGCCGCTGACTGTCATGCTCGACCCGCGCGTGCGCGTGTCGCAAGGCGATCTCGAAGCCCAACTGGAACTCGCGCGACAGATGGATGAGTGGATGAATATCACTTACCAGTCCTACGACGACATCGCCGCGCTGCGTGCGAGTTTGACGTCTCTTCAGAAGACGGCTGGGATGAACAAAGCTGTGATTGACGCCGCGCAGGCGCTCGCTAAAGAGTTGGATCAAATCCAAAACGGCACGTCTGCTGAGCCGGGTTTCGGCGCTATCAATCGCGACGTCAGTCGCTACGTCACGATGGTTCAAAGCGGCGACATGCGTCCCGCAGAAAGCGCGCTGGAGAACGCCAAGAGCGTATGTTCGGCGTTGCGAAACGATCTGATAAATTTGCGAAGGATTTCCAGTGAGAAGCTGCCCGCCCTTAACCAGACGCTGGAACAGTTCAAGCTGGGAACCCTCTCAGCGCCGGCGGTGGCGAACGAGGCGACGTGCCCGAACTGATTCGGCGAAGACTGAAACTGAATTCACGAAATGAAAACTGTCGGTCTCATCGGCGGTACCGGGCCAGAGTCCACGATCGAATACTATCGATTCATCATCGAAGGCTACCGTGCGCGACGAAACGATGGCAGCTATCCGCCCATCATCATCAACAGCGTCGATCTGAATCGGCTGATTACCTGGATCAACGCCGGCAAACTTGACGCGATCGCCGATTACCTCGCCAATGAAATCGAAAGGCTGGCGCGCGCCGGCGCTGATTTCGGCGCGCTGTGTGCCAACACGCCGCACATCGTCTTCGATCAAATTCGGGAGCGCGTTTCCATTCCCTTGATTAGCATCGTCGAAGCAACTTACGACAAAGTAAGAGCGCTGGGACTTCAGCGGCCGGGCCTGTTCGGCACTCGCTTCACCATGCAAGGCCGGTTCTACCCGGATGTGTTCGCCCGTGCCGGCCTGACTCTGATCATGCCAAGCGAGGAAGAGCAGAAACTGATCCACGAAAAGTATTTTGGCGAGCTGCTGAACAACATTTTCTCGCCTGAGACGCGCGTTCAACTTCTGGAGATCGTCGATCGAATGAAGCAGCGCGATGAAATCGACGGAGTGATCCTCGCAGGCACGGAGCTGCCTCTGCTTCTTCGCGATTCAGAACACGAGGGAATCCCTCTGCTCGACACGACAAAAATTCACGTTGAAGAAATCGTCGAGCGGCTGCTGTCCTAAGCTAGAATGCCTCGTCGTGAATTACCCACCGCCACGCGAACTTCTGAAATTTCTCAAGCCGTACGACGCGCCGGTGCGCGAACTCGCTTTGCAGCTTCGCGCGCTGCTGCTGGAAGAGATGGGGCCGTGCTATGAGAACATTTACGATGCGTACAGCGCCGTCGCGATTGGCTACGGCACAAGTGAACGCATGAGCGATGGCATTTTCCACATCGCGGTTTATTCGAAGCATGTAAACCTGGGATTCAACGATGGCGCGACGCTGCCCGATCCGAAAGGGATACTCCAGGGAAGTGGCAATCGCATCCGCCACATTTCGATCAAGACTGAAGACGATCTGAAGCGGCCGGAGCTTCGTTTATACATTCGCCGCGCGCGCCGGAAGGCGCTGGCAGACGCGCGTAAACTCGGTGAGCGACCTGCGACAAAACCCGGCGGCGTCATATCGACCGTTAAGGCGATCTATCCGAAAAAGCGCCGGCCAAAGTGATTACTGGGCCCTGCCTGCATCATGGCTGAACAGTCGAAACTCCGAAGTGTTCGCAGAGCACTGACTCGAATTCTGGCAGTTGCGTTTGCGATCTTTTTGGTCTGGTTCGCGGTGAAGACCTCGAGCGTGATCCGCGCGCCCGTAATTCCGCAGACTTCGCCACTTATCGTCAATGATGTCAGCCAGCTCAACCCAATCCAGGTCAGCGAAGTCATCACGCCGACAACCACAGAGGAAATCGTTCAGGCAGTGAAAAGCCATGCGGGTCCGATTTCGATTGGCGGGGCCCGGCATAGCATGGGCGGCCAAACCGCGACTCCTGGCGCGTTTTTCATCGACATGCGCCGGTTCAATCGCGTGCTGGCGTTTGCACCGGCCGAGAAAACCATCACAGTGCAGGCGGGCATTACCTGGCGACAGATTCAGGAGCACATCGACGCTGCAAATTTGTCCGTGAAAATCATGCAGAGCTACGCGAACTTCACCGTCGGCGGATCGCTCTCGGTAAACGCGCACGGACGTTACGTCGGGCTCGGCCCGCTGATTCTTTCGGTGAAGGCGATCAAAGTTGTCCTAGCTGACGGTTCAATTGCCGAAGCCAGTCCCACGGCGAATTCAGAAATCTTCTACGGAGCGATCGGAGGTTATGGCGCGCTGGGCGTAATCACCGAAGCCGTTTTGGAATTGACCGACAATGCAAAGCTAAAACGCGAAAGTCAGGCAATGCCGGTGTCGGAATACAAGCGGTTCTTTTCTGATCATGTCCGTAGTCGTCCGGATGCGGTGTTTCACAACGGCGATCTCTATCCGCCAGATTACGCAACCGTGAATGCCGTCACTTACTTCGTCACGAATGATGCTTTGACAAACAGCGACCGCTTGACTCCCGCAGGTCAATCTTATCGATTGGAGCGCTTCGGCTTTTGGGTCGTGTCGGAATGGCCATTCGGAAAATCATTTCGGCGACGTGTTTACGATCCGCTCCAGCGGAAAGAAGAGCTGGTGGTGTGGCGAAATTACGAAGCCAGCCGCGACACCGCTGAACTCGAGCCGGCGTCGCGCGCCAGCTCAACCTATGTCTTGCAGGAGTATTTCTTGCCGGTTGATCGATTTGATGATTTTGTCGGCCGCCTGAAAGACATCTTGCAGCGTCACGGCGTCAACGTCATCAATATTTCGATCCGTCATGCGCGACCTGATCCCGGATCGCTTCTGGCGTGGGCGCGCACGGAAGTTTTTGCCTTCGTTCTCTACTATAAACAAGGAACGAACGAGCAGGATACAAACAACGTCGGCGTTTGGACCCGAGAATTGATCGATGCAGCGTTGAACCTTGGTGGTTCCTATTACCTTCCCTACCAGCTTCACGCGACTGACGAGCAATTCCTGCGGGCCTATCCGCGCGCCCCTGAGTTCATCGCGTTAAAGCGGCGGCTCGATCCGGCGAACAAGTTTCGTAACTCACTGCTTGACAAGTATCTGCATCCCCGGCGGTTTGCGCAGCGGGTCACGGCCGCCTCGAACTGAGGGAAAGGCGTCGATGCAATTCTAGTTCGTAAGCCGCGCATGTTATTCTGGCACGAGTTTAGAAGCATCGACTGTCTTTCAATAGATCGCTGGCCAGTCCAAAAGGCGATTCCGATCCATGTCATCCACCCCCAACACCAGAAAGCACACCACCGACGCCGCCCTATTAACGTTTCTCGTACTACTGTGCGCTGGAATGGCCCACGCCCAAAAGGCACAAGACAAAGCGCGCCCCCAAAGCGATGAAGATCGGGTGGTTGTAACGACCAATTTGGTGCAGGTTGACGCCGTGGTGACGGACAAGAATGGGAAGCAGGTTACTAATTTGCGGCCCGATGATTTTGAGCTCTGGGAAGACGGCCGTATCCGCGACATTGTGGGCTTTTCTTATATCCCTTTGACTTCCAATGCGGAGGGAGCGGCCAGTGCAAACGCGACGAGGCCGGCAACTGCGGCAACGCCTCCCAGACTGCACGCATTACGGCCTGAAAGCGTGCGCCGGGCTATCGCTATCCTGGTTGATGACTTTGGATTGTCCTTTGAAAGCATAGCCAGAACGCGCAATGCGCTTGAAAAATTCGTTTCTGAGCAGACTGAGCCGTCGGATTTTGTCGCCGTGGTGCGCTCCAGTAGCGGCCCGGGAGCGATGCAACAGTTCACCGCAAACCGATCAGAACTGTTGACAACGATAAAGAGCATAAGATGGTATCCAACGGGCCGCGGCGGGATATCGGCGCTCGAGGCTATCGATCCATTTAACCACAACAAAGACGGTGTCGACTTGCAGGGCTACAGCAGCGGCACCCCGCCGGATTTGTCGCACAAGGAGTTTTTCGGTGGCTCGCTGGGAGCGCTCGCTTTCGTCCTCGAACGGCTGGCTAAGTTTCCCGGACGCAAATCGATCGTCCTCGTCTCTGAAAATCTTCCGCTGACAAGTCGTGACGCTCTGGTTTCCGGCGCGACAAATGCACTCGACAGACTGATCAATTTTGCTAATCAACACTCGATAGTAATCTCGGCGATTGATGCCCGAGGCCTGCCGAAGTCGGGCTTGACGGCTGACGACAGTCAATACAATCTGGCCGCCAATCAAGTTGATAAGATATTGCGCGAGCGGGGCGCGAGATTTAACACGGCCCAGGACACGTTGAGCTATCTCGCCGAAAAAACCGGCGGGGTTTTCGTTCGTAACAATAATGATCTGAATAACGGACTCCGGCGCATTATCGATAGTGAGCAGGGGTATTACCTGATGGCCTACCGGCCGGACGATGCAGAAAAAGAACGTCCGGAACGAACATACAAGGCCACTCTGAAACTGAAACGTCCGGAACTTGTGCTCAGAAGTCGCTCTGATTTTCACCGGTTTGTTTCCAATCCTGCCGACGCGCCGAAAGAAACAAAAGATGACGTGCTCCGAGATGCACTCGCGTCTCCATTTGTTAACGAGGACATCCGCCTCAAAGTGACGGTGCTCTCAACCGGCAGATCGCAACTCAAGGTTCTTGTTCATTTGGACGCACGGGATATCACGCTGACAAAATCTCCGCAGGGGTTCTACCAGGGGTCTTTCGACCTGGCCGTCGTGGCATTCGATAACAATGGAAAGGTTTCTCAAGAACTCGTGCGCACTGAACCTGTCAGCGTGCCGTCTGGCCGTTACGAACAGATACTGAGCGAGGGGCTGGTTTACACAATCAGCCTGCCTATGCAAAAGGCGGCGCCGTACCAAGTGCGGGTCGCGGTTCGCGATGCTCAGTCCGGCCGCTTAGGCTCGGATTCTCAGTCTGTTGAAATTCCCCAAGCCCGAACGTCTCGCTTGTCGGTGGCGGGGCTAATCATGCAAGCAGTTACGAGCGGGAAAATCACGGGTGGCCCGGCGATACGACGTTTCGCGCGAGGCGACGCGTTGGGGTATTCGTACCTGGTCTACGGCGCGCGCCTGGATGCGCACAATTCGACCGACTTGACGGCTCAGATTTGTCTTTTCCGCGCTTCAGACAAGGTATTCACCGCGCCCGTTGAACGTGTGGCGACAGCGAAGGATGCAAACAGCGAAGCAATTATCGTCGGTGGAAGATTCACCCTGCCCGAGTCGCTGCCGCCCGGAGAGTATTTTCTGCAGGTGATCGTAACTGACGAACTTGCCCCGCCTGAGAGGCAAACATCAATTCAATGGATCGATTTCGAGATCGCAAAGTGAGGTTGTGACCGCAGTTCTTTCGGTCTCGCGTGGAAAATGTTTGAGACAAATCGAGACCGGCGCAAGCGCCAAGAAACAAATAGCCGCGCACATAACCGAAAACCATTGGGAAGAAGTTCTCCTAAATTCAGACACAGGTAGGCTCCTCGCCTAACCGCCGCGCCTCTGCTAACACTTTCTTGCGTGCGCGCTGAATGTAAGAAGAAGTTCAGTCCGCTTCAAATCGTGAAGCGATTGGTCGTAATGTGATGGATGCGACTGCCAATCTATCCAAAGAAACGCAGGCCCAAGCTAGAAATCAAGTTCGAGTGCGCTGCTTACGAAAACATCAGGAGGAGCAATGACCAAACGATTCGCTACTCTAATAATCGCAATTCTCTTTTTGAGCGTCGGCTTCGTCGCTGAAGCGCAACGCCGCGTCCCTTCGGTTGACGATCTATTGACGATCCAGTCGGTGGGCGGAACGCAGATTTCGCCTGATGGAAAATGGATCGCTTACACGATCGGCTACGGCGATTTCAAACAAGATGCATTCATCACTCAGATTTGTCTCGCCAACGCTGAATCAGGCCGGCACTTTCAACTGACGCGCGGCGAAAAATCGTCCACCGGTCCGCGTTGGTCTCCCGACGGTCAGTGGTTAGCGTTTCTCAGCAACCGCATCGAAGACAAGAACCAAATTTTTCTAATCAGTCCCGAGGGCGGCGAGGCGCAGCAGCTCACCAAATCGGAAACTGCCATCAACAGCTTTGCCTGGTCAGAAGACGGGAAGACGATCGCATACACGGCGACTGAGCCAACCGCTCAACCGCTCAAAGATCGCAAGGAATACTACGGTGATTACGACGTGGTGCGTGAAGGCTACAGCTATGTGCACATTTGGACGTTGGACGCCGCAGAAGCGTTGAAGGGCCCGCTCGCCGGCAAACAGCGCACGAAGAAGACTGATTTCAGCGTTGATTCATTTTCGTGGTCGCCGGACGGCTCAACAATCGTGTTCAGCGCGACTATCAATCCTGACTTGATTCAGGGAACGACCGCAGACGTCTACCTGCTGAATCTGAAGGATAATTCAGTCAAGAAGCTCGTGGCGCAGGCAGGACCCGACAACAATCCGCGCTTCTCGCCCGATGGCAAACAGATCGTATTCAACTCGGCGATGGGGAACGCAACATACTTCGCCAGCAACTCGCGGCTGGCCATTGTGTCTGTCGATGGCGGCACACCGAAATCGATAACCGATGCTTTCGACGAGAACGCTGGGCTGCTGGAATGGAGGCAGAGCGGCATCTACTTTACCGGCTCACAGAAAACGGCTTCGCATCTCTTTCGTGTCGATCCTGTCAACGCCAAAATTACGCGCATCTCCGGGCCTGACAACCTGATGGCTGGAGCTTTCTCGCTCAGTCGTTCCATGGATCGAATGGCCTTTGTCGCCGGCTCGCCAACCAGCATTAACGAAGTGTTCGTCTCTGACATGCGCAGCTTCGCACCGCGCAAACTCACCAGTCTGAACGACCAGACAAAGCAGTTCACCCTCGGGACCCGCGAAGTGATCTCCTGGAAAAGTCAGGACGGAACTGTCATCGAAGGTGTTCTTATCAAGCCGGCGAATTTTGATCCGGCGAAGAAGTATCCGCTACTCTGCATCATTCACGGCGGGCCCACCGGAATCGATCGCCCGATCGTGCTGACGCCTGACTCGCGCACGTATCCGGCAGATATTTGGGCGGCGCGCGGCGCGCTGATTCTGAAAGTAAATTATCGCGGCAGCGCCGGCTATGGCGAGAAGTTTCGCAAACTCAACGTGCGCAATCTCGGTGTCGGCGATGCGTGGGATGTCCTATCCGGCGTTGATTACTTGATTGCGAAGGGATGGGTAGACAAGAACAAAGTT
>DATBSG010000037.1:0-2804 GCA_036559945.1 Pyrinomonadaceae bacterium
GTGCCTTTCCGGAAAAAGACGGAACAGCCGTCGCCGTCAGCCGGGAAATAGGTATTCGCCTGGCTTGAGACTGCTTGCGCGGGCATTGGGCCGTTGAGTATTGCGTCGTGAATTACTAGACTGAAGCAGTGAGTGAGTACGGTGTCCAACCTATTCTCGACAAAGCTCTCTCCGGCGAGCGTCTGACGACTGAAGACTGCACGGCGCTGCTCGAATCCTACGACGTCGCGAAGCTTGGCGCGGCGGCGGACGAAATTCGCCAACGTAAACATCCTGACAACGTAGTCACTTACATCATCGACCGAAACATCAACTACACGAACGTATGCAACGTTGTCTGCACGTTCTGCGCATTCTACCGCCGGCCCGGCGCGCCGGACACTTACGTCCGCACGCTCGATGAGATTTGCGAAAAGATCGACGAGACGATCGCGCTGGGCGGCACCGGCGTTTTGATGCAGGGCGGGCTGCATCCCGACTTCGGCATCGAGTGGTATGAAGATCTCCTGCGCACTCTGAGCGCGAAGTATCCTGGTTTTCAGTTGCACTGCTTCTCACCGCCCGAGATTCACAACATCCATCTGATCTCCGGGCTTGATTACGAGACGATCATGCAGCGTTTGAAGGACGCGGGGCTTTACAGTCTGCCCGGCGGCGGAGCGGAGATTTTGGATGATGAAGTGCGCAAGCGCGTTGCGACCAAATGCACGACCGACGAATGGCTCGACGTAATGCGCGCTGTGCACAAAGTCGGCCTGCGCTCAAGCGCGACAATGATGTTCGGCATTGGCGACCGAACGGAACATCGCGTCAATCACCTGCGACGCATCCGCGATCTCCAGGACGAAACTGGCGGCTTCTTTGCTTTCATTCCGTGGACGTTTCAAAGAGAAAACACGGCACTCGGAAGAAAGATCAAGGAAGAACCAACCGGAATTGATTATTTGAAAATGCTTGCGGTCTCAGTCCTGTTTCTCGACAACATAGAGAATTTTCAAGCGTCGTGGCTGACGCAGGGACTGCGGCTCGGGCAGGTTGCGCTGCGCTTCGGCGCGAACGACATGGGCTCGATCATGATCGAAGAAAATGTGGTCTCGGCCGCCGGCGCGCACAACCGCGCTTCCGAAGAAACTCTGCGCTACCTGATCAAAGAGGCCGGATTCATTCCGCAGCAGCGCGACATTCTCTATCGACACGTCAATCGCGAACCGCGCGCGGAAGCGCCCAAACCTCAGCAAACAAACTCACGTCAATTGAAAGTAATGACTGTGGCTTGATCGGTCGGCGAGAATCAGGCCGATTTGACTTCGCGAATGCGTCGTCGGGCGCTTCGAGGATCGCTCTTGCGCCCTCCCTCACGGTCGGGCTTCTGCCGATCCTCGGCAACCAGCAGCGGCTCGAACTTGGTTGTCTTCAAGAGCAGGCCAGTGCCTTCAGCCGTAGGTTTCACTTTAGCAAGCAGCACGCGCGCAACTCGTTTCGGCATCAGCACGGGAGCAATCGTCGCCGCTGACTCGGCCAGCGCCACGATGTCGCCACCGCCGTGCCAGTGTTCGCGCACGACCTTATCATCCGTCCGATCGATCAAGCGCAAAACTGTGAGCGCGATAAGAAATAGATCGTCAATCTGTCCCAGAAACGGGATCATGTCCGGGAGAAAATCAAAAGGAATGATCGCGTAAATCACCGCCGCCGCAAAGAGCGCCCGCTCAGTGCGGGGCACGCGCTTATCAACCATCAGGCGCGCGCACAGCGCCACCATGTTCGGCAGGAACATGAGCAAGTTCTTCATGCGGCTTTTTAGTTTGAGTTTGGACATGGTCAGTTGTCAGTGGTCAGTGAACAATGGTCAGTTCCAAGTACGCGTTCCAAAAAGGTTTCGTTCGTTATTTCGGAGAGTCTAGCCGAGCAACGCGATACGGAGCAACCTTTGGGGCACGCCCATCTCATGATAAATTTGCGACGCTTTCGCATAACAACTTATCACTGACCACCAACAACTGACCACTGCCGTGTCCATTCTCGATCAAATTCGCCAACGCGCTGCCGCCAATCCCCAACACATCGTTTTGCCCGAAGGTGATGACCCGCGGACTGTGGTCGCGGCGAGCACCGCGGCGCGACAACGCCTGGCACGAATCACAGTCCTTGGCCACGAAGATAAAGTTCGCGATGCCGCGCGCCAGGCGGGCGCTGATTTGGGCGGCGTGGAGGTAATCGATCACGCGCGCGCGAACGATTTAGAGAAAATGGTTTCGCTGCTTTACGAAGCTCGGCGCGCCAAAGGTCTAACGATCGATGAAGCGCGCAGCGCTCTGCGCGATCCGCTTTACTACGGCAACCTGATGGTGCGCGCCGGCCGCGCCGATGGTTCCGTTGCCGGCGCAACGAATACGACGTCGCACACGGTGCGCGTGGCTTTGCACTGCATCGGAGTTCGCTCCGGGTTCAAACTGGTTTCGAGCTTCTTCCTGATGGCTTTGCGCGATCCGAACCTGGGCTCGAACGGCGCGATGATTTATGCCGACTGTGGCGTCGTGATCGAACCAAGCGCTGCTGAACTTGCGGAAATCGCGATCGCTTCAGCGGATTCATGTCGCGCTTTGATCGACGCCGAGCCGCGCGTGGCGATGCTTTCCTTCTCAACCAAAGGCAGCGCGCAGCATCGCTTGATCGACAAAGTCGTCGAGGCGACACGCACCGTCCGCGCCCGCGCGCCGCAAATTGAAATCGACGGCGAATTACAGGCTGACGCCGCGCTTGTGCCGGTCATCGGCCAATCCAAAGCGCCGGGTTCGAGCGTC
>DATBSG010000038.1:0-20693 GCA_036559945.1 Pyrinomonadaceae bacterium
CGCCCGCAACGTACTCGGCGACGGCTTACAGCCTGCGCGGTCGAACCGCCAGTGGCCAGTTTGTAACGCGAGGCCTGATTGCGGCCGACCCGCGCGTACTGCCATTGGGTACGCGGGTACGGCTCGAAGCCGGCCCGTGGACGGGCGAGTATCTTGTGGCGGACACCGGCGGCGCAATCAGAGGTCGCAAGATCGATATCTGGACGCCCTCAACGCGCGAGGCGATGCAGTTTGGCCGGCGGCCAGTGAAAGTCACCGTGCTTTCATTTCCGGCAGCGCGCGCGAAATCCATAGCAGCTCGACGCCGTGCTATTGCCAACGCGACTCCTGCGGTTGCGGCGGATTCTGCAGCGAAACAGGAGAAGTAACTGGATCAAGTCTGACGTAATTCAACGCATTAACAAATCGGTTTTGATCTTTAGGCGGGCGCAATCCCGCTTTTCTTTTTTGTCTCGGCAACAGTTAAGATGCTGCGGTGATTTCCAACGCACTTTGCGCAGCGCGTCTGGTTGAAGTCTGGCGCGGACCGATTGTTGAATCGCTTCACCGTGGCCATCTGATCGCGGTTGATGGCGCAGGAAAAACGATTACCGCGTTAGGTGCGCCGGAAACCGTCACGTTCATTCGTTCGTCCGGAAAACCTTTCCAAGCGATTCCGCTAATCGCTTCAGGCGCCGCGGACCGTTTCGGCTTAACTGAAAAAGAGATCGCGATCGCTTGTGGCTCGCACAGCGGCGAAGCAATTCATGTGGAGACGGTCCAATCGATACTAAACAAAATTGGTTTGGACGCAGGTGCGCTGAAGTGCGGGGTGCACGAACCGTTCAGCGCGGAAGTCGCACGCGAACTGGGCAGGAACCAGCAGCCACCCAGCGTTCTGCAAAACAATTGTTCCGGCAAGCACGCGGGGATGTTAGCGTTGGCGAAGCATCTCGGCGCACCGACAGAGACCTACGACCGACTCGACAATCCAGTTCAACATCACATTCTTCGCATTGTTTCGGAATTCTCTGGCGTTCCAACCGAAGGCATCGCGATTGGTGTTGACGGCTGTGGCGTGCCGGTTTTCGGAATTCCAGTGCGCGCGATGGCGCTCATGTACGCGCGACTCGTCCACCCGCCGGCTGATTTCGACACGCCAGTCAAAGACGCATCTCGTCGTGTTGTGAATGCGATGATCAGATTTCCAGAGATGGTCGGCGGCTCGAAAGATCGTCTGGACACTGAACTGATTCGAGCCGCAAGCGGCAAACTAATTTCGAAGATTGGGGCCGAGGGTGTCTACACCGTGGGCGTCTTGCCATGTGACGAGTGGCCGGCAGGAATTGGGTTCGCGCTGAAACTTGAAGATGGCGATGACCATCGTGCGCGTCCCCCAGCCGTCATTGAAGCTTTGCGCCAACTTCGAGTGTTGCACGACAACGAAATTAGTTCACTCGCGTCTTACGCCCCAACGCCGATCACCAATCGTCGCGGTGAACGAGTTGGCGAAGCGCGCGCCGCATTTTCCCTCGACCTCAATAGAAGCCAATGACGACTTCTGCCGCCAAGCCAAATGAGCCTGTTCGGCTGCGCGACTCGGCCGGCCGCATCGACTACGATTCCATTCCCGACGTGATTCAGTGGTTTCTGGACTATGACGAGCGCGTCGCCGTTATCAAACATCCGAAAATTGAGGAGCTGTTTCAATGGAAGCAGCAACAAAGCCGCGACGCCGGCGAAGAAGTCTTCAATTTCAGCCGTGCCGAGGATCGACTGGCCATCGGCATCATTCAATCAGTGGCGCACAACCCTACAGAGGAAGCCTTGCACCAATGGATTGCGCAGCTTTTGAATGCGCTCAATACCGCATCGAAGGCAACCGAAGAACTGGCGCAAGCGTATACGCTGGAAATGAGCGGCGCATCGGTAGTGAGCGAGTCGAAGAAGATTCCCAGCGCGTCCGCGCGCGAGGATTTCCTGATTAACTGTTGGGTTGAGACGCTCTGCACTGCAGAGATTCGCGTGCTCGGCTGGCTTTATCGAGAGTTCTATCAGCGCCCATTTCACCCGAATAATTTCTAGGAACACGACCATCGATCCGATCACGTTCAAAATTCTGATCAGTATCGCCATCATCGTAATCGCCACTGTGCACGGTTACGGCGCGGCGTGGTTGGCGATTTGGATGCTGTTTCATCCGTACCAGCCGGTCAAGGTTTTTGGCATTACCGTCTGGCCGCAGGGAATGATTCCGCGACATCGCGAAAGGCTCGCGCAGTCGATCGGAAATGCCGTCGGCAATGAACTCGTTTCGCAGGAGACGGTCTTCAATGCTCTGTTCGAGACCGGATTCTTCAGCCGCAAAGTCGAAGGCTTCGTGAATTCGTACACGACCGAATTGCTTTCGACCGTCTATCCCTCGCTGATCGAAGCGTTGCCTACAGGCGCGCGCGCGCCGGTGCTCGACACGATTGCGGCTTTGCAATACCGGCTGGCGGAGCACATCGCGTCGGTTTTGAAAAGCGAGCAGACCTCGGATGCGATTGAGAAATTTGTCGATCGACAGGTTGACAAGGTCCTTGCGCAACGGCTGAATGAAACCGTCAGCGAGCAAACATTCGCACAGATTCTGAAGTTCGCGGAAGATCGATTTCACGATCTGGTCAACGACGAAAACTTTGAACGGAACGTCAGCCAGTTTGTCAGCGACCGGCTTGGCGATCTCGCCGGCACGCACGCGACGCTGGCTGAAATGTTCACGCCTGAAACGGCGACACTCATAAAAGATCGGATTAGTCAGCAGGTGAAGCCGATTGCCGATCACCTCGCGGACATTGTCACCAGTCCCACCACGCGCAATCAGATTGGCGGCCTGATCAAGCGGGAAGTGGACGACTACTATCGCGATCTTTCGTTCTTCAAAAAGATTTTCATTTCGCGCGAGCGCATCTATCGCGAAGTCGACGATCTGGTTCACGCAACCATGCCGCGGCGCGTCGACGAGTACTTGCGCGGTCCGGCATTCGCAAACGAAGCGACGATCTTTCTGAATGCTACGGTCGACAACTTCATGTCGCGGCCGTTAAGCGAGCTCGTCGGACAAGTTTCTTCAGAGCGTTTCGAAGCAATTCGGCGCGAAGCCGGCGCGCGCTTCGTGGCGATGGCGCGCACTCCGGAGCTGGCGAAATCCGTTTCCGGTTATCTGACCGACGCGGTCGAGCGTTTGCGGCCACAGACTTTGCGCGAGCTGCTGGAGACTCTAAATCCGGATTCGGCGCCGCGCGTGAAGAGCTTCCTCACGAACAGCCTGCTGACCGTGCTCGCACGCGATGACACGGCGCGCACGATTAATGCGATTCTCAGCTCGCAAATCGAGCGATTTCTGGTTGCGCCGATTGGCCGGCTTGCCGATCACATGCCTGAAGGAGCGATCGAGAAGGCGAGTTCAGCGCTTACCGAAAAAATTACTGCGGCGGCGCGCGAACGTTTGCCCACGGCCATCGCTGAGTTTGATGTGGGCGGCTTAGTGCGAAAGAAAGTTTCGGAATATCCGCTCGACAAGCTGGAAGAACTTGTGCTGATGGTCGCGGAGCATCACTTGAAAACGATCGAGCTGTTCGGCGCGATCATTGGTTTCTGGATCGGCGTGGCCCAGGTGATCTATTTTTGGTTTACCTACGTGCCGAAATAATCCCGGCGTCACGTAACCGCGAAAACTCCCGGCGACATAAAACGGTTGACTTCTTCCGCCGGGTGTACCATAAGGGCTCTAGTTGGACGCTCGTCCCCATGAAAGGCTTTACTCATCTTCTTTTTGCGGCCTCGTTGGCGCTCTCTGTGGCGACCTCTGCGTATTCACAATCGGCAAATGCGACGGCCGATCTGCGCGGCGTAGTGACAGATGCTAACGGAGCGGTCGTGCCTAACGCGACCGTGACCCTTACGGATGTTGCCCGGGGAGCGAATCGCACTTTCACCACAGACGAAACGGGTCAGTACTCGTTTATCGCGTTACCGCCAGGCGACTATGAATTGCGAGTTGAGGCGAAGGCGGCGAATTTCGCCCCAGCATCGCTGCGGGTCACGCTCTCTGTCGGGCAACAGGCAAACCTGCCCGTGCAGCTCACCGCAAACGGAATCGAAGCCACTGTCGCAATCGTTGAAGGCAGTGAAGTGGTTGAGACGGCGCGGAGTCAACAGTCGACTGTCATCAGCAACAAGCAGATTACTGACTTGCCACTGAGCCGTCGCAACTATCTTGACTTCGCGTTACTCACACCGGGCGTCACCGACTCAGACAATATCGCCGACTCTTCGGATTTTCGCGTCGCGCAGCGGCCGCAATCGGGACTCTCGTTCGGCGGCAACAACGGGAGATTGAACGTCATCACCGTCGATGGTGGCGAGATCACGGATTCGAGCGGGGGCGTAATTCAGCCGGTCAGTCAGGAAGCCGTGAAGGAGTTTCAGGTTTCGCGAAACAGTTTTAATGCCGAATTCGGTCGCACGACTGCCGGCATCGTTAGCATCGTTTCCAAGAGCGGAACTAATGATATCAGTGGCAGCGCCTTTGGCTTGTTTCGCGACGATCGATTTGACGCGCGTCAAATATTCGATCGCACGCCTGGAGCAAAAGCGCCTTTCAGCCGCCAGCAATACGGTGGGTCGCTCGGGTTTCCGATTCGGCGGAACCGAACCTTCATGTTTCTGGCCTTCGAGAGGTTTACCGAAAAAGACAACGTCTTTTTGAATCTGCTCGGAAACCCGGCGATGTCCCAGCCGACGGCGTCGCAAACCGCGCTGTTGAACTACCTCGAAGCGGGCACGCCGTTCGCAGCGTTAGCTACGTCGTTACGCACGACGCTGACGACAACGCAGGCGAATTATCCGCGGACCGTCAGCTTGTTCACGGAGGCGTCGGGACGTTTTCCATTCAATTCGCGCGAGACGATTTTTTCCGCGCGCGCCGATCACAGGTTCAGCACAAACGATAGCGGGTTTTCGCGCATCAGTGTTAGCAGATCGACTCTCGAAAATCGCGCGGCGGGTGCGCTGACTGCCGTTTCGCGCGGACGTACGCTCGATTCTCTGAACTCGAGTATTCTGATTTCGCAAACGCATCTGTTTAGTGCGAGCACAATCAATGAAGCGACCGCGCAGTTTCTTTACAACAGCTTTGATGTGATTCCGAACGACAAGATTGGTCCTGAATTGAACATCGAAGGATTCGGAAATTTTGGCCGTGATCTGCTGCTGCCGGCGCAACGTTGGGAACGCCATTTCGATTTTGCCGACAATGTGACCCACGTCAGAGGTGCGCACACGATTAAGTTCGGCGGGTCTTTGAATTTTCTCGGCACGACGATCGCGCAGGAATTATTCTTCGGCGGGCGATTCAATTTCGGCGCGAACGTTGCGCTATCGACAGTGATTCCGCCGACAATGCTCACCTCTCTGAACAGCTTTCTTACAGCCAACCGCCCGGACTTATTGCCTAACGTGACGACGCCGATGAACGCATTGCAGGCTTACAACCTCGGCCTGCCGAGCACGTATCAGCAGGGCTTTGGTGATTCCACGTTAAGGGCCCCTGCGCTTCGTTCGGGGCTCTACGCGCAAGACACCTGGCGCGCGCGATCAAATCTGACTCTCAATTATGGGCTGCGTTACTCGCTGAACGACGAGCCTTTTACCATTCCGACCGACAAGGACGATTTTCAGCCACGTGTCGGCTTTGCTTTTGATCCGTTCGCGAACGGCAAAACAGTCATTCGTGGAGGCTTCGGCGTTTTCAACGGCTACGTGATCAATGCGGTGGCCAACGCTACCAGGACGCTGGCGGCCTTTGGTGATTCGGGCGAAATCAACATTGTGCTGGCAACGCCGACATCGACCGCGCTCGGCCTGCCAAGTTCGTACACCGTTTATCAGTTCCTGCTGGCGAGCACCAGCAATTTTTCGCGCACGGCGACGGCGGCGGATTTAGCTGCACTGGGTGTAGTCGCACGACCGGGCGGCCCGCTGGAAGTTAGGTTTCGGTTGGATCCGAATTACAAAACGCCTGAGTCGTATCAAGCGAGCTTAGGTGCGCAGCACGATCTCGGGCGAGGCTTCTCGTTGGAGCTGGCTTATCTCTTCACTCGCGGACTACGCATCCCGCGCAATCGCGACATTAATCAGTTCAAGCAGACGGGTCCGCCGAGCGCGCTGAATCCTAACGGCGGTCCCACATTCATACGCTTCCCGAGTAGCGCGCAATTAGCGGCAGGACTGACAAGTGATTTTCGCAGTCCGTCGCGCTTTCAAGACAACCTATATGAATCGACGGCCAATTCTTTTTATCACGGCGCCACGATTTCATTGACGCGGCGGTTCGCAAAGGATTTCGGTATCAATGTTCACTACACGTATTCAAAAGCGATCGACGAAGTGACGGATTTCAACAGCGACTTTTCGGCGCAGAATCCTTTGAATGTGCGGGCCGACCGCGCACTCGCCGCCTTCGACCAACGGCACCGGGCTGTTTTCTCCGGTACATTTCAGAGCCCAGTCAAAGGGCATTCGTGGGGCGCGAAGATTTTGCGTGATTTTATTCTTTCGCCCATCTTCATCGCCGGATCGGCGCGGCCGTTTAATCTTCTTCTCGGGTTCGACGCGAACGGCGATGGCCGCTCGCAATCAGACCGTCCCGGCCCGGTGGGACGGAACACTGGACGCGGTGAGCCTTTTTACAATCTTGACGTGCGTCTGGCACGGCGGTTCAAGTTCGGAGAGTCGCGCTACTTGGAACTAACTATTGAGTCTTTCAACGTTCTCAATCACACGAATCTTCAAGGTATCAATAATATCGTCGGAGGATTGCCGTTGGCGGCCCGGACCGCCCTCGCAAGCACAAACGTGCGCGGCGATCGCTCGAAGAGCCCGACTGAACCGCTTGGGTTCACGTCGGCATTCAACGCGCGCCAACTGCAATTTGGATTGCGGTTTAATTTTTAATGTTGCGTCGGCGCAGTGCAACAGCTTCCGACTCACGGCTGCAAACCCATGCGACGAAAAAGATCGAGGAACCGCTGATCGTTCTGAAGCGACTCGAACTGAATTTCTTTTCTGGTTCGCGCGAGGGCGCCACTGCGGGCCTGAAAATCTTTGTCCAGCCAGGCCAGAGCCTGATCCCTATCGCCCAAACCTGCGTAAACCGCGGCGACATCGCGGCCCAACACTTCCTGTCTCGCGTATCTTTGCTGCAACTCCTTGACGATAGCGAACGCCTCGGCGCGGTTTCCCGTTACGGCATAACCAAATCCCAAGCTACTGAGCGCTCGCCGATCGTTACCTTGCGACAGCTCCACCGCCTTTCTAAACGCGGCGAGAGCTTCGGTGTATTTGCCCTGTTTTACCAGGGCGAGCCCCAATTGATCATGGGCTCTGGGATAATTCGGATCCAGGTCGATAACGCGTCTGGCTTCTTCAACCGCGGAATCCACATCACCTTTCGTGATGTAGGCGGACGCGAGAGTTTGGCCGATGACCCTCGACAGAGGATCGAGTTCCTGTGCACGCTTTAGTTCGGCAATCGCTTGATCAACTCGGCCGGTGTCACGAAGCAAAAGGGCGTACCAGTGATGGGCCGTCGGATAATTCGGATCCAATTCAATCGCCCGCTTAAATTCTTTTTCCGATTCTTGCCATTGCCATAAATTCTCGAACGCATAGGCCAATGACGTATGTGCGGCGGCCAGCGAATCGTCAAACTCCAAGGCGCGCTGCGCAAACGCTATGGCCTGCGGAATTGATTCGCTTGAAGAAGTGCCGCTGTACTCGGGTAGCAGCACATAACAGTCCGCCAGTCCCGAATAGGCCAACGCATAATTGGGATCCTTATCCGCCGCTTGCTGAAATTGCTCCATCGCTTTTCTGAGGTTCTCGGCGGTGCGCTTGTTCCAGTAATAACGGCCCTTCAAATAAAACTGATACGCTTCAGGGTTGCTCGTGTCGCGGCTGGCGAGTTGTCGCCGCGCTTCGTTGGAAAGCGCTGGCCGCAGTCTTGCAGAAATCTCGCGCGATATTTCTTGCTGCACTGCCAAGGCATCTGAAATCTTCTGGGTGTACTGTTCGCCCCAAATCTGTTTATTCTCGCCGACATCGATGAACTCGGCACTCACGACCAAAGTGTCGCCATGCCTCTGCAGTCGGCCCGCCAAAACAGTTCTCACGCCTAATTCGTTGCCGATTGTGATCGCATCTTTTTGGTTCCCTTTGTAACGAAAAACAGTCGTACGGGGGACGACGCGCAAATTAGGGAGCTGCGCCAACTTATTGATAAGGCTTTCGGTGATGCCGTCAGACAAGTAATCCAGCTCCGGATCGCGGTTTTGATTGTCGAATGGCAAGACGGCTATCGATTCGATGGTTGTTGCGGTGCTGCGACTCCGCCAATACCAGATTGAAGCTATCACCCCCGCGCTCACGACGATCACAAATACAAGAACCGCCGCCAACTTATGCCGCTTAATTTCGGTAACGACGTACTCGGCGCTTGAGACGGCGTGCGATGGCGTTGGCAGCGTCGGTTCGCGTTCCAAATCAGTCTCGCCGGCGTGCGCCATGCCGCTGATCGCGCTCTTCGACGCCGGCGCCAGGGATGGATCAAGATCGGTGCGGCCCTTAATTTGTTCGAGCAGCTCTTCCAGATCCGAGGCCGCATCACGAATTGTCTGGTAACGCTTGTCGCGCGATTTGATCAGGCACTTGCGAATAATTCGTTGCAACTCGTCAGGCGCAGCAGGATTAAAGTCAGTGATCGCCGGCGCTGGTTCATAGATGATTTTGTGCAGGCTGTCGATCGTCGAGTCGCCCTTGAAGGGTTTGCGTCCGGTGGTCGCTTCGTACAGCAAACAGCCAAAGGAAAAGATGTCCGATCGTTGATCGACTTCCTCTCCGCGCGCCTGTTCCGGAGACATGTAGCCAACCGTTCCCATGATCATCCCGGGCGTCGAATGTTGCGCGGCAACCATCGTGGGCGCTTCTCCCGGTTCCTCTAACGATTCAGCGCTCGGCCGCTCCACCAGTTTGGCGAGACCAAAGTCGAGAATCTTTGCATAGCCTTCCGGTGTAATGATGATGTTGTCTGGTTTTAGATCGCGATGGACGATCCCTTCGGCGTGCGCTTTTGCTAAACCTTCGGCGACCTGCAGCAGGTACTTGAGCAGGACGCTTAGCTTGCGATCGCGACGATGCATGTGGGGACGCAGACTATCGCCGGGCACATATTCTAGCGCGATGTAATTTACGCCGTCAGAGACGCCAATCTCGTATATATGCGCGATGTTCGGATGATTGAGCGCGGCCGCCGCTTTCGCTTCTTGCACGAAGCGCCGCATGCGGTCCTGGTTTGCGGCCAGTTCCGCGGAGAGAATTTTCAGCGCAACTTTGCGATCGAGTTCGGTGTCCTGGGCCAGATACACCGTGCCCATGCCGCCTTCGCCGAGTTTCGAGCGAATTTCGTAGCGGCCTAACCTGGTGCCCGCAGCCAGATCTGATTTTGTTTGCGACATGAGTGCTCGCATGGCGAGGCGACGCCAATCATTCCCAAGTCCCGCGCGATCAACTTACCGCATCGCCTTGCGCAAGTAAATCTCGATGATCTGAATGCGGATGATACGCTGTGAATCGGTTGAGACTAAACGGCAAGTGGATCATTACGCGCTACTTTTTCAGTTGACAATCATCACGATAGATTAAACAATTGCATTCGTCGAAAGGAGTCATGCCCGAATGACCTACGTTGTGGTGGAAATGTGCGTTGATTGCAAGTACACCGATTGTGCTGCTGTTTGTCCCGTCGAAGCTTTTCACGAATTGCCGGATCGTCTTTACATCAACGCTGACACCTGCATCGATTGCGACGCATGCGTTCCTGAATGTCCCGTCGAAGCGATCTTCGCCGACAACAATGTGCCTGAGCAGTATCAACACTGGACACAGATTAATATCGACGAAGCGCCGAACTATCCCGTCATCAGCCAGAAGATTCCGGCGTTGCACGGCCCCAATTGCAGCGGTCCTGCTGAATAACAACAAATTTTGCGACTGATTTTGGCTAGCGGTCAGGATGCCGTCAGGCTTGCGAGAGTTATGCGCCGAAATCTTCGAGCTGACGCAGCAGTCGTTTAGCTTCTTCAAAGCCGAATTCGTGCGCCTGGCGCTCGAGCACGACCCGCGCGACTTCGGCATCGACGGGATCGTGAAGCAAAGCAGCGAGCAACGACGTAGGTGCCTGGGCCAGCACTTCATGGGCCAGCGCACGCACTACGACATTGCCAGAACGCGCGAGATCGCACAGCTCGCTGGGCGCCAGTCGCTGCGACATCGCGTTGGCTAGTTCGTCCAGGCGCCCGTACTCGCGCCGCGAATGCGCGCGCTGTATCAGTTGCGCGAAAACTTCCGCTGATTGCGTTTGGTCGGTGAGCATCTGCGCACACGCGTCCGCAAGTTGCACCGCCCGCTTGGTCGGTTCGTCCGGCAAAGATTCGGGACGCTCTGCGCGCTCATCGAGCGCCGCCAGCAATTCGCTCAACTCGCGATCGGTGCGCGGATCGTACGCGCCACCCCGGGCCGGTGTCGCCGATGAAGGCGATTTCCAGGCGCGCTCAAGCAGGCTGCGAGTCGCCGGCCGCAAGCCGTTCCACGCGGTCTGCACTCGCTGTCCAAAATCCTCAATCATCAGAAGCTTCGACTCCGTACGCCAGACAGCGGCAGTTTATCACACGCGCTACAACAAAATTGGCAATGCTGCTAAGCTTGCTTGCTTCGCGCGTGCAAATCAATTTGCAGAGAGGTCTAGTGGCATGGCTATCAGCGAACAATTACTCGAGATTCTGGTTTGTCCCGCGGATCACGCGAAGGTTGAACTCAAAGCGGATGGCAGCGGCTTGAAGTGTGTCGAGTGCAAGCGCGTGTATCCAATTCGGGACGACATTCCGGTGATGCTGATCGACGAAGCGACGGTCGAAGATGAACAGCCTGCGGGAAATAATTGAGGCGTCGCCGAGCGTTCGTCATCTGGCGTCCGCCGCCATCAGCGCGAGCAATAAACCGCAGGCGCTCGGGCCCGCGCGCTGGGACTGGACGTCGGTGCGCAGCGTCCTGTTTGTGCGCCTGCGATCGATCGGCGATACGGTGCTGACGACGCCGTCGCTGTTCGCGTTGCGGCGATTTCTGCCCGAAGCACAAATCGACATCTTGCTTGAGGATTGGGTTGCGCCGGTGCTGGAAGGGTCGGATTTGATCGACCGTGTAATCACGATTCCGCGCGACAGCACGTCCGCACGGGCGCGCGTTGCTCGTGAGTTGCGCGCGGCTCGCTACGACATTGTTTATAACTTACACGGCGGCACGACGGCGACACTCCTGACACGCGCCACCGGCGCGAAGCATCGCGTTGGCTTTGAGAATTATCAGTATGCGCGTTTGCACAATCACATCGCGCCGTCGCCTTTGGAAATCTGGCAGAGATCGACGCTGCATTCAGTCGAACAGCAATTAGGTTTGATTGGTTGGACTGGTGTACCGGTCACGGATCGGCCGGCGACGCGGCTCGCGGTTACTGAATCCGCGTCGATAGCAGTTACAGAAAAACTTCGCGCCGCCGGTTTTCATGGAGGCGAAGCTATCGCGATGGTTCATCCCACGGCAGCCTTCGATACGAAACAATGGGCGATCGAAAACTTTGCCTGCGTAACTGAAGAATTGAGCGCGCGAGGTTTCGTTCCCGTCGTGGTCGTTGCGCCGACCGAGAAACAAACGGCGCAGACATTGGTTGACAAGTCGTCGGCGCGATGTGTGGTGCTGAATGATTTGTCGTTGCCGGAGGTCACCGCGCTGGGTGCGCGCGCGCGGCTCTTTGTCGGCAACGATAGCGGCATCGCGCACATCGCCGCTGCCACCGGCGCGCCATGCGTTGTCGTCTTTGGCTCGTCGAGTCGTAATCATTGGCGGCCGTGGACAACGCAACCAAACGAGATCGTGTTTGAAGAATTGCCATGCCAACCGTGTCACGGGTATTTTTGCGTTGAGTTCGAAAAACCGGAATGCATCCTGCGGGTTCCGGTTGAGCGGGTGGTCGCTGCCATCGATCGAATACTGGCCAGGGCAAATGAAATTGCGGAGGAGTAATTCTGGCGGGCATAACCAAAAAGAGAGCTGAAGAAATACTCGCCACGGCGCGTGATCGCCAAATCGTGGTGCTCGGCGATGTGATGCTTGACGAGTTCATTTGGGGCGATGTGTCGCGCATTTCGCCCGAAGCGCCGGTCCCGGTGGTGGACGTTAAGCGCGAGTCAACGCACCTGGGCGGCGCGGCCAACGTGCTGGCGAATCTGCTGACCCTCGGCGCGAACGGTTGCGTGGTCGGCATCGTCGGCAATGACTACGCCGGCGATCGAATTCGTCTCTCCGTGAAAGAGAAGAGCGCCGGCCAGAGGGACGAATTTCTGATTGCCGCCGACGGGCGGCCGACGACGATCAAAACGCGCATCATCGCCCAACATCAGATGGTCGTTCGCGCTGATCGCGAGAACCGCACGCCGGTCAATAGCGAAATCGAACAGCGAATCATTGCCGTGGCGCGCGCCGCGCTAGCGAATGCTCACGCGCTCGTGGTGTCGGACTACGACAAAGGAGTCGTCACGCGCGGCGTGCTTGAAGCGGTATTGCCCGAAGCATATGGTCACATGCCGGTCTTAATCGATCCGAAGCTTCGCAATTTCGATTGGTATCGACCGGCGACTTTGGTTACGCCGAACCACCACGAGGCATTACGGCTGACCGGGGTCGAGGATGATTCTGACGCCGCGCTACAAACAGCGGCCGGCAGGATCCGTGAGATCTTGTCATGTGACGCAGTGCTGATCACTCGCGGCGATCGCGGCATGGTGTTGTTCGAGAGCAACAACGAGCCGGTGAAAGTCCAGACTGCCGCGCGCGAGGTTTACGACGTCACCGGCGCCGGCGACACAGTGGTTGCGACCTTGGCAGCCGCACTCGCCGCAGGCGCATCAATGACCGAAGCCGCGTTGCTAGCGAATCACGCGGCGGGGGTTGTCGTTGGCAAACTCGGCACGGCCACGGCTACCACGGATGAGGTTTTGGAGTCGATTGAGTGACATGACGAAGCGTATTGCAATCTTTCTGCTGCTAACTTTTCTGCTTGCGCCAGCAGCGCGGGTATCCGCGCAGGATGCGCAGCGGCCGCGGACAATTACGACCGTCTCATCGGCGCCTGATGGGACCTCTATTCCGCCCAACGCGCCGCGCGCGCTCGCCGAATTACAGTCGCGAATTGAACAGATTGTTCGACAACCCGCACTCGAGCCCGGCTTTTTCGCCGTGAAGATCGTTTCGCTCGATTCCGGCGCCGTCATTTACGAACAGAACGCCAACAAGTTCGTGCGCCCGGCGTCGAACATGAAACTTTACACGGTCGCCACTGCTTTCGATCGACTGACTCCGGAATATCACTTCGTCACGTCTGTTTACGCGAAAGAGAAGCCGGAAGATGGCAAAGTCAAAGGCGATCTCGTCGTCTACGGTCGCGGCGATCCTTCGATTGCCGCGCGGTTCAACAACGGCGATTACTTCAAAAGCATCAACGATCTGGCGGATCGAATCGTGGCTGCCGGAGTGAAACGCGTGAAAGGCGATCTTGTCGGCGACGAAAGTTATTTCAACGGCGCGCCGCTGGGCAGCGGTTGGGAATGGGAAGACCTGACGTGGTCGTACGGCGCGCCCGTCAGCGCGCTGTCAATCAACGACAATGCAATCGACTTGACCGTGAAGCCCGGCGACCGAGTAGGCGCGCCAGTCGTTTTCACGACCGGTCCGCCGGCAGCCTCGTTCGTTACGATTCTGAATCGCGCGACGACTGCCGCGCGTGGTTCGCGAAGTGATTTGCGAATCTATCGCGGGTTAGGCGCGAATACGCTCGAGCTTTCCGGAAGTCTGGCGCTGGGCGACGCTGGTTTCGTTGGCGGCGTAGCGATTCCCGATCCGGCACTGGCATTTGTTTCCATGTTGCGCGATGGGCTGGTGAAGCGTGGAGTCAAAATTGAAGGTCGTGTGAGAACTGTGAACTGGCGAACAGGTGGAAGCATTGTTCCGGGATTCTCGTATGCCGCGCTGCCTAAGGTAACTGATATTCCACAACAACAAGCGCCAATCGAAATCGCTAGTCTGCAATCTCCGCCGTTCGGCGTCGTCGCCGCGCAGACGCTTAAGCCAAGTCAGAATCAATACACGGAACTTATTCTGCGTACCCTCGGCAAGACTCAGCCACAACCAACGGCCGAGACCGGCCGCCCGCGAGACGATGAGGATCTGGGACTGGAAGTGGTTAGAAATTTCCTGCGCCAGGCAGGTGTTAGCGACAACGAATTGAACCTGAACGACGGCTCCGGGCTTTCACGCAACGACATGATTATGGCTGACGCAACGGTGCAGTTGCTTGTCTACATGTCGAAGCACAAGTACTTCGATCAGTTCCGCGAGGCGCTGCCGATTGCCGGCGTTGATGGCACTTTGCGAACGCGCATGCGCGGCACGCCTGCTGAAGGCAACGTGCGCGCAAAGACGGGCTCGCTCAGTTCAGTCGCGTCTTTGTCGGGTTATGTCACAACCGCCGCGGGTGAGCATCTGGTGTTTTCGATGATGCTGAATAATTATCCCGACGCCGCCGCGGTGCGTCGCGATTCAATCGATGCGATCGCGGTCTTGCTCGCCTCGTTTGCTGGAAAAACGCAGTAAGGGAGCGCAGTCCCGATACATCGGGGCTGCGGTTCGCTGGCATCTTGCCAGCCCTTCTGTTGGAGAAGTCGAGACAAGGAGAAGTCCCAAATGTCAGTTGACGCAATCATCGGAAGCTGGCACGAAGTACGTGCCGGTTTAATCGACGAAGCTTCGCAAATTCCCGCCGATAAGTTCTCGTTTAGGGCCGCGGATGGAATGCGATCGGTCGCGGAGCTGCTTCAACACCTGGTCGAATCGCAGAAATTCCTGGTCGGCGAAGCATGTCGACCGGACACTAACCTGATGCGAAAATCGTTCGCGGAAAACATCCACGACTACGCGCCGAACGTTCGCAAGGTGACCGACAAAGACGGCATTCTCAAGCTGCTCGAGACAGCTATGGAAGAAACCGAAGCGCAACTGCGCGAACATGCCGACGAAATGAAGAACACCATGAAACGTTTCGATGGCAAGGAGATGACAAAGCTCGCGTTCATGTCGTTTGCGATCGCCCACGAGATGTATCATCGCGGTCAGCTCACGGTTTACGAACGGCTGTTGGGAATCGAGCCGATGCTCACGCAGAGATTTCGGAAGGCTTTTGGTGAGTCGCCTCCATAATATCGCAACTTCCTCTCCCTTTGGGAGAGGGCTGGGGTGAGGGACGCAGTTAGACTTGAGAACAAGAGAAAACATTTATTGTTCTTATCTGCACGCGCTACTAACGCCCTCACCCTAACCCTCTCCCAGAGGGAGAGGGAATAACACTCCAAAATGCGCTTCACAAAATTCCACGGTTACGGGAACGATTACCTCGTCTTGGAAGCTGAACAACTCGAGGAAGTCACTGACTTGGGCAGCTTCGCCCATCGCATCTGTAAACGTCACTACGGCGCGGGAGCGGATGGGATTGCTGTGGTTAACTCGGCAACAGACGGCAACACCGATTTCAACGTCCGCATTTTCAATCCAGATGGCAGTGAAGCAGGCATGTCCGGCAACGGCACGCGTTGCGCCGCAGCCTATCTTTTCTTTCACGAGCTTTGGAAGAATGATGAGTTGCGCTTGCAAACGCGCAATGGCCTCAAGCGCTATCAATTGCTCAGTCGCTCGGCCGGTTCGTTTTTGTTTCGCTCTGAACTGGGCGAACCAAAGTTCGATGCGGGCTCAATTCCGATGAACTTAGACGAGCCGCTCGAACCTGTCATCAACCACCCGCTTATTGTCGGAAATGAAACGCTCAACGTGACGGCGCTGCAAATGGGCAATCCCAACTGCTGCATCTTTGTTGACGAATTCTATGAGTTGGATTGGCGCCGGCTGGGGCCTTTGATCGAAAAGCATCCACAATTTCCTGAGCGAACGAACGTGATCTTTGTTCGTGTGCGCAACCGAGCCAACATTGAAGAGCGCATCTGGGAACGCGGCGTCGGCGAAACGGAGAGCTCGGGCACCTGTTCGTGCGCCGCGGTGGTCGCTTCCGTCATCAATGGCAAAACGGATCGCGTCGTCGACGTGCATGCGCCCGGCGGCATCATTCCAATCGAGTGGCGAGACGACGGCGAGGTAGTGCTGACGGGCCGCGCCGAGGTGGTTTACAATGGCGACTGGCTGGGCCCACTGAAGTAGGTCTCCAAACGCCAGGTATTAACCCGAGGATTCTTTCTCTTGCCAATCCAGGACTTTCCCCTATTGCTTTCTCGACTTTGGCTTGTCGCCTTGTGTCTTGCCGCGCTCGCTGGGCTCGCCGGCTGCGGCGGCAAGGCCGTATCCGAAACCAAAGCCGAGCCGCTGGAAAAGCCGAAAGCCCCATCAGCAGTGCCAATGTGGCTCGGAAACGGCGAACGAAACTTCTTCGGCACGGGCCCTTGGAAAGATGGCGAGCTGAAAGTCATTTGGGAAGTCGAAACCGGATTCATCTCTGGGCACTTGCACAAAGACCCATGGGGCGGCACGTCATGGCCGGGTCAACCTTCAATCAAAGACGATCGCGTCTACTTTCCTTCGGCCGACGGCAATGTCTACTGCCTGAACAAAGAAGACGGCAGCATCATCTGGAAGTTCGAGGGCAAAGACAGCTTCAAAGCGACGCCGGTAATTCTTGAAGACAAGATTCTGGCGAGCGGCCTCGATCACCATCTCTATTGCATTAATCCGAAGGATGGTTCGTTAATTTGGGATTACGAAACAGGATTCGAAGTTGATGGGTCAACCATTGTTGTTGATGGACATATTTACTTTGGCGGAGAGGATAAGAGTTTTTATTGCTTGAATCTGTCCGACGGGTCGCTGGTTTACAGAGTTCCGGTGGGTTCGGTCGAAGGCAGCATCACGATGGCAGACGGGCGCGTTTATCTCGGCACCGAAGCCGGCGACCTCTACTGCATCAATCCGGCAGACGGCAGCACAATCTGGAAAGCACGCATCGGCGCGGATTCGGATTCGACTCCCGCGGTCGCGGATGGTTTTGTCTACACGGCGGCGGAGGACGGCGTCGTGCGATCTTACAAAGCCGACACCGGCGAGCTGGCGTGGAAATTTGCGACTGACGGCGCGCACCTGTATTCGGCAAACGAACACATCGGAATTTGGGCCAGCCCAATCTTAGTGAACGGAAAGATTTACATCGGCGGGAGCAATCACTACTTGTACTGCCTGACGGCCGATAAAGGCGAACTGGTTTGGAAGTACAAAGCTCACGGCCCGATTTGGGGAACGTCACCGGTCATCGACGGACGCGCCGTGTTTGGCGACAAAGCGGGTTGGATTAACGTGCTGGACGCTGAAGATGGCAACCTGATTTCCGAATTGAAGATCGGCGACAACATTAATTCAACGCCGGCGATACTCGATGGGCGAATTTACATCGGGGCGTTTAATGGGAAGTTGTTTTGTTTGGGGATGGAACGGAAGAAGTCAGAAGTCAGACGCCAGCAGTGAAAAGGCTGATGCCGGCTCACAAACCGCTGGCAAAGATGCTCGACGTTAACAATGATTCTTGATCTGATGTCTGACACTTGACATCCGACCTCCGTTACTCATGCTCCTAATCATCGACAACACAATCGAAGGCATCGGCTCGAGCCCGCGCGAGATTCGTTCGGCCCTCGAACGTCTGTATCCTGACACCCGCATTGTGACGGAGCGTTTCGAAAATATCTCTCCCGAACATGTCAAGACACTGAATCCTTCGCATATCTTTCTCAGCGGTCAAAGCCATCCATGGGATCGTTATCGGCGCGAAGACCTGGCCGGTGTTTTTCACGTAATTCAAAACGCGGCACAACCGATCCTTGGCGTCTGCGGCGGACAACAGCAGATTGCGCTCGCGTATGGTGCGCGCGTCGACCTGATCAAACGCATCGCGCCCGGCGAAGGCTACGACGGCGCCCTTCGCGAGCGGGGTTATTGTGCGGTGGATTTGCGGACGGACAACGGTATTTTTCAGGATCTCCCAACGACGGTCACAGTTTGGGAGTCTCACTGTGACGAAGTGAAAGAGCTACCAAACGATTTCGTTTGCACAGCGACCAACGAGACGTCAACGATTCAGGCGATGCAGCACACCAGCCGCCCGTTGTTCGGCGTGCAATTTCATCCCGAACTCTTCGATGAAGAGCATCCGCACGGTCGAATTGTTCTGGAGAATTTTCTGAAGTTGTGAAGTGGCACAGACTTCAGTCTGTGGGTTCGTTAAGTTGGCGCGTTCGCGGACTGAAGTCTGTGCCACGCGTTACACCCGCACCGGATGTTCTTTAGCGTACGAGTACGCGGTGTAGGCGGCGATGATGTGGCAAATCCAGCCCAGCGTTCCACCCGTGCCAATCCAGAAGCCAGGCGTAAATATCAACCACAGAATCCCCGCAAGAATTCTGCCGTTGTAAAGCTGGCCCACTCCCGGAATTACGAGACTAAGAACGCCCGCAAGAACTGGATCGCGCATCGTTTGAAAACCTCCGCGCGAAAATATACGAGGGGCTGCGGCTGTTTGTTCGATTGTTTGAGGGGAATCGTTGCGAAAGGTTGCCGTCACGCGCCAGCTTCTGCCATGTTCGCTTTCATTCAGTCTGGCCGCCGCTCTTCAAATCGAGCAATGTCAGCCTCGTGCTTTAGGGTGAGAGCGATATCATCGAACCCTTCGAGCAGGCAGTAACGCTGAAAGTCGCCAATCTCAAACAGAGCAGAGAAGCCGTGACTATCCGAGACGCGTTTGTTCTCGAGATCAACTGTCACTTCATAGGCTTCCATTTCGACGGCACGACGCCTTAACTCGGCGACTTCTTCTCCGGACAAAACTACTGGCAACAAACCGTTCTTCATGCAATTGTTCGCGAAGATATCGGCAAATGAGGGCGCGATGATCGCGCGAAAGCCGAAATCCACCAGTGCCCAGGGCGCATGTTCGCGCGACGAGCCGCAGCCGAAATTCTTTCCCGTGATCAGAATCGATGCTCCGCGATAACGCGGTTCGTTAAGCGGAAATTCAGGATTCGTTTGGCCGTTCGACAGAAAGCGCCAGTCGTAAAAAAGGAATTGACCAAAGCCTGTGCGCTCGACCCGCTTCAGGAATTGTTTCGGGATGATTTGGTCGGTGTCGACGTTCGCGCGATCGAGGGGAACAGCGATGCCGGTGTGCATGCGAAAAGGATTCATTGCTTATTTGTAATTCCAGGTTCTGACATCGACAAAATGCCCCGCAATCGCGGCCGCCGCCGCCATCGCCGGACTGACGAGATGCGTTCGGCCGCCACGGCCTTGGCGACCTTCGAAGTTTCGATTGCTGGTCGAGGCGCAACGCTCGCCCGGTTGCAGGATATCCGGGTTCATTCCCAGGCACATCGAGCAGCCCGACTCTCGCCACTCAAAACCTGCTGCGAGGAAGATTTGATCGAGGCCTTCCTGTTCCGCGACGTGCTTCACGTTCTGCGATCCCGGCACAACCATCGCGCGCACACGTTCACTTACGCGGTATCCATTCACGACGCGCGCCGCGGCTCGCAAGTCCTCGATACGCGAGTTCGTGCATGAGCCGATGAAAACGCGATCGATCGGAATATCGGAAATCTTCGTGCGCGGCTTGAGGTTCATGTATTCGAGCGCACGTTCTGACGATTGGCGATCGGCTTCACTTCTTACTTCAGAAGGATCGGGAATACTTTCGGTTATTGGTACGACCATCCCGGGATTGGTCCCCCACGTGACGAAAGGCGCCAGAGCGGCCGCGTCAATCTCGACGACGTGATCAAAGTTAGCGCCTTCGTCCGTTGGCAATGCACGCCAATTTTTCAGTGCTTCGGCCCAGGTATCACCGGACGGCGTGAATCGGCGGCCTTGCAAATAATCGAATGTCGTTTGATCCGGCGCGATCATTCCGGCGCGTGCGCCGGCTTCGATGCTCATGTTGCAGAGCGTCATCCGGCCTTCCATCGAGAGGGCACGCACTGCGTCGCCCGCGTATTCGATTACGTGACCGCTGGCGCCGTCAGTGCCAATCTGCCCAATAATTCCCAGCGCCAGGTCTTTCGCCGTCACACCATCCGATAATCGGCCTTGGGTTTGAATCAACATCTTGCGCGGCTTGGTCTGTGGGAGGCATTGCGTCGCCAAAACGTGTTCGACTTCACTGGTGCCGATGCCGAAGGCGAGCGCGCCAAACGCACCGTGCGTGCTGGTGTGACTGTCGCCACACACGATCGTCATGCCCGGCTGCGTCAGCCCAAGTTCCGGCCCGATTACGTGCACGATGCCTTGCTCGTTTGAATTGATATCGAAGAGCTGGATTCCGAAGTCTACACAGTTACAGCGCAACGTCTCGATCTGTTTCGCGGCGACTGCATCGGTTATTGGGAGCGAACGATCGGTGGTGGGCACATTGTGATCGATCGTAGCCACGGTTAAATCGGGACGTCTGACCTTTCGTTCCGCGGCGC
>DATBSG010000039.1:0-5740 GCA_036559945.1 Pyrinomonadaceae bacterium
TTCGAAGGGCAATCGATCGATTTAGATCAACTGGTGCGGGAAGAGATTTTGCTCACAACGCCGACACAGGTGCTTTGCAGCGAGGATTGCAGAGGACTTTGCCCAACCTGCGGAGTGGACCTAAACGTAAAGACATGTGATTGTCACTCACGACAGGTCGATTTGCGCTGGGAGAAGCTGAAGGATTTAAGATTCTAGATTTGCGATTCTTGATTTTATCCTGATGTGACTGCGGTTGAAATCAAAAATCACAAAATCCAAATCTAAAATGTAGTTGGAGTAATTATGCCAAATCCAAAACGTCGTCATTCGAAAGCGCGTCGCGGCAAACGCCGCGCTCATGATGCGCTGCGCGTCCCCCAAACCGTCGTCTGTCCGAATTGTCAGGAGCCGCGTATGCAACATCGCGTATGCCCGAAGTGCGGCTATTACAAAGGGCGCGAAATCCTTCAAGTCGACCAGAGCACTTAATCATCGGCCACTTTTGTTTACGAACAGCACTTGGTCGAAGAAGTAAGAAGACAAGTTCTGCTCGATCTCAAATAACCAATCAGCAATTTCTAAATGTCGAACATTCGCGCAGGCATTCTCAGCACCGGTCGTTCGTATCCGGAGGGGATTCTCACCAACGCCGACCTCGAGAAAATCGTGGATACGAGCGATGAGTGGATCACTACGCGCACGGGAATTAAGGAGCGGCGAAAAGCTGCGCCCGGTGAATATACTTCGCAGTTCGCCACTCGCGCTTCTCAGGAAGCAATTGAGCGCGCGGGAATCGACCCGGCTGACATCGATCTGATCTTGTGCGCGACCGTTACCCCCGATCAGATTTTGCCGTCGACTGCTTGTCTGATTCAGGCACAGCTGGGCGCGCACAAGGCTGCCGCCATGGATATCGTGGCCGCGTGTTCCGGATTTTTGTACGGCTTGAGCATCGCCGAGCCGATGATTCGCAGTGGCCGGATCAAGTACGCGCTGGTGATTGGCGCGGAACTGCTGACGCGTTACGTCGATTACACGGATCGCTCGACCTGCGTGCTGTTCGGTGATGGGGCGGGTGCGGCAATCGTCGGCCCCGTCGAAGGCGATCGCGGAATTCTTGCGGCGAGAATTCGTTCCGACGGACGTTACGAAGAGCAGTTGTACGCGCCAGGCGGCGGCACGAAAGGCGGTTTCAGTGCCGAGACAATCGCGCGCGGCGATCACTTTTTCAAGATGAAAGGCAACGAGGTTTTCAAAGTCGCGGTGCGCTCGATGTCCGATATTTCAAAGCAAGTGCTCTGCGAAGCCGGCCTGAAGACCGAAGACGTGAATCTTTTCATTCCGCATCAGGCGAACCAGAGAATCACTGAGGCCGTCGCCAATATGCTAAAGGTCGATCCGGCGCTTGTGTACTCGAATATCGCGAGCACGGGAAACACGTCGTCTGCGTCGATTCCGATATGTCTCGATGAATGCGTCGAGGCCGGCCGCGTCAAGAGTGGCGACATCGTTTTAATGGCATCATTTGGCGGCGGCTTCACGTGGGGAGGCGTGGTGATGCGATGGTAGAACTGTCGTAAATAGTAAATCGTTAATCGTGAATAAGAGTGCCGCCGCTGTGTCTCTCTATTTACGATTCACGATTTACGATTCACTATGATCGCATTCATTTTTCCCGGTCAGGGTTCCCAAAATCCGGGCATGGGAAAGGAATTGGCCTACAGATTTTCCGCGGCCAGACAGGTCTTTGAAGAAGCGGACGAAGCACTTGAATTCGCGCTCGCGGATTTGTGCTTTAACGGACCGGCTGAGGAGTTGCAGTTAACTGAAAACACGCAGCCTGCGATTCTCGCGACGTCAATCGCAGCCTTGCGAGCGATGGAGTCGGAAGGTTTCCCGAAGCCGGACTTCGTTGCCGGGCACAGTCTGGGTGAGTATTCCGCGCTGGTTGCTGCCGGTTCAGTGTCACTGAGCGACGCAGTTAAGACGGTTCGCGCGCGTGGTCGCTACATGCAGGAGGCGGTGCCCGTTGGCACCGGAGCGATGGCCGCAATCCTCGGATCAGATCTTGAAACCGTGAATGCCGCATGCGCGGATGCGAGCGAAGGTCAGGTTTGCAGCGCCGCGAATATAAACTCGCCGGGCCAAATCGTTATTGCCGGTGACGCCGCGGCCATCGATCGGGCCATCGAGCTTTTGAAAGTGCGAGGTGCAAAACGGGCGGTGAAGCTGAACGTCAGCGCACCTTTTCATTGCGCGCTAATGAAGCCCGCACAGGATCGTTTGGCAGTCGATCTTAACAAGATCGAATTCAAAGATTTGGCCATGCCGCTGGTCACGAACGTTGACGCAGCGTCCGTAAACAAGGGCAACGAGGCCCGCGATGCGCTGGTTCGGCAGGTCTCGCAAACGGTTCGCTGGCTCGAATCAGTTGAATTTTTAGCGAAGCAGGGTGTACAAACTTTGATTGAAATCGGACCTGGAAAAGTTCTGAGCGGATTGGCGCGGCAGATCAACCGCGAACTCCGCTGCCTCAACGTCGAGGACGAAAGCAGTTTGCGCGCAACTCGTGAGGCACTGGCGACATGAAGTGGCACAGACTTGAGTCTGTGTTAAGAGTTAAGAAGTTAAAATCGGTCACGGACTGAGGTCTGTGCCACCTACGACAGGAGCAAAAGAATGCCCGATCCAGAGATCGAAGCCAAAGTAAAACAAATTATTGTGGACGAACTTGGCGTGGACGAGAACGAAGTCACGCCCAACGCCCGGTTCATTGACGACCTCGGCGCGGATTCGCTCGACACGGTTGAGCTGGTCATGCGCTTCGAAGAGGAGTTCGGCATCGAGATCCCGGACGAAGACGCCGAGAAGATTCAAAGCGTGCGCGACGCGTATAACTATATCGATCAGCACAAAGGAAAGTGACGGCGGAACCTGGGCCAAGTAACTCTGGCCCCGGGAGCCTTGTCACAAGAGGAGCTGTGAATTTGAATCGTCGCGTCGTTGTCACCGGTCTCGGTCTGGTTACGCCAGTAGGCAATTCAGTCGAGACCACCTGGGCCGCGCTCGTTGAGGGGAAGAGTGGCGCGGACTACATCAAGAAATTTGACACTGAGAAATTTCCGGTCCGATTCGCCTGCGAAGTCAAGAACTTCGATCCGCTGAATTACGTCGAAAAGAAGGAGGCGCGCAAGATGGGCGCCTTCATTCATTATGCGGTCGCTGCTTCGCAGGAAGCCGTGAACGACAGCGGGTTGAAGATTACTGACGACGTTGCTGAAGGCGTCGGTACTTACATCAGCAGCGGCATCGGGGATTTTTGGGCGATCGAACGTGAGCACGAGAAGCTCTTGAAAGATGGGCCGGGCCGCGTCTCGCCGTTCTTCATTCCATCCGCCATCGTTAATCTCGCTTCGGGGCAGGTTTCCATTCGTCACAATGCGAAAGGACCCAACTCTGCGACGGCGACGGCGTGTTCCGCAGGCGCCCACGCCATTGGCGACAGTTTCAAAATCATTCAGCGCGGCGACGCCGAAGCGATGATTTGCGGCGGCGCTGAGTCGGCGATCACGCCGATGAGCGTGGCCGGCTTTGCGGCGTTGCGTGCACTTTCGACGCGGAACGATGATCCAAAACACGCGTCACGACCTTTCGATCTAAGCCGCGATGGATTCGTCATCGGCGAAGGCGCAGGGATCATGATCCTGGAAGAATATGAGTTCGCCCGGCGTCGTGGCGCGCGCATCTATGCGGAACTGGTTGGCTATGGCATGACCGGCGATGCTTTTCATATCACGATGCCCGACGATAGCGGCTCCGGCGCGGTGCGCGTGATGCAAAAGACTTTGAAGGACGCAGGCGCGAATCCTGAAGATGTTGCTTACATCAATGCTCACGGCACGTCCACGCCCTACAACGACAAGTTTGAGACGATGGCCATCAAGAAAACTTTCGGCGATCACGCTTACAAGCTGGCCGTTAGCTCAACTAAATCGATGACCGGCCATTTGCTGGGGGCGGCGGGCGGCGTCGAAGGCGTCTTCTCTGTGCTTTCGATTTATCGAAACGTGCTGCTGCCGACGATAAATTACGAGACGCCCGACCCCGACTGTGATCTGGATTACATACCAAACCAGGCGCGCGAGGCTAAGCTTCAATACGCATTATCGAACAGTTTTGGATTTGGCGGCACGAACGCCGCTTTGTTGTTCAAGCGATACGAAGAATGAAAAAGACTGAACTTTGTACTTTGGCCTTTGGTCTTTGATATCCAGGGATACTTGAGTGACACATCAAAGATCAAAGATCAAAGTACAAAGACCGGGCCGCACTTGGAAATGAAGATACTTGTCTTAATGAAGCAGGTCGCGAATAAAGACGCGATCCTGCGCATCAACAAAGATTCAACCTGGATTGAAGAAGCCGATCTGTCGTTCGAAGTGAACGAGTCGGACGGCTATGCCCTGGAAGAAGCGCTGCGGATTAAAGAGAAAGTCGGCGGCGAAGTCGTGGTGGTCTCAATGGGACCGCAACGCGCGAAGAGTGTGATTAAAGATGCGCTCGCGCGCGGCGCCGACCACGCGATTCACGTCGTTGGCGACAACGTAGTGCATCTTTCGCCTTTTGCGGCAGCGTCGGTTTTAGCCGAAGCGATCCGCGACGAAAACGCGGATCTGCTAATGACCGGGCTGCAATCTGATGATTACGGCTACGCGCAAACTGGGGTGATTCTGGCGGAGATTCTCGGACTGCCGCACGCGACGATTGTTATTGAAATTGACGCGACAGGAGAACAGTTGCGCGTGAAGCGCGAACTCGAGAGCGGCTGGTATCAATGGTACACGCTGCCAAAACCGGCGCTGCTGACGATTCAATCCGGCATCAGCCAGATTCGCTACGCAACTTTGAAGGGCATCATGGCGGCGAAGAAGAAGGAGATTAAGGAAGTCACGCCGTCAGCGGACATCACCAGCAAACCGTCTCATCAGCGAATCGACAAAATCTATCTGCCGCAGAAATCAAAGCAGACGCAGTTCCTCGGCAACGGCGATGCGAAAAGAGGTGCAGTTGAGTTGGCGGAGAAACTGCGCACTGAGGCGCGGGTAATTTGATGAGTTGAAAACTCCCTCTCCCTTTGGGAGAGGGCTGGGGTGAGGGCCTTAGAGCCGTCACAGCAGTAACACCCTCACCCTTACCCTCTCCCAGAGGGAGAGGGAAAACAGCATCACACACAATGAGCAACATGAGCATTCTCGTATTCATCGAACACAAGGCGGGCGCGCTGAATAAGACTTCGCTCGAAGCCATCGCCGCTGCGCAGAAGCTTGGCGGGGACATTGGTCAAAAGGTTTCGGCGGTCGTGCTTGGTGCGCAATCACTCGCGAATGACATTGCTGCCTACGACGTTGAGAAGGTTATTTCTGCAGAGAACGACAAACTCAACGAATACACGCCTGATGCCTATGCCGAAGCATCGGAGCAGGTTATTCGCGCGACAAATCCTGAATACGTAATCATGTCGCACACCTATCAGGCGCGCGACTTTGCGCCGAAGGTCGCGGCGCGATTCGGCAAAGGCCTCATCGGTGACTGCATTCGCATGAATGTCGAAGGCGACAAGCGAGTCTTCACGCGTCGAATCTTTCTCGGCAAACTTGATGCTGACGTGATTGCTGATGTTGAGCCGCCGACGTTCGTCACATTTCAATCAGGATCATTTCGCGGCGATCAGGCGGTGAAGGGAAGTGGCGCTCCGGTT
>DATBSG010000040.1:0-13242 GCA_036559945.1 Pyrinomonadaceae bacterium
GTATCGAGGCGTTGGCCGAAGCATTGTTGGCGCGCACCAATTACAGCCTGGTCAAAATCACGCCCGCGCATTTGCGCGCGCTCGCCGAGTTGTTGCCACTTGACGAAGTCGCGGGTCGCGTCCGCGCGCTGATTATCGGCGGGGAAACCTTGCACTTCGAAGGTCTGAGGTTCTGGCGTGAGTACGCGTCCGCGACGCGCCTGATCAATGAGTACGGCCCGACTGAAACTGTTGTCGGCTGTTGCGTGTACGAAGTCACAGCGGACGATCCGCAGGCGGGGCCAGTGCCGATTGGTCGCGCGATAGCGAATACGCAACTGCACGTCTTAGATGAAAACATGCAGCCGGTGGCCGCGGGTGAAACGGGTGAGCTTTTCATTGGCGGCGCCGGCGTCGCGCGCGGCTATCTCAATCGGCCCGATCTGACGCAGGCGCGCTTCGTTGCGGATGCTTTCGGAACGATGTACCGCAGCGGTGACTTAGCGCGCTCTTTGCCTGATGGAAATCTTGAGTACCTCGGCCGCGCCGACGATCAGGTGAAGATTCGCGGCTACCGCATCGAGTTAGGTGAAATCGAAACAGCGCTCAGGCAGCACGCCGGCGTTTCCGATTGCGCGGTTGTAGTTTGTGAAGCGGCTGCGGATGAGAGGCGCCTTGTCGCGTTCATGGTTCCGAGTGAATTGCAGAACCGCGATACCGAGAGCGTCCGTACATTTCTCGAGAATAAACTGCCTGACTACATGGCGCCCGCAACCTTCGTTTGGATTGAGACCTTGCCGCTGACGACCAATGGCAAAGTCGATCGCAAGGCGCTTGTTTCGCAAGCACCCGCCGTCGTTGCCGATGCAGCCTTTGTGGAAGCACGCACGCCGGTCGAAGAAACGCTGGCCGGCATTTGGTCCGCAGTGCTGAAAGTGGATCCCGTTGGCGTCAATGACAACTTTTTCGATCTGGGCGGCGATTCGATTCTCGGGACGCTGATTCTCGCTCGCGCGGCGCGCGCGGGCCTGAAGCTGTCACCGTCGCAATTGTTTGAGTATCAGACCATCGCTGAGTTAGCGGCGGTCGCGGGCAGCGCCAACTAAGTTCTCGTGGTTTTCAAAATGAAACTGTCAGATTGCGCTGCGCGCGTTCGTTGCCGCCGCCGTCAGACCCGCTAGCTTGGCGAAGTAGAGAGTGGCACGGGCGTCCCGCCCGTGAAATCACGCGCAAGATGCGGGTGCCACGCGCTCTTGAATTGCATCCGCGCCGCCGCGAGGTTGTGGTAAACTTTCGCGTGCATCAAACGCGGTTTGCTTGCCCTGGGTGTTCGCCGATTAACTCCAGCCGTCTCTCCTGTTCACAACCATTTGCTTTGCCGGGGCATCAATCGCAACAGCATTTTTCTCTCCTTTGTTTTAGAACGGGCTGCCAGCCTGTTCAGATCTTCGAAAAAATGAGCGGAAGCGAGCAGGCGAGCAGCCTATGCTACAGACTTCGGGGGAGGTCGCTATGAAAAAGTTTCTATTTCGATTGCCGATTGTTTTTGCGCTCGTGTTCGCCGCGGCATTGCCCGTGCTCGCGGACACGATTCGTTTGAAGGATGGCAGCGTCATTCGCGGCCAGATCGTCAGTTTTAAGAACGAACAATTTACAATTCTGGTTGGCAGTGGAGCGCGCGGACGCAAGAGCCGCATCACGGTTTACATGGAAGACGTCGAATCGATCGAATTCGACGGAGCGCCCGCGGATGAAGCGAGCAACACTTCGACAGCACCGTCACAACCACCATATCAACCGCCGGTGAATCCGCGACCGTCCAATCCGCCGCCGACTCAACCGTCGAATTCAACTTCGGCTAACCCCACGTTCTTTAACGTTAACGTGCGCGTGCGCGCCGACAACTCCAGCAACGGTTGGACGAACAGCGGTCTGGTCGTGCGACGGGGACAGCGTTTGCGGATAAACGCGACCGGTCGCGTCAATCTCGGCAACAAAGGCTCTGCTAATGCCGATGGCCTGCCGAATGTGCAGGATCGCGAGAAGCTCATGCGCAATCAGCCGACCGGTGGATTGATTGCGGTAATTGGAGACGATAACGACGACTTCATTTTCATCGGCAGCAGCCGCGACTTTGTCGCCCAGCGCGATGGCGTTCTCTTTCTCGGAGTGAACGAAGGAAACCTTGCCGACAACTCTGGGACGTTCGAGGTCGTAATCGAAGCCGAAGCGGGTGGCGGAAATTAGGCGGCAAAGCGGCAAGCGGGAAGGGTAAGCGGAAAGCGATAGTCGGTATCAGACTCGCCCAAACTTACTACTTGCGAATCAACGCTTGCCGATTCCGCCGACTCTCCTCACCCCTAGCAGGAAACGCCACCGCACAAGCCCGCATCACACGCTCAGGCCACGGCCGCACAATCCAACCAGCTTGACCCGGTTTGCACGCGCGACATATATTCCGATTCAACAAGCTGAACCAGCGGCCTGCGCCTCCGGAAAGGACTTCGAAATGACGCCTTCTTTTTTGCAGCGACTATCGGTTCTGCTGCTGGTTGTCGCGCTTTTTGGTAGCGGCCAGACGCTTTCACTTTTCGGCCAGGCGCGCCGGCTACCGCCCACATCTGACGAAAAGAAGAACAAAAGACCGCCGCCGGGTCAGGAAAAAGGCGAGGAAAAAGAGCAGCAAGAGCCGCTGCCGACGGACATTGCCGGCAAGGACACGGAAACGGTCAAGGTCTCGACCAACCTCGTCAATGTTGACGCCGTCGTCTACAACAAAAAGACCGGCCAGATTACTACCGGGCTGCACAAGGGCAACTTCGAAGTTTACGTCGATGGGGTGAAGAAGGACATCACGAACTTTGCCACTCCCGACGCGCCGATCACGATTACGCTGGTGGTTGAGTACAGCAAGCTGGGTCAAGTGTTTGGGTTCTATGGCAGCGGCGGACAAGAAGCGGGTCAGCTTGAAGTGATCCGACCAACCGCGCTCTTTCTTTCGCAGTTCATTACGCCGCAGGATTACGTTTCCGTAATTGCTTATGACATGCGACCGACGCCTTTGACAGACTTCACCAACAACCCGCAACGAATTCAGCAAGTAATCAGTTTGCTGCTGCGCAATCAACCAGCATTCATCGAGACGAACATGTACGACGCGTTAAAGCTGACGCTGGTTGGTGGACGCGCCGACTCAGTGGTGCTGGAAGACACGAAAGAGCGCACGGCTGAATACGCCGGTATGGTGGCGGTTCCGAGCGACCGGCGCAAAGCGGTGCTGCTGGTGGCATCGGGCATCGACACCTTCAGCAAAATCAACTACGACCAGATTCGCAAAATCGTCCAGAACTCAGGCATTCCGATTTACATAATTGGTACGGCGAACCTGTTCATCAAGAAGTACGGCGACATGATGGATCCGGGACACGGCAGCAGCATCATGGGTGTGCCTATTGACCGCATGACATTCCTTCAAGCCGACAACATAATGAAAACGTTCGCCAAAGAAACTGGTGGCAGTTACTACCCGGTCACGTTTGAAGGCGAGCTACCCACCGTGCTTGGCTCGATCAATGCACTGCTGCGAAATCAATACAGCCTCGGCTTTAATCCCGGCGAGGTGCGCGACGGAAAAACTCACAAGATTCTGGTCAAGGTTGATGTCGATGGCGACGGCGTGACTGACGAAAAGGCCTATACCGTTAAGTCTCGCGAAGTTTACGTCGCGCCGAAACCGGATGCTGGTAAACAGTGAGCAGTGTGCAGTGAGCAGTGAGCAGTGTGCAGTGAGCAGTAAGCAGTAAGCAGTAAACAATCCGCAGCGACAATTGCACTAAAAGTTAATAAGACGATCCGATGCATGGCAGGGCTCCTCTGGCGTGATCTGGTCGAAACCACGGTGCTTGCATGCTAAAGCGAGCGGCAAGTCAACCATTATCGAAGCACACTGAAGCCGTAGAACTGCTTGCTCTCGCGCATTTGCAGCGTGTAAAGTAACCCTGTCTTTCCCATAAAATCTCCCTGCTTTGCCAAGCTCGTTCGGAGGTCAGAACTGATGTCGAGTGAAGTGATCACGCCGGGTGAAGCCGCCGCCGCACAGGAGTTTCCAGATCGAATCGGATTCAAGCCCGACAATCCGTTCTTAACTGCATTCCGTCCGTACATTCCGGCAGGCATGACCTTGCGCGAGCTCACTCTGTTGCCGCTGATTGTCGGAACAGTACTCGGGATTATCTTTGGGGCTTCCTCGCTGTACCTCGTACTCAAAGTCGGCTTGACCGTGAGCGCGTCGATCCCGGTCGCCGTGATCTCGATCACCCTGTTCCGGCTGCTTTCAAAAGTCGGTGTGCGCGACGCAAATATTCTTGAACACAATATCGTCCAGACCGCCGGTTCGGCCGGAGAATCGATTGCCTTCGGCTTGGGCGTGACGATGCCGGCCATCATGATTCTGGGCTTCGACCTCGAGATTACGCGCGTGATGCTGGTGGCGGTGCTCGGTGGACTGTTGGGAATCCTCATGATGATTCCCCTGCGACGCGCACTGATCGTTGCGCAGCACGGATACCTGAAATATCCGGAGGGCACGGCCTGCGCTGAAGTCCTGAAAGCCGGCGCGTCAGACGAATCGCGTGCAGCCGCACATGCAGGCGGAACCGTGGTTGATGAAGCCGAGCAAATCGGCGCCAAGACAATTTTTACCGGCTTCGGCATCGGCTTTATCTATGCCACGTTTTGGAAGGCGTTTAGCGGCTGGAAAGAAGCTCCTGAAAAGGTTTTTGGGTCGCCGTTTGCCGGGGCGTCGGCTTCCGTGGAAGTGAATCCAGCTTTGCTCGGCGTCGGTTACATCATTGGCCCGCGCATCGCTTCGATCATGTGCGCCGGCGGTGTTTTGGCGTATTTGGTCCTGATTCCGGCGATCAAATTTTTCGGGAGTTCGCTCCCTGCTGTTTTGCCTCCAGGCGATGACCTGATTAGCAAGATGGCGCCGGACGACGTGCGTAATGCTTACGTTCTTTACATCGGCGCTGGGGCGGTTGCGGCTGGGGGAATCATCAGCCTCGGCCGATCCCTGCCGGTCATTTGGCATGGCCTGAAAGAAGGCTTGCGTGATCTGCGGCGCACTCAGAAGACGGATATCGCGACCGCCGTACGCACCGATCGCGACATGTCGATGAAATTTGTGCTGGCGGGCATCATTGCACTGCTCGCCTTAATTATGATCTTCCCGCAGTTGAATCTGCGTTGGAACATCATCGGTGCGCTCCTGATCGTCGCCTTCGGTTTTCTGTTTGTTACGGTTTCATCGAGGCTGACCGGCGAAATCGGCTCGTCTTCAAATCCGATTTCGGGCATGACGGTGGCGACGCTGCTGCTGACGTGCCTGATCTTTTTGCTAATCGGCTGGACCGGGCCGACGTATTACGTGACCGCGCTCTCCATCGGCGGCATTGTCTGCATCGCTTCGTCCAATGGCGGCACGACTTCACAGGATTTGAAAACCGGATTTCTGGTCGGCTCGACGCCGCGCAACCAGCAGATCGCCATCCTCATTGGTGCGTTCGCGTCGGCGTTGCTGCTCGGGCCAATCCTGCTGAAGCTGAACAGCGCGGGAACCGTGTACGTGCCGGTGAAGGATCCCGTTGTTGCCAGCACTCACGTCGATCCGTCGCAAATCACCGGTAGCGAGAGGCTCTCGGGTCCGCAGGCTGACAAAGACCCAAACACTTATGGCATCTGGCAGCGAATCGATCCGGAAGCCGGAACCGCAACCAAGTATCTGGTAAGCAATCAGGGCGTTCCGGTTTACAAAGTGGATCCCGGAATTAACGGTAAAGAAAAAACTCGTCCGGATGGCTCCCAGGTAGACAAATTCAAAGCGCCGAAAGCCACGTTGATGTCATACATTATCAAGGGCATTCTCGATCGCAGGCTGCCCTGGGGTCTGGTCTTGCTCGGTGTAATGATCGCGATCGTGCTGGAAATGTCAGGCATTCCGTCGCTGGCGTTTGCCGTCGGCGTCTATCTGCCGCTTTCATCGTCCAGCCCGATTTTCATTGGTGGCATGATTCGCCTGTTGATTGATAAGTATCACAAACGAAAATTGGCGCACAAAAAACTGAGCGAGGAACAGTTGCAGGCTGAAGGTGACAAGAGTCCCGGCGTGCTGATGGCTTCAGGATACATCGCCGGCGGCGCACTCGCGGGGATCGTGGTCGCATTGATGACCGGGTGGTCAAAGATCAAACCGTTCACCGACAAAGTCACCAATTGGTCGATGGCTCACAATCCGTTCTTCCCGTTGAGCGAGGACTTCCAGAAGGCTAATCCGGCGGCGAATCCGCATCATTACCAGGACTTGCTATCGCTAATTCCGTTCGTGGTGCTAGTGGTAATTCTTTACGCCACCGGCCGCGAATTGATTCTCTCCGGCAAACGAAAGAAGGCAAAGTCATAACTACGCAATTAGTTAGACATTCGTCGCGAGGCGCGCTGAAATCTGGCGCGCCTCGCAAGTAATTGAGGTCTCTTCATGAAATTCCTGTCAAACCGTCTGCTTTGTCTGGTTTGTGTTGGTATCAGCCTGAGCACGACTGCCGCGCTTGCCTGTAACGCGCAGAACAATCCGGCGCCGCGCACGCCTTCGGATGTGGTGCGCGAATTCTACAAGGCCATGCGCGAGCACCGTTTTCGCGAAGCATTTTCACTGACGAGTTACAAGCCTGCGGTCGAGGGACTGAACGCCGAAGAGATGGAATTGCTGCGTCCGGGTTTTGAAGAGAAGGCCGCCGACATTCCCGCCACAGTAGAAATCGCCGGCGAACAAATCAGCGGCAACAGCGCGACCGTGTTCGTGAAAGTGCCTGTCAACGAAAGTACGCCGCAAGTCACTTCGCAGCCGCTTAATCTGGTGAAGTCCGACCGCGACTGGATCATCCTCTTCGGTTCCGAAGCTGATCAGGCGCAAATCAAAAAGGCCGGCCGGCGCTATTTTCTCGACGCGCTAATTGAAGGACACGAAGCCGACGTTGAAGACTTTCTTAAGCGGTTGGTCGTCTGGGAAGGCATCTATGGTCAGCAACACGGTGGCGTGTACGTGGATTTTCCGGCGCTAATCCAGGCGGGCATGTTTTCCAGTGACGCCATCGATCCAAAATTGAGCGGCTATAACTATCACATCACAGTTGCGAAAGACGGCAAGAGCTACGTAGTGACCGCCGAACCTGTTCGTCACGGACAGACGGGCAAACTCTCGTATTGGATGGATCAAAGCGGCCTGATCAAAAGCGCCGACAATGGCGGCAAACCATTGAAGCCTTAACGGCGACAACCAGCCGGTGACCGTCATCATGCCTTAATCCGAACTGTTGAGCTCTCCCCGGCGTTTTCCAAAGAGTAAGATGTTGTGGAAATCCCGAAAGCGATTTGTCTCGTCCTTCGCGATTGCTTTCCTGTGCGTGTCGCTGCTTTCACCCACACGCGCACAGGAGATCGACCCGAACGACATCATCCGGGTGAACACTGATCTGGTCATTCTGGACGCGCAGGTCATCGACAAGAAAACGCGCAAAGTATTCGGCGGCCTGCGGCAACGGGACTTCGAAATTTACGAAGAGAACGTCAAGCAGCCGATTGTTTACTTCAGTCAGGACCAGTTGCCTTTGTCTGTGCTGTTATTGCTCGACATCAGTCGCAGTGTTGCGCCGATCATCGAACAAGTCGGCGCAGGCGCGAACGACGCCTTACAACGGCTGAAACCGGAAGATGAAGTTGCCGTAATGGCCTTCGCCGATTATCCGAAACTCATTCAGCCATTCACGAAAGATCGAAGCGTTGCTGCCGACAAAATCACTGAGGCCAGCCGCACCTTTCTGGGCCACGGGACTTACATGGTTGAGGCGCTGCACCAGGCCGAGCAGCAAATGAACAACGCGGGTAATCCGACCAATCGTCGCGCAATCATCGTCGTCACCGACAACATCGCCGTGTCCGGCCGAAAATTCGGCACGGACAAAGTGATAAACGATCTGCTGGAATCGGGAACGGTTGTCTATGGCTTAGTTGTGCGCGCCGCGTTCGGGAAGGTCTTCAACATCCTGAGTCTTGGCACCATCCACGGCGTCGACTCATATTGCGAAGAAACAGGCGGCGAGGTCCTGGGCGCCGATCGCAAAGAAGTCGCTTCCCGTCTGGGTGAGATGTTCACGCGGCTGCGCACGCGTTACACCCTGGGCTATCGGCCGCCGGAAACAAATGAAGAAGGAGCCTTCCGCCGCGTTAAGGTGCAGTTGTCACCCGAGATTTTGAAAGTCAACAAGAAGCTGGTCGTCCGCGCGCGGCATGGCTATTATTTTCGGAAGAGGGCGAGGACGATTTCGTGACTGCGCCAGCGAAACTTCGTGCTGTCGCCGATGCCTTTGTTGATAAGACTCTCGCGAATCATATTCACACCTCGCTTTAGCGAGGTGATAAGCAACTACCACTCGTCGGCAGCCGTTTCAACGGCTTCGAGAAAAACTGTTGAAACAGTTTTCAATGCACCAACACGCTCCTCTACACCTTGCTGAAGCAAGGTGTGAATGAGACCGGGAGCTTCTACTTATTCAGCGCAGCTTCAATGACGCTGTCCATTTCCGGCGCTAGCTCTTCATCATAACCGACGAAGTGTTTGACCAACTGCCCCTGACGATTGATCACGAATGTTTGCGGAATGTTTTGATTTAAACCGAGATACTGATCGACGAAGTCATTGTCCGGAATCGCGAGCGGGAATTCTATGCGAAATTCCTGCTTGAACGCCGGCACCTGATCGTAATCGTCCTCGCCGCCGACATTCAACCCAATGATTTCAAACCCTTGCGCTCCATATTTTTTATGAAGAGACACGAGGTGCGGCGTTTCGATGCGGCAGGGCCCGCACCACGTCGCATAAAAATCGAGCAACAGCACTTTCCCCTTGTAGTCGGAGAGACTTGCACGTTGGCCATCCGGCAATTCCCAACCACCACCATAGCTGCTACTTGTGTTTACGGGAATACTTTTCTTCGGAGTACACGTCGGTAAGACGAATAGCACCGCCAAAATAAGCAACGCGCCAAGCAACTTAATCGGATGGCTGTTCGTCATCGGTCTTTTCCGTATGAAGTTCAGTAGGCAAGCCCATTGGGTTAATTTGCCGGCCCGGCACGCGATATTCCTCGTCAGTCCAGCGACCGAAGTCGATCAGCTTGCAGCGTTCCGAGCAGAACGGCCGCCACGGATTGTCTTGCCACTCAACAGGTCTTTTACACGTCGGACATTTGCGCACAGGCCAAACTTAGAAAGGAAAAAGCGAAATGTAAAGCCAGTGTTAGAAGCCCGACCGTCAGGAAGGGCAAGTCGCGCTGCGATATTCTTTAATTGAACACCGCGACCTTCAAAGGCGTAGAATATGTAACGCAATTTGATCAATTGCGCCGGTTCGACTTCGCAAGTTAAGAACTTGCGCTACATCATGCCCGATTACAAAGAAAAACTTGACGACCTGCACCGCGCCGCTAAACGCAAGGCTCAGGAGTTGGATGAAAAGCTTGGTGTCAGCGGGATGGTCGAAGACACTGCGCGGGTTGCCGGTGACGCCGCCCGGCGCGGGGCCAAAACGATCGCCGACGGCGCCGAACAGTTGCGGGCGGAAGCCGGTAGGTTGGCCGGCGATCCGAAAGTGCGCGAGACCGCCCGCCGCGCCGCTGACGAAGCTAAACGTCGTACGAAAGACGCAGGCCGCACGATTCGCGACACAGCCGGCGACGCCGGAAAAATCATCCGTGACAGCGCCGGCCCTGCGGGCAAGAAAGCCGGGAAGGCATACGACGACGCCGTCAGCTACGCGACGACTGCGACGAACTTGGCCAGCAAGGGTCTGCGCGCAACTAAGGCGTCGGCCGCCGCCACCGCGGGAATTCTGAAAGCGAAAGATTGGGTCAAAGAAAATCCGGGCAAGGCAGCCGCCGTTTCGTTCTCGTTGATTCTCGGCATTCGCGCGGGCGCAGCGTTCCCGGGCATCGACGCGATCCTTCTCGGTGCGCATCCGCACTGGCTGACACATTCGGCGTTGCCGGTGTTGGGATTAAGGAAGCTCTACGACAAGTTCGACGAATATTTGAAAAAGCAGGAAGCGCTAATTGCCGCAGGCCAACTTGACGAAGCCGAGCGCGAACGCGTCGAGTTTCAGCGCAAGGCCGCAAAGTACGTCGGCGCGCCAATGCTCGGCGCGTTCAGTTGTGCAGCCGGCGCAGTGATGTTCGCGCAAATCGGGTCACCCGGCGGCATTGTGGGTGCGCCGGTTAGCTGGCTTCTCGGTGGCAATCCATTCCTGGACGGAGTGTGGCTGTTCGCCAACGGCGTGATCTGCTTTCACCAGGGCTATAAGTTTTTCATGATTGCGTTGGCCGATCAGGAAGAAGTGAATCGGGTGGTGAGAGAGATCAAAGGACTCTTGCCAGGCACGTAGCGATGCTTGCGGCGCAAATTCCTAAGCCCCCATCTTAATCTTCGAGGCGGCTGGATTGATTAACTTATCGTGTGCGGTTGAGGACACCCCACGAAGTCACAACTTTCCCCGCCGGATTGATGTAATTGAAATTGATTTGCGAGGCACGCGCCTTTTGCGTGAAGTCACCGTCTGTTCTCCTGATAATTACGTAGCCATTGTTTACACAATTATCGATTCCTTCGGTTAATCTTTCTCTGAACTTCACCATTGTGATGCTCTTGTCTGTGAGTTTCCATTCGCCCTTGCAGTTATTGTCCGGGTAATCCACAAAATATCTGCCATTCTGAACTGTAAGTCTTATGGGCCACGTCCCGTAGTTTGCCTGGTAGGCTACACCTTCCCAAGCGCCTGAAAGAAAACTCAGATCCACATTCGTGTTCGCTATTCCGGCGATCTTTTCCAGTGTCCAGGGAATGTTACTCGCTGATGATTTTCCGAGGTCGCCAATTTGTATAACATCCTCATTGCCCGAAGACTTTGGAAAGGGCTTTATGTCATCAATCTTGAATCTGCTCTTGAAAAGAACGTAAGCGACCAATCTAATATCCGTCGGTGAAATATTTTTGCCAAAAAAGATTAGATTTGAAGTGGGCGCATCAGTCTGGGGCCTCTTGTCATCCAGTGAAAAACCAAATTGCTGTAAAGCCAGGAGCGCTTCGGGTTTGATATCCTTGGAAAAGTATTGGACCCTTATCTTACTGTGATCCGTCGCTGCGCCTGAGTTGGTTTCCGGTGAGACATCCAGGAGATATGCGAGCGCCTGGATTAGTTGCTTTTTCTCGGTAAGTTCTCCCTCGAGCTTATCAGATTCCGACTTCTGTTTATCAATCAACTTTTTCATTTCAGTCAATTCGGTGTTAAGACGGGTTGATTCCCTATTAAGAGTCGCAACTTTGTAAAATGAAAATGCCAGCCATCCGATACTTATTAGGACCGCCACGACTATGGCGGCCGAAGCGCCCCGATATGCGCGCCGATGCTTGCTGGACTCGTACAGTTCTGCTAAATCGAGTTCTTCCATAGATTTCCTATCTTGGCTTTGCTACCTCGGCCATGTTTGCGGTGATGGCATCGGTAAGCCATGCTTCCGGCGGGATATCATTCTGCAAACAGACTTCAAACGCATTCTTCCACCGCGAGTAAGAAATGATGGACTGCCGACTGACAAGGATAATCTTGTATTGGAAAGCGGGGATTGGCATACCAAGGAACATCGGTCCAAGTTTGAACACCGTATCGGACAGTTGCTTGACGTCTCGGAAGATGACAAAGGCCAGAATGGTCACTCCCACCCCGAGCACTAACTCGAGCATGCACATTCTCCTAATTCTGCGAATGGTACCTCGGTGATACTCGATTTGGTCATCGCAGAACGGGATGAATATCGTCGTGACCGTTACACGCCACTGATTATCTAACGCATTGCCCATTAGTTTTTCACGTGGTTAACACTGACCTGGTTGCTGCCGGAGAAAAGCGACTCACCGTCACAACCTCTCGGCTCGTCGATGACTCAAACAGGAGTTGGGCTGGCTAGCCAAACCGCGGACCGCCGGAGACTTGGAAAAACCTGGGAATTCACGCCGGAACTCCTGTTTGCTACTACCGCTAACGAAAAAGAAAAGAACTACTTCGACATGTTGTGCGGAACTGCGGGGATGATACGCCCTTTGAAGCTGTTGTCAAGACTAATTCGGCAAGCACTGTTTTCCCTAAGGCTACGTTATAGTTATCGGGAATGGGAGGAAACAGAGCGCAAAAACAATCAGCGTAACGATTGCGACAATAGTTCGCGCTAAACCGAGCGGCTCCATCCGTTCCGGTTGCGGATGGCGCACGCGCAACATGACGGCGAGCAACGCGACGTAGACAAAGCCACTTGGGCTGCCGTGACGAAACCACCCCAACACGGAAATAATCGCCATGCTGACGAACGCGACGTGACCTATCCACCAGTGCGCCCTCTTGCCGAAGACTGAAAAAGTTCCGTGCCCGCCGTCTAGTTGTCCCACCGGCATCAGGTTCAACGCCGTCACCAGCGCACCAAACCACGCGGCCAGATAAAATGAGTTCACGATGCCGTTGTCCAAATTGATCTTGAAAGTCCATGCGATCAAGCGAAACATCAACGGGTCGTTGAAAGTTATCCCTGACGATCCCGGCAGAATGTCCTGATGCTTCAGCGTGAGCACCCCAGCGAAAGCAATCGGAACCATCACGACGAATCCTGCCAAAGGTCCGGCCAGACCAATGTCGAACAAAGCGCTGCGCGAAGGCACAACAGATTTCATTCTGATGAACGCGCCAAACGTTCCTGGAATCAAGAGCGGCGGCTGGGGAATGAAAAACGGCAACGTTGCATCGACTCCGTAGTAGCGACAAAAAAGGTAATGACCGGACTCGTGCGAGACGAGAATCGCCAGCAAAGATCCTGAGAAGATCAAACCTTGAGCTAACACTGCAGGATTAGCGAAAGCATAGCGAAGCAACTCCAGCACGGCCTGCACGTAGTACCACGGAATCAACCAAAGCGAGCCGGCGAATCCACTTGTCCCCGGCGATGACGCGCTACTGCCGCCACTCTCGGGCAGCGCCATCACGATGCCGCAGATTGTCGTGGTCACGACCGTCAGAATGAACAGAGCGATGTGCAGAGCCCATTGACGGCTGGTCGGTTTGCGAAACGCAGGAGGGACAATCTCTGTCATTTGAAAGTTCGGTGAAGATGTAGA
>DATBSG010000041.1:0-14805 GCA_036559945.1 Pyrinomonadaceae bacterium
ATAGCGGAGGAATCGTCATGAAGTGTCCGTTCTGTGGTTTCGTGGAAGACAAAGTTGTGGACTCGCGCGAATCGCGTGAAGGCGAGTCGATTCGCCGGCGCCGTGAATGTCTGAAATGTGAACGCCGCTTTACGTCATACGAGCGCATCGATGAAATTCCTTACATGGTGATCAAAAAGGATGGACGCCGCGAGACTTTCGATCGCAACAAAGTCATGGCTGGCCTGCTGCGAGCCTGCGAAAAGCGGCCGATTCCGCCGTCAAAGCTCGATGCTATAGTTAATGCTGTCGAAAAGTACGTGCAGGAATCGGCGGAACGTGAACGGCCGACGAGCAAGATTGGCGAGCAGATCATGCGACGGTTGAAAGAACTGGACAAAGTTGCTTACGTTCGTTTCGCGTCCGTCTATCTGGAATTCGAGGACGTGTCCGAGTTCATGGAAGAACTGAAAACGCTGGTGCGCGCCCGCGCCGGCGCAACGGCAAAACGGGCCTGATGTGATGAAGCGCGTGATGGTGAAAAGCGTGGGGCCGGCGGGGCTCGAGCGCATTGAGTTGAGGCGGCTCACGGAACGAATCGGCTGGCTCTTTTCGTTGTTGCAGGAAGCCGCAGCCACTCAGACGCCGACAGTTGCGGGCACTTGGTCGCCGCCGGTCGATGTTTGCGAGACCACTCAAGCGATTCACGTGCGCATCGAACTGCCGGGCGTGCCGGCGGCACAAATCAAAGTCGGGTTAGACGGAAAACGATTGCGGATCTGTGGTGAGAAGAAAAAGAGAAGCGCGCGGCAACGCATCACCTCGCACCTTTGCTCGGAGCGCGCGTACGGGCATTTCGAGCGTGCCGTGCCCGTACGCTGGCCAATTGACGTCAAAGGTGCGAGCGCCGAACTCTCGAAAGGGGTTCTGCTGATTCGACTGCCCAAGTTGAACGATCGAAGAGGTACAGAGATTTCGATTCCGATAACCGAAAAGGCGGGATGATCGTAAACAATTTTTATGGCGACTGAAATCGACAACGAGATAACTGAAACTTTGGAAGCTGCGGACTCGGCTACCGATCAGCAATTGCAGATTCCGGAAGAACTGCCGTTGCTGCCCTTGCGGGACATCGTGATCTATCCGTTCATGATCGTGCCGCTGTTTGTCTCGCGCGAGAAATCGATCCGCGCGGTCGATGAAGCACTCGGCGAGCACCGAATGATTCTGCTCGACTGTCAGAAGGACCTGGATAAGGAAGAGCCGACGCAGGACGATCTCTACAATGTGGGCACCGTGGCCGTCATCATGCGGATGCTGAAGCTGCCCGATGGCCGCATTCGCATTCTGGTGCAGGGTGTCTCGCGTGCAAAGGTTGAATCAGTCGATTCCAGCGGCGAATTCCTGCGCGCGCGTTTGAGCGTGATGCCAGAAGTGCTCGCGCCCGAGCGTTCACTGGAAGTCGAAGCCCTGATTCGAAACGTGCGAGCGTTGATGGAAAAAGCCGCGGCGCTGGGGAAGAACATCTCGCCGGAAGTAATGGCGATTATTGCGAACCTCGACGATCCCGGTCGTCTGGCTGATCTCTCCGCTTCAAATCTCGAACTGAAAGTCGAAGATGCGCAATCTGTCCTTGAGATTGCGGACACTACAGCGCGCCTGCGCCGCGTCAATGAACTGCTGAACAAGGAAATCGAGGTATTGACGGTTCAGCAGGAAATCAACACGCAAGCGCGCGCCGACATGGATCGTTCGCAGCGCGAGTTCTATCTGCGGCAGCAGATGAAAGCGATTCAGGGCGAACTGGGCGAAGGCAATGAACTCGCCGAAGAAATTCAGCAGTTTCGAGAAAAAATCGAAGCCGCGAAAATGCCGAAAGCCGCGGAAGAAGAATCACTGCGGCAATTAAAGAAGCTCGAGCGCATGCATCCCGATGCGGCGGAAACAGCGACACTGCGAAGCTGGATGGAAATCATCACCGATTTGCCGTGGTCGAAATCTTCGAAGGACAATCTCGATTTGCTGAAGGCGCAGCGCATTCTCGATGAAGATCATTACGGCCTGGAGAAAGTGAAGGAGCGCATTATCGAGGCGCTCGCCGTTCGCAAGCTGAAACCAAAACCGAAAGGCCCGATTCTTTGTCTCGTCGGCCCGCCCGGCGTCGGCAAGACGAGCCTGGGTCGTTCAGTCGCTCGCGCGCTGGGCCGCAAGTTCATGCGTCTAAGCCTCGGCGGTGTGCACGACGAGGCGGAAATTCGCGGCCATCGACGCACCTACGTCGGCGCCATGCCCGGCCGCATCGTTCAGGCGATTCAACAAGCAGGCACGAACAATCCGCTGATCATGCTCGATGAGATCGACAAGGTCGGTGCGGATTTTCGCGGCGATCCGTCGTCGGCGTTGCTCGAAGTTCTCGACCCTGAACAGAACAACAGCTTTCGTGACAATTACCTGAACGTCACATTCGATCTGTCGAATGTCATTTTTATGACGACCGCAAACGTGCTCGACACGATTCAGTCGGCACTGCGCGATCGGATGGAAGTGATTCGATTGGCCGGCTACACGGAAGAAGAGAAGCTGGAGATTGCGCGTCGTCATCTGCTGCCGAAGCAGATGGAAGAAACCGGCATCACGCCAAAGGCCGTGCACATTTCGCGAACGGCGATGGCGGCGATCATTCAGCGTTACACGCACGAGGCCGGCTTGCGGCAGCTCGAGCGCGAAATTGGATCGATTTGCCGGAAAGTCGCACGACGTATTGGCGAAGGCCGGAAGGAACCGGTGCGCGTGTCTCTGCGAAATCTGCACGAATTCCTCGGTGTTCCCAAAGTGATGCCGGAAGAGGTCTTGAAGAAAGATCAGATTGGCGTGGCGACCGGATTAGCGTGGACAGCCGTCGGAGGCGATGTGCTTTTCATCGAGGCGTTGCGGATCAAAGGGAAGGGAAATTTGGTGCTAACCGGGCAGATTGGCGAAATCATGCGCGAGTCCGCGCAGGCCGCTTATTCGTACGCGAAATCGCGCGCGCGCGAGCTCGACATCGAACCGGACGACATCAACAATTACGACATCCACATTCACATTCCGGAAGGGGCAATTCCAAAGGATGGGCCATCCGCTGGCATTACCCTGGCGACGGCTTTGGTGTCCGTGCTTTCGCGCAGGCCTGTCCGAAAAGACGTGGCGATGACGGGCGAGATTACGCTGCGCGGAAATGTTCTGCCGGTGGGTGGCATAAAAGAGAAAGTCCTTGCGGCGCGTCGTGCTCGCGTCCACAAAATTCTGATCCCCGCGCAAAACCGGCGCGATTTGGAAGAAGTTCCCAAAGAGCCCTTGAAAGATATTCAATTCGTATTCGTCGATAATGTTCGGCAGGTTTTCCGCGAAGCCTTGGGCGGAAAGATCAAGGCGGTTGTAAGCGCCGCTCCGCGACCGGTGCGCCTGCCGCAAGCCGCCAGCCCGCGCCGAGACGTCTGAAGGTAAACGGGGATGGGTGAGCAAACCGCTGAAGCCAAAACCTGGAAACGGCTGCTGTTGTGGCTGATCTTGCTCCTGCTGATCCTCGCTCCACCCATAATCATCGTTTTCTTCCTCGGCGCACTTTAAGCGAACAGGCTGCGATGCGCATCTGTTCGAACCTGAGCAACCCGCGTTATCCTCCGGGAATCAAAGGGTTTCCCCCGATTTTTATTGACCGAAAGTGGTTTGACACCCCCAGACGTGTATGGTAACCTCCCCCATCAAGTGGCCGGATTGTGAGCCACGAAAACGGAACTTTCCGGCGTTCCGAACTGTTTACTTATTGGAGACCGCAGGTGCGACTCGGGCAAGAGTCGCAGTCGTGGAGACTCCCCGAAGCAATATCTGAGGAGAATAGCGATTGATGTCCCGCAAGGCCCTTACCGTATTTTTTTCAAGCGTCCTAATCGCCGTAGCCAGCGTTTTCATTCCGGCAATAGTTCAAGCCCAACCGGGCGGCTCTTCCGCGCGAGAAATCCCAACTGAAGTTCAGAAGAACGAAGCCCGTGTCGATCAGATTATCGAGCGTGCGAACGATCACTTTCGCAGGGGTAAACTCAATCTCGACGACAACAAGCGCGAACAAGCGCGCGATGAGTTCGATAAAGCGGTTGACGAAATTCTGATGTCCGGCCTGGATGTGCGATCCAGCCAGCGCCTTCAGACTTTCTATCTGGAACTGGTCGAGAGGATTTACCGCGAAGAGGTTCCGATAAACCAGCTTGCGCCACAGCAGAACGCAACCCCGGTCATCGCGCAGGCGCCTGCCGATCCAAAAGCGGAGACCGTCGAAGTCGCAAAGGCTCAACAGCCTAACCCGCAGCAGATCGGTTTCGTGCAGCAGGTGTTCGTACCTTCTCCGCAAGATCCGTTGGGCATCGCCCTTACGGATGAAGAGAAGCAAGTTTCCGACACGCAGCTTGCTGATCTTGAGCAAGCAAAGAACGCCCTCGATTTCAAGTTCATTGCGAATCCGCTGGTTCAGCAGTTCATTAACTATTACCAGGGCCGTGGGCGCTCGACGATGGAAAACGGCCTGCGCCGCTCCGGCCGCTACATGAAGATAGCGCGCGAGGCTTTTCGCAAGAACGGCGTGCCCGAGGACATTACGTGGCTGGGTCAGGTGGAAAGTGCCTGGCAGAACCGAGCTGTGTCCTGGGCTGGCGCTTCTGGTTTGTGGCAATTCGTTCGCGGCACCGGCGCGCAATACAACTTGCGTCAGACCGCTTGGGTTGATGAGCGAAACGGAATCGAGAAACCGACCTATGCCGCGGCTCAGTATTTGAAGAGCCTGGCCAACCGTTACAACGGCGACTGGCTGCTCGCCATGGCCGCATACAACACGGGCGCACTCAATGTTGATCGGGCAATCTCACGGGCCGGCGAAGCCAACTACTGGAAGATTTATCCGTACATCGCGCAGGAAACGCGTAATTATGTGCCGAACATTCTGGCGGTGATCCTGATTGCCAAGAATCCTGAGAAGTATGGCTTTCGCGGGATTCGACCTGAGGCGCCGATGAGCTTTGAATCGATCCAGGTACCGTCGGCGACCAATCTGCGGCTGATTGCTGACGCGACTGACACGAGTGTCGATTACATCCAGAGCCTGAATCCGGAATTGAAACGTGACACCACGCCGCGCGGCGAGACTTACAACGTGCGCGTGCCCTCGGGACGCGGCAAACAGTTAGCATCGCTCTTGAAGCGAGTGCCGGCTGATCGGCGTGACACAGCCCGCGTCATCTCCGTGGCGCCCGGTGAAGAGTGGCAGGCGATCGCGAACCGCACGGGCGTGAGCGTGGCAACTTTGCAGGCGATGAATACAGGCGTTGACTTGAAGACGGCCAACAAAGTGTTCGTGCCGAACAGTAACATTCGGCTCACCAACTGGAAACGTTCCGGCGAAACGACTGCGGCGCCCAGTTTGACAAAAGTTAAGGCGCGCAAAGGCGATACGATTTCGAAAATTGCCGCAGCCCGAAAACTGTCGGCTGACGAAGTGGCCCGATTAAATGGCATCGCACCCGACGCCGAATTGCGGGCGGGCCAGGAAATTAAGTTGCCGGCCGCTGGTACATCATCAGCGCCGCCCAGCCGTCGCAGGTAACAAACAATTCATTAGGCGTTCGCTTCGGTTCGAGCGCTGTGCTTTGAGCGAGCGCGCTTTTTACGAAAGGCGCGCTTTTGTTTTCCACCCTCGCGAGTCCGCCGCACTTCCGCGGACTTTAATGTTGGACAAGAGTCGCGCGCAGTTAATCTGCGCTCCCCTGACTCCCATGCTCTTCCGCGCCCTTTCAGCCGCCGTCTACGGCATCGACGCCAACCTCGTCGATGTGGAAGTCGATCTCACTCCCGCGCGTGGCGAAGTCGATCAAACGCCGGCAGTCATCATCGTTGGTTTGCCTGACCTCGCTGTCCGCGAATCGCGCGAACGCATTCGGGCGGCCATCAATAACAGCGCGTTCTTCTTTCCGTTTCACAAGACGACGATCAACTTGGCGCCCGCGGATGTGCGCAAAGAAGGCGCGAGTTTCGATCTGCCGATTGCCCTGGGAATCCTCGGCGCTAATGGCGATCTGGCCAATGCCGAGCACCTGACCGACATCCTTTCGGTCGGCGAGTTGTCGCTCGATGGACGCGTACGTCCAATTCGCGGAGCGCTGCCGATCGCCCTGCGCGCCCGCGAATTGCGAACCAGGCACTTGTTGCTGCCGGACGAGAATGCGAAAGAGGCTGCCGTGGTTTCGGAAGTGAACGTCTACGCCGTAACAGACCTCCGCCACGCAGTCGAAACGATTGCTGCTATTCGGTCCGAGAATCCACCCGTTCCGATTCGTGTCGATCCTTCGCAACTTCTTTCGCCGAACGATCATTACAGCGTCGATTTCCGCGAGGTGCGAGGACAGCAAGCGGCGAAGCGCGCGTTGGAAGTTGCGACAGCCGGTGGACACAACATTCTCTTGATTGGGCCGCCCGGTTCGGGGAAAACCATGCTGGCGAAGCGCCTGCCGACGATTCTGCCGCCGCTGGAATTCGAAGCGGCGCTGGAGCTCACTAAAATCCATTCGGTTGCAGGACTGACGGGACGCGCGGGTTTGGTAAGCGAGCGGCCCTTTCGTTCGCCACACCACACAATCAGCGATGCGGGTCTGATTGGCGGCGGCGCCGTGCCGCGACCGGGCGAAGTTTCGCTGGCGCATCAGGGCGTGCTGTTCCTGGACGAGTTGCCGGAATTTGATCGCAGCGTGCTTGAGGTCCTGCGCCAACCGCTCGAAGATCAAAAAGTCACGATCAGTCGTGCTGCGATGTCGCTCACGTTTCCATCGTCATTCATGCTGGCCGCCGCGATGAATCCGTGCCCGTGCGGGTTTTGGAACGACCCGACGCGCGAATGTCGCTGCACGCCTTTGCAGATTCAGCGCTATGTCGGGCGCATTTCCGGGCCGTTGCTCGACCGCATAGACATTCACATCGACGTGCCGGCAGTGAAGTTCCGCGAACTGACGGGCGACGCACCGCCCGAAGTTGAGGACTCCGCAGCCATTCGCCAGCGCGTGATTCGCGCGCGCGAACGCCAACGAGACAGGCTGGCTGGCGATGGAATCTTTTCGAATGCAGCAATGTCGCCGCGCCTGATCCGCAAATACTGCCGCATTGATTCGGAAAGCGAGACAATGCTCGAGCGCGCGATGGCCCGCCTGGGATTGTCAGCGCGAGCTTACGATCGTATCTTGAAAGTCAGTCGCACGATTGCCGACCTTGACGACACCGACGCGATCACTTCGGCGCACGTTTCCGAGGCCGTTCACTATCGCTCTCTTGATCGCACCTACTGGACCTAAACCCCATTTGCTTTGACCGAAAGGAGCACGCCATGCAACTGAAGCGCTACAAGGTAGTTCCGGGAACGGAGTACGGCACCCCTAAGGAAGTTTGGGGCTTTCGTACGAGGCCGCGCCGCACACCGCCCGCGGTTATCGCAGAACAATTCATCGCCGCGAATTCCAAACTCCTTGGATCCAAGGGCCTTAGTTTGCACCGGGTGCGTCAGATCGAAAGCTTGGGTGCGCATCACGTGATCTTTCAGCAGAGACTGAGAAGGCTGCCCATTCAGCGCGCGTACATCACTGTTCATCTCGGAAAAGAGGGGAGCATTTACCTGGTAAAGAACCGCGCCGTCCCGCGCGACTTTCTCGATCCCACGGCGGATTTCGCGATCAGCGAATCAGCGGCGCGGAAAAAAGCGCTCCTCAGCGTAGCTTCCAGATCGAAATCAATTCGCGTGGTTAAGACCGAACAGATGTGGTTTCCGGTAAAGTCGGTTTTGCGTCCCGCGTATCGAGTGCGCATTCAAAAACGCAGGCCGAGCGCGGACTGGGTGATATTTGTTGACGGCGCGACCGGGCGCGTTCTGCGCAAATACGACAATCTTTCGGAAGCGGTTTTCGCCCTCGTTTTTGACCCGAATCCGGTGATTGCGCTCCGTTCGGCGCGCCGGCTCGTACATAAAGGCAAGCCTCACTTGCCGCCAGAAGCAGCGTACGTCCGCGTCCGGCTGCAAGCTCTGACATCGCGGGTACGGATCGACGGTCGGCGTGTCAACACCGGCTTGACTCGCTACCGTGTAAAGTTGAAAGGTATCGAACACTCGGTCCCGGGCGACCATCTCGAACTCAAGTTCCCTAGCAGTCACCGTTCGTTCGAAGAGGTGATGGCTTATTTCCACATTGATCGCGCCATGGGTTATTTGGAATCGCTTGGCTATCGCGGCCGGCGGTTGGCTATCTTTCGCGATCCGCTGGTGATTAACGCCAACGGCACCAAGGACGACAACTCCTGGTACAGTCCTCATGACCGCAGCATTACTTTCGGCACCGGCGGCGTTGACGATGCGGAAGATGCCGAGATCATTCTTCACGAATTCGGTCACGCAATTCAGGACGCTATCTGCCCGGGTTTTGGACAATCGCTCGAAGCCGCCGCGATGGGCGAAGGGTTTGGCGACTATTTTGCCGCCAGCTTTTTCGCGGACAAAAAACCACGGCGGTATCAAACATCAATCGGGACCTGGGATGGCGTGACTGATACCGAGCACAATCCGCCCTGCGTGCGTCGAGTTGATGAGCCGCTCACCTTCGAGTCTTTCGACCGCAGCGACGGTGCCGAACACGAGAACGGGCAAATTTGGTCAGCGGCGCTTTGGGAAATTCGCAAAGCACTCGGTCGGGACATCGCGGATCGCATAATCCTCGAAAGCCATTTCCAACTCGACGGGTTCACGACCTTTGCACGCGGAGCGCGCGCCATCATCGACGCCGATCGAAACCTCTACCGTGGCCGGAACCTAGACTGTCTGCGCCGCGTTTTCCGTCGCCGCGGGATTGGACCCGTTGAGTAATCCGCGTTGAAATCTTCGTATGGTTGAACGCATGTGCTAGTTCAAGCTTTTAGTGTGGCCGCTTGTCACCTTCGCGCTAAGATCGGATACTAAAACCTGCGCCCTCAAACAATCGTTCTGACGGAAAGACTTATGAGTCGGACGATGGTTCGAACTGAAAAAAGTGTGCGCACGCGCGAACCAGTGGCTGGTATCGAAACCGAGACACCGCGAACGCCGGATTACGAGCTGACAAAAAAGGCCGCTGAAGGCGACATGAAAGCCTTCGAGGAGCTTTACCAGCGGCATAACCGGCGCGTCTACTCGCTGTGTTTGCGCATGACCGGCAATGTGGTCGAGGCCGAAGACCTGGCGCAGGAAGTCTTTATTCAGCTCTTTCGGAAAATCGGGAGCTTTCGTGGCGAGTCGGCTTTCACGACCTGGCTGCACCGTCTTACGGTGAATCAGGTGCTGATGCACTTTCGCAAGCGAGGCGTGCGCCTCGAGCAGACCACCGAAGAGGGCGAAGTGCCTGTGCAAATCGTGAAAGGGACGGAGAATCCGAACGCCATGCCGGTTGTCGACCGGATCGCTCTGGATAAGGCGATCGCGCAGTTGCCACCGGGTTATCGCACGGTTTTTACGCTGCACGACATCGAAGGACACGAGCACGAGGAGATTGCCAGGATGCTGGGGTGCTCAGTTGGGACATCAAAGTCGCAATTGCACAAGGCGCGAATGAAATTGCGTGGATTACTCAGGCAACAGAAAAAGGCGCACTAGCAACCAAGAACTTGGCCGGTTTTTTCGGGAAAATCGGCAGATCCGGCCAAATTGACATACGGCGAACGAATCGCCCCCAAACGCAGTCTCCCCTTTATTGCTTTCGAGACCGCGACAGTCGCGTCCTCCGAGGCTTTATCCGTGATGCGCGACGCATCTGAGGTTAAGACAATGAACTGCGAGAAGTACCAGGATCTCTTGAGCGACCTGATTGATGGGTCGCTTACTCCCCGTGACTGCGAAGAGATTGAAGCACACTTGAGCGCCTGCGGCGCCTGCGCTGAGGCACGCGGGGACCTGCATGCGTTAGTCGAATTCTGTCGCGAGCACCGCGGCGAATATGAAGCCGTGCCGAACGAGCGCGCGATGTGGTTGCGCATCAGCAATACGATTGAGGCGGAATTCGCCGGCAATAAACCGGCTGCGCTTCCCGCCGGTGCCGGCTGGTGGTTCCGTCTCATGAACCGAAGCTGGCAGCTCACGTTTCCGCAATTCGCGACTTCGATCGCTGCGACGATCGTGGTTGCGGTGCTGCTCACATTCGCAGGAATGCGTATCTTTACCGGTAATGGTAACGGCACAAAGACTGGCGGCATCACGATCGCTTCTGAAATTTCCACGGTGCGGGATCGTTATCGCCAACAGCAGCAACTGATCGATTACTGGAACCAGCGCGTTGAGCTTAACAAGGCGCGCTGGAGTCCGGAGATGCGCGAGACCTTCGAACGAAACCTGACCGTAATCGACACAGCCGTGAACGATTCAATGGGAAGACTAAATCAGAATCCTCACGATGAGGTTTCGGAAGACATTTTGAATGCCGCCTTGAGCGACAAGCTTGCCTTGTTGAAGGAGTTTGCTGATCTATAATTTCTCTACTTGAGTTGAAAGCAGCCCGATTGTGATGAACCGCCGCCGACCTGCCCACATCATTCGACCAGCGCTCGCCTTTGTTTTCCTTGTCACGTTGCTGACAAGCGTCGCATGGGCGCAAAAGAGTGTGTCGCGACATTACCCGGCCGGCAAAAATGTTCGGCTTGAGCTGAAAAACCTCTCCGGCACGATCACAGTGGAAACGTGGAACCGCGACGAGATCAAAATAACCGCCCTGATGGAAACGCCGACTGTTCATTTCAATCCGCGACAAACTGATGCCGGTTTGGTGATCGATATCGTGGGTGACAATCGCGGCCGCGGCGATGTGGGCGACGTGAATTTCAAGGTCCAATTGCCGGCGCGCTCTTCAGTCGATTTGGAAACGCGGCGGGGACAAATCAACGTGAGCAATGTTCAGGGCGACCTGGTGCGCGCGCATGTCTGGACTTCAGGCGATATTCAACTGTACGGCATCAACGCCACGCGCGTGTTCGCCTCGAACTCGACCGGCGACGTCTTCTTCGACGGCGATTTTGCCTCTGGCGGAACTTACGAATTCAAATCAGGACAGGGAACCATCACCCTGCAACTGCCCGTGAACTGTGGCTTCCGGCTGGTAGCGACCGCACCCGCGCAGAAAATTTCGATGGGTAAGTTCTGGAGTCCGAACATGAAAACGGTCGGCGAAGGCCGCCGCGTCATCGGCGACGTTGGTGATGGTCGCGCGTCAGTTACGGTCACGACTTATCAGGGCAATATCAACTTCGTGCGTCGCTAGACAACTCTTTCTTTCTCCCGCACAATCCGTTTCAGGTGCGCCAGCTTAATGCATCGCTGCTTTCAGCTTTGATTTCGGCAGTCACGTTGACTGTCTTCGTCCCGCCAATCACACTCGCGCAAAAAGAGAAGAAAGCTGCACCCCCCAGCGTCGATCTCAAGCGAACCATCACGCGTCACGAGACACATCGGTTGCCCTTTGGCGGTAGCGTAACGGTGCTCGGCGCGCCGGCGGGATCGATAACGATTGAAGGTTGGCAGCGCAACGAGATCGACATCACCGCCGAAATCGAACTGCACGGTCCCAGCGACGCGGAGCTGGATCTTCTGGCGACGGTGAACAACTTTGGGGTCGATGTTGATGCTAATCACGTTCGCATAATTACTACTGGCACGCACGACAAGAAGTTCATGCGGCAGGTGGCGAAGAAATTTCCGAAAACGCTGTTTGGCTTACCGTGGAAGATCGACTTTCATTTGAAGGTGCCGGCGCTGACTGACATCGAACTCGATTCCGGCGTCGGACCGATAAAACTCAGCGGCATTGAGGGCTCGATCCGCCTGAATGCTTTGCAGAGCGACGCCGACCTGTCGCTCACGGGCGGATATTTTTCCGGCATCATTCAACGCGGCGCGGTCAGCGTGACGATTCCCGCGCGCAGTTGGCATGGCCTCGGCGCAAGTTTGCAGTTGGCTAGAGGCACTCTCGACGTCCTTTTGGCGCCGGGATTTAGTGGCGACATTGACGCGACTGTCTTGCGACTTGGAGAAATAAAGAACTCATATCCCGGATTGGATCCGCGCGAAGCGAATGCCGCGAATCCGCGTTTGCTCCAGGGGCGCGCAGGAGCGGGGGGCGCGAAGCTTTCGTTTACGGTTGGAGACGGGACGATTGCAATAAAATCAGTGAGCAGTGGGCAGTGAGCAGCGAGCGGAGATTGCAAATTGAAAAGTGAAAAGTAAAAGTGCAAATTGCCTATGACTCAGGTTGGCATTTCAATTTGCACTTTTCAATTTTCAGTTTTCATTTTTCAATGTAGTCCTGAATGTTTGTCGCACATCAGAGTCTAGCGAATGGCTGAACCGATCCAACTCGACGTGCTTGCGATCTTTTCGCATCCTGACGATGCGGAGTTAACAATGGCCGGGACGCTTTTGAAGTTGAAGGCGCTTGGCTATCGCACCGGTGTCGGTGACATGACGCGCGGCGAGATGGGCACGCGCGGTACGCCGGAGATTCGCGCGAAAGAAGCGCTCGACGCCGCGCGCGTCATGGGACTGGACACGCGAGTGAATCTCGCTCTGCCGGACGGCCATCTGGCTTTGAACGAAGAAGGGAAGTTAGCGGTCGTCCGGCTTTTGAGAAAACACCGGCCGCAGGTCGTCTTCACCGCACATTGGGACGATCCACACCCCGATCATGCCGCGACGGCGCACATCGTCCGCGAAGCCGCGCGACTCGCGACCATGCGTCGATACGACAAAGACAGCGGTTTTGAAGCGATCAAGTTACCGGCCGTCGCTCACGCTGTTTACTCGCGTCTGGTCGTGCCGTCTTTCATCGTCGATGTCTCTGAATTCGCCGAGAAAAAGATGGAGGCGATCCGCGCCTACGCGTCACAGTTTTACCTTGCCGACTCCAAAGAGCCCGCGACGCGCATCGCGCAGAAAGGTTTCCTCCGGCAAATTCAGGATCGGGCGCGATATTACGGGTCTTTGATTGGCGTTGAGGACGGCGAGCCGTTCTACGTTCGAGAGGCGTTGAATGTGGAAGACCCAATTGCGCTGCTGATGAGGCCGATGAATATTTATTCGTAGAGAACAGAAGTCAGATGTCAGGCTTGCTCAGCACAGCATGGAAAACTGACGTCTGATATCTGATCTCTGACGTCTGGCTTTATTTCTTCTTCTCTTGCAAAACCGATTTGGCAATCGCGATTGTCGCGCCGGCGCGGGGAGCCTCGCGCTGGAAGCCGCGGGCCAAATCAATCGCCCGTTCGTAATCATCATTCGCCAGCTCGTTGAAGATAGGCGCAACGTCAAACTCGCCTTGGGACGATGAGCGGATCGAAGAAGTGCCTTTGGTGATCAAGCTCACCCGCAGCACTCCGTCCTCGCCCGTGAATCCTTCGGCGGAGTTCGCAGCCTTCAGGGCTTCCTCAACAGCGTCCCATGCTTTGCCACGATCGATCGTCAGCATTGCATTTGCCACGGCAAGCAAGGCGCGCGGACGATCCGGATCACCGCCTTCGAGGCGCCGAGCTTCGGTCGCGGAATCATCGAGCACGGCGAGGGCTTTATCGCGATCGGTCTTGCTTAATAACTTTGCGGCCTGACTGAGACCCCATGATTTCTGCAAATGAGTGAGCTCGCCGGTCCGAACCAACTCGAGTACTCGGTCCGGGGTCTTCTTGTTTACGGCCGACATCACCATCGTCGCATCGATATATGCTCGCACTTTTTGACGCAACTCGCTGTCCTCGATCTTTTCGACGTAATCACGGGCGCGAGTCTCGTCGCTGTCCGTGAACAGCCGGGCCAGTTGCATGTACAACAGGTCGCGTTCATCTGATGTCTTCGCTCGATCGATTCGGTCGAGCAGGGCCTTCTCTCGTTCCTCCGGGTTCAAGGGCGGGCGGATTCCTTCTCTTAAAGTGTTGTCATCCGCTTTTCGCGCGTCTTCGGACACCGCGTTGCTCAGTGCCTCCATTTGCGTGCGCACGGCGTCAGCCATTTCCCGGGGCGCGAACTGTTCGAACAAAGGCAGCAGTCGTTTGAGCATCATGTACTTGCCGCGCACCCCCGTCGAACTTTGATCCTGTCCCGGCGGCGCGATCGGTCGAAGCAAAATGTCCGCCGCGACGCGGAAAAAGGCGTTGCGTAGTTCAGGAGCGACGTCGGGTGGCCCGTTGTTTCGCTGAGTGCTTGAAACAGAAGAGCCGTTGTTATCGAACGTTATGAATACGTGCGGCGTAAACAGATACGACGAAAGCAACGAAACCGTGTTGGCATCAGATTGAAGATTAGCCATGGCACTTGCCAGCAACGCTGCGTATCGACGATCGGCGGAATCCGAATCCTTCTCTCTCACATAGGAAAGAAAATCAAGGGCATCGCGGTTAATGCTGACGAGCACCGGATCGGCAAACTGAAGCGCGGTTTTCAAGTCACCGGTGTCCAGCAGTTGTCGCGCCAGTTGCAAACGCTGGCTGGCTGCTTCCGGCGCATCGAACGAATTAGACTTGGTTCTATCCGCGGCTTCCGTAGCGTCCTGCTGCGTTTGAGTTCTCATCTTGCCTAAGAACTCTTCGCCTAGAGTCCGGTCGCGTCGGGCAGCGAGTCGTAGCACTTCGCCGCGGATGTTCGGCGGACCAGACACGGCTGCGCTGCCGCCGTTTTTGGCTTTCTGTTGCGCGATTTCTTCCTGAAGTTTTCTTTGGTTTTCCTGATCGATTGCTTCCGCGGCATCCCAGGCTTTCCGAAAAAGA
>DATBSG010000042.1:0-1924 GCA_036559945.1 Pyrinomonadaceae bacterium
GCTGGAAGGCACGCCCGCGCATATCAATCTGGCCGCAGTTGAAGATGCGATTCTCGAGACCGAAGGCGTTTCGGACGTTCACGATCTGCACATTTGGACGATTACTTCCGGACGCGAAGCGTTGAGCGCGCATGTCATCCACGCGCAGACGATTTCGCAACCTGTCCTGTTGCAAGAGCTGCGAACGAAACTGCACGATCGTTTCGGGGTCGATCATTTGACGTTGCAGATGGAGACGCCGGATTTCCAGGACGACACATTTCACTTCTGCCATGCGGGCACGGCGTGTTTTCGGTCGGAGCGAGAGTAGAAGCGCTGGTTGATGCCGGGAACCGGACGCCCTCGTCCGCCCGTGGTTGGTGTTAAAGGAATTCCGTTGCGCCAGTAATTTGCGCTTGCGGAAAATTGCGGGCGAGGGCGCCCGCGCTCCCAGTAATACGGCAGCGCACTCCAAATTATGCCCACAATCCAACTAGGTTACGGCCCCGATTCGATCAGCTTTAATTATGACGCCGCGCGGTTCGAAGTACTCGCTCCTCATTCACACGCGCGGCCACTGACCGATGGCGAGATTGGCGCCGCCCTCGATAACCCCATCGATTCACCGCCGGTCGAAGAATTAATTAATTCCGGCGATACAGTGCTGATTATTGCCTCGGATGCCACGCGCGCCACCGGTAGCGCGCAACTGATAAACCTGCTGGTCCGGCGGCTGATTCAAAATGGCGTTGCCCCTGCGGACATCGCAATCATCTTCGCCACGGGAATTCATCGGGCCGTCCGTGACGACGAAAAGCTCGCGCTGCTGACACCTTTTATCGCGCAAAGAATTCGTGCTATCGATCATGACGCTTACGATCCGGCAAACCTGATCCAAATCGGGACGAGCGCGGACGGGACGCCGATCGAAGTTAATCGCGCTCTCAAAGAATTCTCGAAAGTAATCGTCACCGGCGGCGTCGGCTTTCACTACTTCGCGGGCTTCACCGGCGGCCGCAAGTCGATCTGTCCGGGATTGGCGTCGGCGCGAACGATTGAAGCCACCCACATGCTGGCTTTGGATTTCGCAGGCGGTGGAAGACGAGCCGGAGTGGGAACGGGGTTGCTCAAAGGCAACGCAGTCAGTGAAGAATGCGAACGGGTCGCAGCGATGATCGATCCGACGTTTGCGATCAACTCAATCGTGAATGACAGCGGCGCGGTGGAGCAGATCTTCGCCGGCCATTGGCGTTCATCACACGAGCACGCTTGTGAAGCCTATTCTGCCTCTCATGCACGGAAGATTACCGAGAAACGCGAGATGGTGATCGTCAGTTGCGGCGGCGCTCCATACGACATCAACATGATTCAGGCGCACAAAGCGCTCGACATGGCCGCGCACGCCTGTGTCGATGGCGGCACGATCATTCTGCTGGCCGAATGTGCTGACGGACTTGGGCGCGCCGATTTTTTGAAGTGGTTTGAATCGGAAGATTCACGGGTGCTTGAGCTGCGCCTGCGCGAGAATTACGAAGTGAACGGTCAGACAGCCTGGGCCTTGATGACCAAGGCCGAAAAATTTCGCGTTCACATCATCACGAACCTGAACGAAGAAGATATTCTCCGCATGCGCATGATTCCGGCGCAAAGTATCGAATCGGTGTTGTCCGAAATTCCACCGACCGCGCGGGGTTACATCATGCCGCGCGGCGCGGCGCTTTTGCCGCTGATCAATCAATTTACAGCTGTTTAGAGGCGGGCTACTGCCCGCCTTCGGACGGCAAGGTGGCGGGCGGTAGCCCGCCTCTAAACGGGAAGATCTTATTAAGGCGCGCTTCGCAGCACAATCCGCCGCTCGCGATTTCCCATTTGCAAAACGATTGGGTTGTTGAGTTGGATCGGATGTTCTTCGCCGTCGATGCTGATGACGAAGTTCGTTGGTGGC
>DATBSG010000043.1:0-8853 GCA_036559945.1 Pyrinomonadaceae bacterium
GCGATTGTATTCAGTTCAGATCTGAACAATATCGCCACAGGCTAGCCGGATGTTTGGGCTAGTCGCTTGACAGAGACTCTCGCTCGGTGGTAAGTGAGTACTTACTTTGGTCAAACCACGGGTACGAACGATAATCGCAACCGGCAATGGCGCTGCGTCCAATGTCGCGCGCATGACGGGCGAAAACCGCCGCCTGCAAATCCTGCGCGTGGCGATGCGTCTGTTTTCGCAGCGCGGCTTTCGCGGCACCACGACAAAAGAAATCGCGCTGGCGGCGGGTGTCTCAGAAGCCATGGTGTTTCGCCATTTTGCCACGAAAAGCGAACTCTATAGCGCTATTCTCGATCACAAAGCCTGCCTCCATGACGAGATGGATCCGGCCAAGCTCGTGGCCGAAGCGATGACCCGAAAGGATGACCGCGCCGTCTTCGAAGGCATCGCCCTGCATGCCTTCAAGCAACACGAAGGGGATCCCGAATTTCAAAGATTGCTGTTGCACTCGGCGCTGGAAGGGCACGAGCTCGCACAGATGTTCTGGGAAAAGTTTGTGCGGCGCGTCTACCAGTCATTGAGCGCGTACATCCGGCAACGACAGCGCGACGGAGCGATGGTGGACATTGCGCCGCCGGTGATTGTGCGCGCGTTTATTGGAATGGTTGTCCACCATTCGCTCAACAACAATTTGTGGGACCGGCAGCGGAAACTTGTTCGTATCTCAAATGAAACCGCCGCGCGCGAGTTCACGAACATCCTGCTTTGCGGAATCAAGAAAGCCGGCAGAACAAACGGACAGAAAAAGAGAAAGAACAAATGAGCCTTCGCAAACTCCTGGTTCTTATTTTACTAGCAATGCTAATCGCGATTGCTGCGGTCAACGTCGCGTGCAATCGCTCGAAAGGCGCGCCGAACGCCAACGCAACAGCCACACCGGCGGTAGTCGACGTTGCGACGACGGCGGCGATCCTCCGTCAGTTGCCGCGCTATTTCGAAGCGTCCGGCAGCTTTTCCGCGAATGAACAGACCGATGTGATGCCGGAAACGTCCGGAAAAATTGCGGCGGTCGGTGTGGACATGGGCAGCTACGTCCGGCGTGGCCAGATGATCGTAAAGCTTGACGATGCCGACCTGCGCATTCGCGTGCAGCAGGCCCAGGCGCAGCTTGATCAGGCGAAAGCCACGCTGCGACAGAATGAAGCGAAGATCGGGTTGCGCCCGGGACAGAAGTTCAATCCGGAAAATGTTCCCGAAGTCGCTGCGGCGCGTGCCGCTTTGGATTTGGCCGAAAAGAATTTGCGGCGTTACGAAAAGCTGATCGAGTCGGGCGACATTTCACGCGCGGCTTACGATCAGCAGCGATCGCAGCGTGATCAGTTACGTGAACTATACGAAGTGGCAATTCATCAGGCGCAACAAAATTATGCCGCGGTGGCAAACGCGCAAGGTGTCGTTGATGCAGCACAGACGCAACTGGCGCTGGCGAAACGCAATCTGAATTACAGTGTCGTCACGGCGCCGATTTCCGGCTACGTCTCGGATCGCACGGCCGATATCGGCGAATACGTTTCGCCCCAGCAGAAGGTGGCGACCATAGTGAATCTGAATCCGCTGCGCGTGCGCATAGACATTCCCGAGCAGGCGATTCCGCGCGTCCACGTCGGCGAAAGCGTATCGGTGGCGGTCGCTGCCTACACCGATCGCAGCTTTGCCGGTCACATCGCCCGCGTGTCGCCGAGCGTCAGCGCGACTTCGCGCACCCTGACGGTGGAAGCTGAAGTCCAAAACCCGAACGGCGAATTGAAGCCGGGACAATTTGCGACGGTGCGAATTCTTTTGCCGCAGAGCGAGCCGGCTGTACTCGTGCCGCAACGGGCGCTGCGACAGATTTCCGGCGCGACCTACGTGTTCGTGATCAAAAACGGACGTGCGGAACAGCGACTGGTGCAATCGGGTCAGGCCGAAGGCGATCTGACCGAGATTGTAAGTGGCGTCGCCGCTGACGAAGTCGTCGCGACGAGTAATGTGGATCAACTGAGTGATGGCGCAACCGTAAGACAGTAGGTCTTTGGTCTTGGGTCTTAGGTCTTTGGCCTTCGCCTTCGCCCGAGATCAAGAGCCCAGCTAGAGAAGAAATCAAAGACCCAAGACCAAAACTCAAAGGCCAAAACGATGCAAAAACTAGCTGAAATTTGTGTTCGTCGTCCGGTGTTCGCGACGATGCTCATCCTGAGCATCACGGTCGTGGGCGCGTTTTCTTTTCGCTCGCTTGGCGTCGATCTGTTTCCAAAGATCGATCTGCCGACGATTACCGTGACGGTCGTCAATCCCGGGGCGTCGCCGCAGGAGATCGAGACCGAGATCACCGACAAAGTCGAAGGCGCGGTCAACACCATCAGCGGCATCGACGAATTGCGCTCAACTTCCGTCGAAGGAGTGTCGCAGGTGTTCATCACGTTCCTGCTCGATAAGAACGCCGACGTGGCGGCGCAGGAAGTGCGCAACAAGGTCGATCTGATCGTCAACGACTTGCCGGAAACAGCGGAAGTTCCGATCGTGCAGAAGCTCGACACCGACGCAACGCCGGTGCTGCGCATTGCCGTTTCGGCGCCGCGCTCTCTGCGCGAGGTGACGGACATCGCGGACAAGCAAATCAAGCGGCAGATTGAACCGATTAGCGGCGTCGGCAACGTCGAGATCGTCGGCGGGCGCGAGCGCGAAATCGAAGTCTGGGTCGACACGGACAAGATGCGCGCCTACAACGTTTCGGCCGCTGACGTGGCGAACGCGGTGCGACTTCAGAACATGGAGCTGCCGGGCGGACGCGTCGAAGAAGGCAGGCGCGAACTGACGGTGCGCACGATGGGCCGCGTGCCCGATCCGGCTCAATTCAACAACATCGTCATCGCGAACCGCGGATCCTATGCGGTCAAACTCAGCGATATCGGCTACGTTGAAGACGGCGCGGAAGAGCAAAGAACCGAAGCGCGTTTGAACGGTCAGCCGGCGGTGACGCTCGTCGTTTCCAAGCAGTCTGGCCAAAACACGGTGGCGGTGGCTGACGGCGTGAAAGAGCGGCTCGACGAACTAATTAGAGCGAAAGCCCTACCTGCCGACGTCAAATTACAAATCGTTGGCGACCAGACAATCTTCATTAAGGCCGCGCTGCATTCAATCAATCTGCACCTGGTTGAAGGCAGCATCCTCGCGGCCATAGTCGTTTTTGTTTTCCTCTGGAGCATTCGCTCGACGTTTATTGCAGCGATTGCAATTCCGACTTCAATCATCGCGACGTTCGGGTTGATGGCGGCGATGGGATTCACTCTGAATCAGATCACGATGCTCGCGCTGACGCTGATGGTCGGCATCGTGATCGACGACGCGGTGGTCGTGTTGGAAAACATCTTCCGCTACGTTGAAGAGAAAGGCGTGCCGCCTTTCCAGGCCGCGATCGAAGGCACCCGCGAAATCGGCATGGCGGTGACGGCGACAACACTCTCGCTGCTCGCGGTGTTCCTGCCGGTCGGTTTCATGGCGGGCATCGTGGGCCGCTTCATGTCTTCGTTCGGCTTCACAGCGTCGTTCGCAATTGCGGTGTCGCTACTGGTGTCGTTCACGCTGACGCCGACGCTCGCAGCGAGACTGATCAAGCGGAAACAGCACGCGCCGAAGGACAATCCGCACAAATCCGAATCGTCAGAAAAGCGTGATTACTCGCTCGCCGAATTCAAAGAGAAGTACGGGCAGGCGCAGTCGAAAGAATCACGCTTCTACCGACCCATCGATCGCGCCTACACAAGGATGCTCGAATGGTCGATGGCGCATCGCTGGGCCATCGTTATCCTGTCGGCCATCGTGATTGTCAGCACGATTCCGCTGTTCATTCTGGTGGGCAAGAACTTTCTGCCAGTGGACGATCAGTCGCAGTTTGAAATCAACTTGCGAGCTCCGGAAGGCTCGACGCTGTCGTTTACTTCGGGCTTGGCGGAACGCATCGCGGCCGACGCGCGCAAACTGCCCGGCGTGACCGACACGCTTGTGACCATCGGCAGTGGCCAACAGCAAATCGTCAACGTCGCAAACATTTACATCAAGCTGGCGCCGATCGAAGACCGCAGCGTCTCGCAGCAGGACCTGATGCTCCGTGCGCGTTCCGAAATCGTCGCGAAATACGTGAAGGAATTTCCGGACCAGTTGCGCACCAGCGTTAACCCGGTGGCCGCGATTTCCGGCGGCGGATTTCGTAACGCCGACATTCAGTTCGTGATTGGCGGCCCCGACCTGGACAAGCTCACCAGATATTCGAACGACATGCTGGCGAAATTGAAGACGGTGCCTGACGTCGTTGACGCTGACTCGACGTTGATTACCGGCAAGCCCGAGCTGCGCGTGGTGATTGATCGGGCGCGTGCGGGTGATCTCGGCGTGCGCATCGGCGACATTGCCCAGTCGCTTAACACTTTGGTCGCCGGCCAGAAAGTTTCGACGTTCAATGCCGGCGTCGATCAATACAACATTCGCGTGCGTGCGGTGGGCCAATACCGCGCGAACGCCGAAGGTTTGCAGCGCATGATCGTGGCGTCGCAGAAGCTTGGCTGGGTCAGCCTCGACAATTTGGTGCGCGTCGAAGAGGGCACTGGCCCGTCGTCCATCGATCGTTATAACCGCCAACGACAAGTGATGCTCACCGCGAATACCAAGCCCGGCGGGTCGCAGGCAGCCGTGATCGCGAAACTCAATCAGTTTGCGCAGCAGGAAAACATGGACAGCGCGTATCGCACTTCACTCGCGGGACGATCAAAAGAATTGAGCCGCACGGCGACGTATTTTCTGCTCGCGATCGTGCTGTCATTTGTGTTCATGTACATGGTTCTGGCCGCGCAGTTCGAATCATTCATCCACCCGATTACGATCTTGTTGACGTTGCCGCTGGCAATTCCTTTCGGCATCGTCTCTTTGCTGGTTACCGCGCAAACGGTGAACATCTTTTCCGGTCTCGGCCTACTGCTTTTGTTCGGCGTCGTGAAGAAGAACGCGATTTTGCAAATCGATCACACGAACGGCTTGCGACGGCAAGGCATGGAACGTCACGAAGCAATCATTCAGGCGAATCGCGATCGTCTGCGGCCTATCCTGATGACGACGATTGCGCTAGTCGCCGGCATGACGCCGCTAACTATTTCCAGCGGTCCCGGCTCCGGCACAAATCGATCGATTGGCGTGCTGGTGGTTGGCGGGCAATCGCTTTGTCTGCTCCTGACTTTGCTGGCTGTGCCGGTTTTCTATTCGCTGTTTGATGACCTGGCGCGCAGCCGCATCTGGTCGCGAATCGGTGGGAGCGTTAGCGGCGTCTTTGGTCGCGCGCGCAGACGCGCGGCGACGGCTACCGCATCTTTGTTAGGAATCACTTCCAGACACTAGAAAAATCATGATGAATCTCAGATCTGAAATCAACGGAAGTCGTCCGCGAAGCGGACTTGGTGAAAATAGCCCAGCACTTCAGTGCTGGGTACGGGGCGAAACAGTTGGGCCTAAGCCCGTGAAACAGGCGGCAGAAGTTACAGAACCGCGGGCGATAGCGAGCGGATCAAGAGTTCAACTAGGAAAGCTGCAAAGCAGAACAACTCTATTCACGGGTCGAGTGTGGGATGCGCTCACTGCCCTTCACGGTTCTGTAACGAGCTTTCAGTCGTCCGCTTCGCGGACGAAGTTAACGCTGACCTTTTTAGTCGTGTTACTTTGTCTCGCAACTGCGAGTGTCTCCGCCCAAGAACCCAAGCCATCTGCGACCCCTTCGCCAGTGATCTCGGCGCAGCAGACGCTGAAACTTCCCGCAGTCGCAATCGATTATCGCGCTGATGCTAACAAGCCGCTGCCGGCGCTGAATCGCGTCGGCGTTGACGTGAACGAGCAGAAGCCGCTCACGTTGCGTGAAGCGATCGTGATGGCCCTGAACAAAAACAAAGACATCGAAGTCGCGCGCGACAACGTGCGCATTGCCGAAGCGGATTTGTTGACCGCGCATGGTGCATTCGATCCAAGATTCACCGCGCAGAGCTATTACGAAAGAATCAAAACGCCGGCAGCAAGTTTTCTCAGCGGCGCGAGTGGCGCGGTGGAAACAACTGACTTCACGAACACGACGCGACTCGAAGGTTTGTCGCCGAAATTTGGCGGCAACTATCGAGTCGATTTCTCTTCGATTCGGCAGACCACCAACAGCCAATTCACGGCGCTGAATCCGCAGTATCCGACGGCGCTTACCTTCAGTTTTACGCAGCCGCTTCTCCGTGGGCGCAGCTTCGATTACCCGCGGCGGCAGATCGAAGTTGCTAAGAAGAATCTCTCGTTGACGGACGCGCAGTTTCGCCAACGCGCAATTGAAGTGATCACGAACGTGCAGCGATCGTACTGGGATTTGGTGTTTGCTTTGCGCAATCTGCAAATTCAGCGCGAGTCATTGAATGACGCGCGCGCGCAGCTTGAACACAACCGTCGCATGGTGGCCGAGGGCACGCTCGCGCCGATCGACATCGTCGCGGCGCAGACGCAGGTCGCGAATCTCGAGCAGGCAGAGTTTTCCGCGCTTGAAGACGTCAACCGCGCCGAGAACAACTTGAAGAACTTAATCGCTGAAAATCAGACGGCGTCGATTTGGAACACGTCGCTCGTGCCGATCGACGATGTTGATTTGACGGTGCCGCCGGTTGTTTTGCCCGAAGCGATGAAAGCCGCACTGGATAATCGGCCTGAGTTGAAGCAATCGGATTTGGCCCGCGAGATCAATCAGCTCGATCAGAAGCTGTATCGCGACCTGACGAAGCCGCAGGTTGATCTCGTCGGCAGCTACGGCATGGTCGGCAATGCCGGTGCGCTGACTTCAGCGACAAGTCCGTTCACATCCAGCAATGATCAACTGCGCGCGCGGGTGAACGAGCTTTCCGTGTTGAATGGTCTACAGCCTTTGCCGGCGCCGCCAACCGCAACTATTCCTGCAAATTTGATCGGTGGTTATCCGCAATCGCTCGCGAATCTTGGTACAAATGACTTCAACAATTTCCGCGTGGGCGTCACTTTCAGCTTTCCTCTGCGCAATCGCACGGCGGAGGGCCAGCTTGCGCATTCGCTCATCGAAGGTGACCGCATCGCGACCCAGCGCCAGCAGCTCGAACAGTTGATTCAGGTCGAAGTGCGCAACGCGCTTCAATCCGTGACGACCGCCGAAGCGCGTCTGCGCTCCGCGGCGGTCGCGCGCGAGAACGCCGAGCAGCAGTACGAAAGCGAGAAGCGCAAACTCGACGTCGGCCAATCGACAGTGTTTTTAGTGCTCGAACGGCAAACGGCGCTAACCATCGCTCGCGGCAACGAACTTCGCGCGCAGACTGACTTGAACAAAGCCATCGCCGAATTGCAACGCGCCACCGGGAATTCTCTTAGCGCGAACAATGTAAGGCTTCAATAGGGGCCATTCGGCTATTGCAAAACTGTTCGGGTCCGCCCACGAGTTGGTCACCCACCGCTGCTGTACGATCTTTCCGAATAATCTCCGTCCTGTCATATGACCACGCCAAATGCGCGACTAATACCCTGAATACGACGAGCAAGTTTCAAGCTTGACCGCAGCGTCTCGACCCATTCAGTGTTCTGAAATGCCTCGGAGAGTGAAGAAGTCATGCGAAGAGTCGGATTGCCTACAGTCCAAAGTCCAAGGTCCAAAGTCCAAAGTGCTAAGTCAAAGGCCCAACACCGAAACCGCGCTGGACGTTACGCGCCCCGCAGCGAGAGCTTTTTCTGGCGAACGTCTCTTACTGTGCCATTAGCGTGTTTGCTAGCGGCCGCATCGTTGTCGCTAGTTGGCAATCGGATATTTCGCAGTTTCACCGCCGCCGGCCAAAGCGCAGCGCTCGCGGCCCCGGCGAATCTGAGCGCAACTGACAACGCATACGCGACGAAGGTCGCCGTTACCTGGGACGCCGTGCGCGGCGCGACCCTCTACCGCATTTTTCGCAACGCGACAAACAATTCAGCGACTGCGACGGCGATAGGCACAACGCCGCAAGCAATATTTTTCGATGCGACCGGGGCTCCGAATCAGAACTTCTTCTACTGGGTGCGCGCCGAAAACGGCAGCATCGTTAGCCCGTTAAGTCAGCCCGATCAAGGTTCGCGAACCGGCGCGAACATCCTTGGCCCGCTTGCGCCGCTTGAGCCTCCCCCAGCTCCGCTCGCAAACCAAGTAACCGCGGCGAAGGCATATCTCGGCAAGGCACTCTTCTGGGACGAACAGCTTTCGTCAACGCGCACCGTCGCGTGCGGCACATGTCATTTCGCGACGAATGGCGGCTCGGATTCTCGAGCCATCGTCAACAGCACGCGATCAACGAATCCCGGCGCGGACGGGATCTTCAACACGGCTGATGACGTGTTCGCGTCACCAGGTGTCATCAGCAACAACAGCGACGGCACTTACAACTGGTCTGCGACCTACGGATTTCGCGAGCAGGTAACTGGGAGAAAGTCGCGCTCGTACGTTGACGCAGGCTATTCGAACTCATTGTTTTGGGACGGGCGCGCGACCTCGACATTTAGCGATCCGATTGGCGGCGGAATCGTATTACAGAACGGCGCGGCGTTGGAGAGCCAGGTACTTGGGCCACCGGTCAGTTCTGCTGAGATGGCGCACGTCAATCGCAGTTGGAGCGACGTCGCGGTCCGAGTCGCGCAGTCGAAGCCGCTCGCGCTTTCGCCTTCAGTGCCGGCCGCGTTGCGGAATTGGATTGATGGCCGCAGCTATTCGGAATTGTTCGAAGAAGCTTTCGGCACGCCCGAAATCACGCCGGCGCGAATCGCAGAGGCGAT
>DATBSG010000044.1:0-2835 GCA_036559945.1 Pyrinomonadaceae bacterium
CAAGATCGTGAGAACGGTGATCGGCGACCGGGTTCGTGTACGCGCTAACGAATTATTCGAAGATGCTATTGTCGTCCGGGCCGATTTGGCCGCAGGCAAGAGTCCACCTGCCAAGGCGCTGCAGGGCTATGCGAAAGACGACAAGTTTGTCGTGCCTTTATCGCGATGATAAGATTCGCTTACGTCAGAATCCCCCGCTAGACTGCGCCTTGATCCAGTTACTGCGATCATAAAGCGCCTACCGCTCCGACACGTCGGGGTTCTGACTAGCGCTGCATGAGTTCGGTAATCACAGCCACGAGTACGTTTACGGAGAGTCCCCAAACAAGACTCGAAGAATACCTTGCGCGGCACGGACAGACGAAGCGCCGGGTTGAGCCGCTCACGCCGGACGCATCAACGCGCGTGTATTTTCGCGTGCCGTGGAAGCGCCGGACGGCGGTGGCCGCGGTCTACCCGGAAGCGTTCGACGAAACGGTCCAACCTTATCTGGACATCACGCGCTTGTTTCTCGAATGCAAGCTGCCGGTGCCGGAAATTTACGATGTCGATGGAGCCATCGGCGTAATCATCCAGGAAGACCTCGGCGACAACCAGTTGTGCAAGGTATTCGAAACCGCGTCCGAAGACGAGCGCGAGGCCCTGTTGGAGCAGGCGATCGAAATCATATCTCGCATTCAAGCAGCAACTTCGAAAGCCTTCTCACGCGACTCGATTTGCAGTCGCCTGGCGTTTGACGAGCCGAAACTGGCGTGGGAACTGAATTATTTTTACGAGCATTACTTCGGCAGCCTGCGAAAAGAATCGTTAACACACGGGCAAGCGGCGGAACTGAAAAGTGAGCTCAACGACATCGCGGCGGAGCTGGCAGCGTGCGCGCGCGTGCTATGTCATCGTGATTATCACTCGGCAAATCTACTTGTCGATAAGAAGGGCAACATTCGTATCGTTGACCATCAAGACGCACGCATGGGGCCGGCGAGCTACGATTTGGTTTCGCTGTTAATGGATCGACAGCCAGAGCCACCATCGCTGGCCGAGGTGCGCGCGCATCGCTTGTTCTTCCTGGAAGCGCGCCGGCAGCAAGCACTGGCCGCGATCGACCCAGACGATTTCTGCAAAGAATTCCGGCTGATGACAATTCAACGCGGGTTGAAGGCAATCGGGACCTTTTCGTATCAGACTGCCGTCTGCGGTCGCGGCGCATTCTACGAAAGGCACATCAAGCCGACCATGATGATCGTTTTGCAGGCGGCCGAATGGCTCGAAAGATTTCCCGTTTTGCAACGAATGATTAGGGTGAGACTGTAACTTTCCCTCTCCCTTGGGGAGAGGGTTAGGGTGAGGGTGCGAGCACGGGCAACACTAAACCCTCACCCCAGCCCTTTCCCACAGGGAGAGGGAGGCAAACAAATGACTGAAGCTATCAAGATGCAAACTATCGAATTGATGAAACAGCCGCAGACCTATATCGGCGAGCTTTCAAAGCATATCGGCGAAGAAGTGACGTTGAAGGGTTGGCTTTACAACATGCGCTCGAGTGGCAAGCTGATGTTTCCGCAGTTGCGAGACGGCACCGGCGTCGTCCAGGGCGTGGTCGCGAAGAACGCAATTGCCCCGGAAGTTTGGGACGCATTGAAGCCGCTCGGTCAGGAATCGGCGCTGATCGTTCGAGGTCGAGTACGCGAAGACGCGCGCGCGCCCGGCGGCGTTGAAATTGACGTTCTCGATGCTGAAGTTGTCCAGAACGCGCATGAGTATCCGATCACGCCGAAGGAACACGGCACAGAGTTTTTGCTCGATCACCGGCATCTTTGGCTACGCTCGAAAAAGCAGCACGCGATTCTGAAGGTCCGGGCCACAGTTGTGCGCGCGGTGCGCGACTATCTCGACAACAACGGCTTCACTCTGTGCGACACGCCCATCTTCACGCCCGCAGCGTGCGAAGGTACAACAACACTGTTCGAAGTTGATTATTTCGGCGACGAGAAAGCCTACTTGACGCAATCCGGCCAGCTTTACAACGAAGCGACGGCGGCGGCTTTTGGAAAAGTGTATTGCTTCGGGCCCACGTTTCGCGCCGAGAAATCAAAGACGCGCCGGCACCTCACCGAGTTTTGGATGGTCGAGCCTGAAATGGCTTACGCAACACTCGATGATGTAATGGATTTGTCTGAGCAGTTCCTTTCGTACATCGCAGCTCGTGTTTTGGAAGATCGAAAGGAAGAATTAAAAACGCTTGAGCGCGACACGTCGAAGCTCGAAGCGATTGTGCCGCCCTTTCCACGTCTGCATTACGAGAAGGCCGTCGAGATGTTGCACGAAGGATTTGCGGAAGGCGCGCTGGAAAACAAATTCGAGTGGGGCGGCGACCTTGGCTCGCCGGACGAAACTTACATCTCCAGCAAGTTCGATAAGCCGGTGATGGTGCATCACTATCCCGCAGTGGTTAAGGCTTTCTACATGAAGCGCGATCCTGAACGGGACGATCTCGCGTTGGGAGTTGATGTGTTGGCGCCCGAAGGCTACGGCGAAGTTATCGGCGGCGGCGAGCGTGCGACGTCGATCGAGTTTCTCGAACAGCAAATCGCTGCACACGACCTGCCGAAAGACGCCTTCGAGTGGTATCTCGATCTGCGTCGCTACGGCAGTGTGCCGCACGGCGGCTTTGGCATGGGCATCGAACGCTGCACCGCCTGGATGTGCGGAACGGAGCACATTCGCGAGACGATTCCGTTTCCGCGAATGCTTTATCGGCTGAGGCCCTAGACTTTTGCCACGGAGACACGGAGACGCAGAGGAACAAATTGACTTCGGATAATTAGTATCAATTCC
>DATBSG010000045.1:0-9999 GCA_036559945.1 Pyrinomonadaceae bacterium
CCGGCGCGGAGAAAGCTGTTGCACTCGCGGCCCTCGCAATACCAGATGACCGCGTGCTACGCCGGCAAGACCGAACCAGTCCATGCAAAAATCATCGAGAAGGGATTCCAGCAATATGCAATTCCGGTGCGTGGCCAATGCGACATTTTGATCACTGGAATTCCGGATATTTCTCCCTACAACGTGTATTCGATTTTGAATCCGCTGCTCGTGCAGGTGATGGGCCTTGGATATCACTTCAACTTCTATCGCAACAAGCCGCTGCTAAAGAAGGGCGGCGTGCTGATCATTCATCACCCGTGCTACGACCAGTTCGATCACAACTTTCATCCGAGTTATATCGAGTTCTTTAATCGTTTGCTTCCGGAATCGCGCGACGCTTTTTATTTGCGCGAAAAGTACGAGCGCGAGTTCGCCAACAATCCAAGCTACGTCGAGATGTATCGCCGCGGCAACGCGTATCACGGCGCGCACCCGTTTTTCATGTGGTACTGGGGCGAGAACGGCCGCCAGCACGTCGGCAAAGTAATCGCCGCGGGCGCCGAGAACGCGCACGTGCCTGCAATGCTCGGGTGGGAACGCGCCGATAACCTGACGGAGGCCGTCGCGATGGCCCGCAATTACATGGGTAATTCAGCGGAAATTACGATGCTGCATCAACCAATGATCGGCATCGCGGATATGGAATAGAACTTTGGATTTGGGCACAGCAAAAGGAATTCTGCCGCGAGTGATCGCATTCGCCAGCACTTTACTGCTGTCAATGGCGCTGGTGAGTCTGCTGCCCAGCGCTCGTGCGCGGAGGCAAATGAATTTTGGCCGGGCGGCAGCCGACGGCAACGTTCGCAGCATGCGCTTTCTGCGCATGGCGGGGGCCAGCATCGACTCAAGCGGCAGTTGTTGCCCGCCTCTTTTTCTCGCGGCGGGAGAAGGCCGACTCGACGCTGTTCGTTATCTGCTTGATCAAGGAGCTGACGTGAATGCCCGCGACGAACGCGGACGCTCGGCGCTGACGGAGGCGGCATTTTACGGCAACGCCGCGATAATCAAAGAATTGATTTTCCGAGGCGCAGATTTGAATGCGATTTCAAATGAAGGCACAGCTCTCGACGTTGCGGTGCAGGCAAATCGTGTGGCTGCAATTGAGCTACTGAAACATTACGGGGCGAAGCGAGCCTGTGAACTTGACAGATCCTGCTGACGAGTTATTGACGATGACGACGAAACTTTCACCAACTGAGATTTTCCAGGACCGGCGAGTATTTGTTATTGGTGCGACCGGTTTTCTCGGCAAAGTCACGCTCAGCATGTTGCTGCACCGCTTTCCGAACATCGGCAAAGTTTACGTGACGGTGCGCGCGCGGTCGCAGGAAGAATCAGAAGCTCGATTCTGGAACAACGTCATCACCGCGCCGCCTTTCGATCCTTTGCGTGAGCGTTATGGCGACGCGCTCGACGGATTCATTCGCGACAAAGTCGTCGTCGTTGGCGGCGACATCGCGGAAGAGAACCTCGGCTTCAGTGAAGAAGACGCCAACCGTGTCGCCGGCGACATCGACGTGCTGATTAACTCAGCCGGCAACGTGACTTTCAACCCAACTCTCGAAAGCGCCTTGCGCACGAACGTCGTCGGCACCCAAAACGTGATCGCTTTTGCGAAGCGGATGAAGCGCCCCTGCCTGGTCCACATCTCGACGTGTTTCGTGGCCGGCAATCGATCCGGATCCATCTGGGAAGACAATGAGGTCCTCGGATACTTCCCGCGTCGTGCTGAACTGACCGCCGTCGAGTTTTCCGTGCAGGAAGAGATACGCGACTGCGCGAAGATGTCTGAACGCGCTCGTGAAGAAGCGAAGGATGCAATGATGGCCGCGTACTTTCGCGAGCAGGCGCGCAAGCGACTGAATGAAGAGATGCGCGATGCTGACGACCCCGACGCGCTCGGACTGGCGGTCGCGCGCGAGCGAAAAGTTTGGGTGCGTAACCGGCTCACCGAGATGGGAATTCAGCGCGCTGAGTTCTGGGGTTGGCCCAACATCTACACCTACACAAAGGCTCTGGGCGAGCAACTGGTCGCCGCCGAAACAGACATGGTGCGCAGCATCGTGCGCCCAAGCATCGTTGAGTCGGCGAAAGATTATCCCTTTCCCGGTTGGAACGAAGGTTTCACGACGACCGCGCCGATTGTTTTCATGACCTTCAAGGGACAACGGCAGATTCCAGCCAACAAGAAATTGATTCTCGACATCACGCCCGTCGACCAGGTGGCGGCGGTGATGCTCGCGGTCGCGGCGCAGGCGTGCCTCGAGCAGCCAAAGCTCGTCCATCAAGCCGCCACGGGCGATTCGAACCCGAATAACATGGAGCGAATCATCGGGTTGGTCGGTTTGTATCGCCGTCAGGAAGAAGTGAAGAAAGAGACGGGTTTGCGCCTGTTTCGCGAGATTTCGGCACGTTTTGAGCCGTTTGCCGTCTCGCCCGAGCGTTTTGAATCGGCGTCGATCCCGTTGATGAACAAGGCGGCGAAGAAAACTTCCGAACTGCTGGATTGGGCGCGTCCCCGCTGGGGTGGCGGCCGTTACGAAGGCGTCATCAATCGGATGATAGAGACCGTCGATCGCGTCGAAGAACAAACGCGGGAGGCGAAGGAAGCCTTCGAGATGTTTCTTCCCTTCACCGTCGAGAACGAATACGTATTTCGCTCTGACAATGTGCGCGCGTTGTTCAATCGCATTCGCGAAGACGAACGACAACTTCTCACCTGGAACCCGGACACGTTCGATTGGTACGACTACTGGCTCAAGGTTCACCTGCCCGGATTGACGAAATGGGTGCTGCCGACTCTTGAAGAAGATATGCGCGCGCAGCCGAAACGCGTCTACACGTATCGCGATCTTGTCGAGCTGTTTGAAACAACCACGAAACGTCATGCAACCCGCGTGGCAATGCGCATCGAGCGTGACGGCCGGAAAGAGCAGTACACGTATGCAGATTTGCGCGAGCTGGCGACCCGCGCAGCTTCGTTCTTTGCCGCGCATGGAATCAAGTCGGGCGATCGCGTAATTCTGTTCAGTCACAACGCGCCCGAATGGGGCATGACTTACTTTGGCGTGTTGAAGGCCGGTGCCACGTGCATTCCGATTGATGCTGAAAGTTCGGAGAATGAAGTGGTCAACTTTGCCAGTGCTGGCGATGCGGCGGCGATCGTCATTAGCGCGAAGCTGCTCGAAGAGCACTCCGATTTGTGCGACAAACTAACCGCGGCCGGACTGAAGGATGTTCGCATCTGGACGTTCGACGAAGTCTACGAACTGCCGGCGCAGGAAGTTGAAGACGAGCGTATCGCGCTCTTGCCACAGCGCGTGTCGCCGCAGTCGGTCGCCTCGCTCATCTTCACATCGGGCACGACGGGTCGTCCGAAAGGCGTGATGCTGTCGCATCGTAACCTGACCAGCATGGTCTCGATGCTGTCGTCGGTCTTCGACATGGACACGAGCGACGGTGTGCTGTCCGTTCTGCCGCTGCATCACACGTTCGAATTCTCGACCGGTTTCCTGACGCCTCTCAGTCGTGGGGCGCAGATCACTTATCTCGATGAACTCAACAGCGAAAACCTCGCCAAAGCGATCAAGAACGGCCACGTCACTGGCATGGTGGGCGTGCCGGCGCTTTGGGAACTGCTGCATCGCCGCATCAAGAACCGTCTGCACGAACAGAGCAAGCTAATCGGCGACACGGCGGATTTGCTCATCAAACTCAACGCGTGGCTGCGCGACAAGACCCCGCTTAATTTCGGCCAGATTTTCTTCTATCCGATTCACGAAGGCATGGGCGGACGCGTTCGTTACTTCATCAGCGGCGGTTCTGCGCTGAGTGAAAAGATTCAGCGCGACTTTCAAGGACTCGGCTTCACGATTCTCGAAGGTTACGGATTAACCGAAGCGTCGCCGGTGTTGACGGTGACGCGACCTGAGAATCGCATGCTCGCGGGCACGGTCGGGCGCCCTCTGCCCGGAGTTCAGATCGACATCAAGGATCCCGATCCAAGCGGCGTCGGCGAAGTGATCGCGCGCGGGCCGAATGTAATGCTCGGCTATTTCGGCAACGAAGAAGCGACGCGCGAAGCCCTCGTCGATCGTTGGCTTTACACCGGCGACCTCGGACGTTTGGACGATGACGGCAATTTGTATCTCGTCGGGCGATCAAAAGACATCATCGTCGACACCAACGGCAAGAATGTCTACCCCGACGAAGTTGAAGAGGTTTATCAGGATTCGCCTTACGTCAAAGAGTTGAGCGTGTTCGGGCTGCCGGATGGTATCGGTGAAAAGGTCGCGTGCATCGTCGTGCCCGATAACGAATACGACATCGCGCTTTCACATGCTGAAGTCCGCAGCAAGATTGAAGAGCACTTTCGTGAAGTCTCCAGCCGGCTGCCCTACTACAAACGCGTGAAGGTGCTGCATTTCACTGAGGAAGAACTGCCGCGCACTGCGACGCGTAAGGTTAAGCGCCGCGAAGTCTTGAACATAGTGCAGCAGATGGAGGCCGGTCGTTCGGGCGAAGTCGGGCTCGAGCGCGAGGAAGTCACCGGCGATGCAGCGTGGCTGGCGGAGATTGTGGCGTCAGTGACAAACCGATCAGCTCAGGAGATTACCCTGAACGTTCGCTTGGCGGATCTCGGTTTCGACAGTCTGATGTTCGTTGAACTTGCCGCCGCGATTGAAAATGCCGGCGGGTCACTGAAAGCACCCGATCGTTTGAACGAGGTTCAGGATGTGCGCGAACTTCTGAGCGTCGTCGATCGCGTTGCTGCGGCTCGGCGTGAAGCACCGCGGCTTCGTTTGGAATCTGAGAAGGACGAGGAAATTTATGTTCCTGAACCGCTGCGCATCGTCGGGAACAAAGTCGTCGAGATCGCGCAGCGGACTCTGTACGAGCGGATTCTGCGCACGAAATACGAAGGCCAGACGAATATTCCGTATCACACGAATTTTATCGTGGCGGCAAACCATCAATCGCATCTGGACATGGGTTTGGTGAAGATGGCGTTGGGTGATGCGGGTCAGGACCTTGTCGCGCTCGCGGCGGCTGATTACTTCTTCGACACGAAGTACAAGCGCGCCTACATGGAAAACTTCACTAACCTGGTGCCGATGGAACGCTCGGGCTCGCTGCGCCAATCACTGCGCCACGCCCGGTCGTATCTGGACCGCGGCTACAATGCGCTCATCTTCCCCGAGGGCACGCGTTCGTTGACGGGCACGATGGCGGACTTCAAGCCGGTGATTGGTTATCTTGCGCTGGCGGCGCGGGTCGGCATCTTACCGGTTTATCTCGAAGGAACGTACGACGCCTATCCGAAGGGGGCGACAATTCTGAAGGGCCGCGACGTCGGCGCGCGCATTGGGCGTCTAATCTCAATCGAAGAGCTCGAAGAGATGACTGAAGGATTGCCGCGCGCGGAAGCCTATCGCCTGATCGCTGAGCGCGCGCGGCATGAAGTCGTCAACCTGCGCGATCGCACCAACGTGAAGTTTGATGCGCAGACTGTGCATGAGCAGTGGAAAGCTGAACGCCGTGCCGGCAAACTGCGCATCGAAGCGAGCGACGACGAGTACGCGATGGCAAACGCTTAATTAACCACAGAGGACACAGAGGAAGACAACTTGAAAAGGCAAAGAGCTAAGTGCGAAGGGCAAAGCGCCAAGACAAACCCCTCTGACGGACGGGGAGAATTACTTCCTTGGCTCTTTGCCCTTTGCTCCTAGCTGTTGATTTTCCTCTGTGTCCTCTGTGGTTAATGGATCATGCCGACTAAGACGCCAAAGAAACGCACCGCCCAAATCGTGCCGAAGAAGAGCACGAAGCGGCACGCTGCGATTGTCAAAAAGGTTCCCGCCACGACTCTGATCACGGGCGGCACGGGTTTTCTCGGGTCGCATCTGGTGCGTCAGCTGGTCGAGGCAGGCTCGAAAGACATTCGCGTGATGGCAACGTCCATTCCCGAGTGGCTGACGGGGCTGGGCGTCGATACGTTTGAAGGATCTATTACCAGCGACGAGGATGTGGCGCGCGCGGTCGAAGGCGTCACGGAAATCTATCATCTCGCCGGTAAAGTCTCGCGCGACAAAGACGACGCGCGCGCGATGTACAAGCTGCATGTTGATGGTACGCGTTTGCTTTGCGACGCAGCGAAGAAGGGCGGCGTGAAAACGATCGTGCTCGCGTCGAGCAGCGGTACGATTGCTGTCAGCGAAAAAACCGACGTGATTCCGGATGAGAATTACAATCCGCCGCTCGACATCATCGCGCGCTGGCCCTACTACGCGAGCAAGGCCTATCAGGAGATGGCGGCGCTTGAACGATTCAACGGAGAGGGATTTCGACTCGTCATCATGAACCCGAGCTTACTGCTCGGGCCGGGCGACGATCGCCTTAGTTCAACCAAAGTCGTGCTGGATTTCATGGCGCGCAAGATTTCGGCGGTGCCCAACGGCGGACTGAACTTCGTCGATGTGCGCGACGTCGCACAGGCGTTTCGCGTCGCGATGCAGAAAGGCCGTCACGGTCATCGTTATTTGCTGGGCGCAGTCAACTGGACGTTCCTGAAGTTCTTCAATCGACTGGAACGTCTCACGAAAGTTGCCTCGCCGCGGCTCGCCTTTCCTTCGAAAGTTGCAGTCACCGGCGCGCACGTGATCGATTCATTGTTTCGACAATGGAACTTCACACCACCGGTGCAGGCCGACGAAATCGAGATGGCTGAATACTTCTGGTATTTCAAACATGACAAAGCGCGCCGCGAACTCAGCTTCATGCCACGCGACCCGGGCGACACGCTGAACGATACTGTGCGTTACGTGAGGGAGAATTTTTTGGGTGGGAAGTGAAGCATCACATCGCGCCCAACTGCCGGTACATCCGCGCGAAGTCAAAGCTATTCCACGATTCGACGAACATCCCATCTTTGACGCGCGCGATGCCGATGCCGTCGAAATCGACGGTGGCGCCGGTGGCCTTCATTCCCAAGCTGTCGCCTTCGTGCTTGCCGCGGACTGAGCAGCGCGCGACGACCTTGTCACCTTCGGCGATTGTGTCTTCGACGACGACTTCGATATTCGGGAACGCCTCACGGAACTGAGTATGGAAAGGCAGAAAGCCACTCGCTCCGCGCAACGGTTCGCTTGGATCTCCAGAAAGGCCGTGGTTAATGCAATCTTCAGACATCATCTCGCGAGTCGCTTCGGGGCGGCCTATGTTCCAAACTTCTTCGAACCAGCGACGCATCAGGGCCTTGTTGGCTTCTTGCGTGTTTTGTTCAGACATAAGGAACCTCCATTGCCTTTGCGTTCATACATCCTCTTCATCGACATGAAACTTATGCAGCACGCGATGAGCAATCGGTGAAAGAATAATGCCCATCAATGCGATAAAGACGACGCCGCTGAAAAGTGCATAGAGCGAGGCGAAGACTTTGGCTGATTCATTAGGCAGCTCGCGCACCGGCCCCATTCCGCCCAAAATCATTGACGCTTCAAGCAGCGAATCAATCCAGTTGAAGCCGGCGATGAAGCGGTAACCGGCGATGCCGATGGAAAGAGCCACCGCCATCAAGCCGAAGCCAACAACGAGCGAGCCTACGATCCGCTGCACGTAAACCGATACAGGCGCGAGTTGATCGTGTCGCCGTTCAAACCGTCGCCAGGACACTTTAGATCGTTTCACCAAAGTCAGCCCTCAAGGAAACCGCACTCGCAACACGTGCGGCACGATCTGAAAAGTCGATGGCAGGCGGCCGACGACTTCGCCATCCAATTCAACACGCACTTCCGTTTCTTTGTTAGCGGGACGCGCCAAGACTTGTTTGGCGAGTGTGTGCGTGACTTCGCTCATCCGCAGATGCGCGCCGAAATAAAGCCGCGGGGCATTCGTGAGTAACCTGAACGAATTGGCGTCTCCGATAGTCACGACATCGAAATAGCCATCGTCCAGCTTCGCGTCGGGAGCAACCTTCATCGCGCCACCGTAGTAACGAGCATTGGCGACGCAAAACTCCGCGACGCGTAAGCGCCGCTCTGCTTCATCGTCAATTTGCACCAGTACTTCGGCGGGAGTTGCCGCCAGGGTCGTTTGCACGGTGGCGGTGGCGTACGAGAGTTTGCTGGTGACTTTGCGTGGCGTAAAAGCGGGAACCCATTTCTTAGCCCCGCCGCTCGCAGCACGATCCAGAACTTCCGTGCTCATGCCGAAGCTCGCGACGTTGATCGAGTAACGTGTCTCTCGCTCACCAGCATCATTGATGAAAGTCACGCGCACTGCATCGATTGTTTTCGCGCGACCGTCGCGCAGCGCGCGTGCGGCAGCGGCAACACTTTTGGGAAGGCCAATACTTCGGCGAAAATCGCTGCCCGTTCCGGCCGGCAGAATGCCGAGCTCTGCTTCCGCGCCTGAATCGATGATGCCGTTCGCGACTTCCGAGATAGTGCCATCGCCGCCACACGCGATGATCAGTTTTGCTCCCCGCTTCGCGGCGTCTGCTGCCAATGTCTGCGCCTGGCCGACGCTTTCCGTGAATTCGACCGCGAACGACCCAAAGTGCGTGCGCAGATCGCTGGCAATCTTCGGCCATTTTTCGCGCGTCGCGCCGTCGGCGGAAGCGGGATTAACGATGACCAGTGGTAGCGACATGAAAGAATTTAACCACAGAGGACACAGAGGAAAAACTAATTCAGCCACAAAAAGGCACAAAGAGCACAAAAGAAAACAGCTCATCGCTCACGCTTGGCTCTTTCTGCTTTGTGCCTTTTGTGCATTTTCGTGGCTAATTGTCTTTGTCTTCCTCTGTGTCCTCTGTGGTTAGATCCTTCCGTGAAGCTGCCGGTCTGCTTCACCTAATTCACCAATTTTGCTCATGAGAAACTCACCGATCTCTTTGTAAGTGCGCACGTGGTCCTTTTTCGTGATGAACTCTGACAGATCGAGTTGCGCGCCAAAATGAATTCGAATCTTCGGACCGCCAAACCAATTTCCCAAAACCTGTTTCGGCAAATTGTTTCCCAGGCCGGCGATGAAAACAGGTATGACCTGCGGGTTCGCGTCCTTTACCAACTTCCCCACGCCGGGCTGCGGGCGCAGATAGGAATACGGGTCATCGGCTTTGTTGCGCGTGCCTTCGGGATGAAAACCGATGACATTGCCGGCGCCTTCGCTGCAAAGCTGCGCGAGCCGACGCATCGAATACTTGTCGAACGCGCGCTTTTCGGGCATCGGATCTCTGCCCGTCACAAAGAATGGTGGATACATTGACCACCATCCCATGATCAAATTCACGAACATACCCAGCGGATTCTGATAATAGAAACGCCCACGCACCGGAAAGAAAAGCTGTTTGCGCCACCTGGTTTTGCGAAACAGCGCGGTCGAGACGACATACATGTCGAAAAACGATCGATGGTTTGCGACGAGCAGAAGCGGACGCGAGTGATCGACGGCTTCGACATGCTCCAGCCCGTAAACGCGCATCAGGTTGTAAGTCGAGATATGAATCCATCCCGCGCCGAAGAAACTCTGGCACCAGGTCCAGAAGCGCTTCCATCGGCCGAGGTTCATGCGATGAGTGAAACGGAAGGCTAAACGCTCGAAGGGGGAGAGGGCGGTGAGCTCTTCGGCAGTGGGAACTAAAGCTTGGCTCCCGTCCAATGTCCAATGTCCAATGTCAGAGCGACCTTGGACGTTGGACTTTCGACTTTGGACATCTTCATTCAATGGAGAAGTATCGTGCTTCCGGATGATGGATGATGATAGCAGAAGTCGATTGCTCCGGGTCGAGTTGAAACTCTTCGGTCAATTCAACGTCGATCCGTGAGGGATCGAGCAACTCGAACAGCTTCGTTTGATCTTCCAGATTCGGGCACGCTGGATAGCCGAAGCTGAAGCGTGAGCCCTGGTAGCCTTGTCGGAAAAGCTCGTTGAGGTTCTTCGCATCTTTGTCGGCGA
>DATBSG010000046.1:0-2729 GCA_036559945.1 Pyrinomonadaceae bacterium
ACCGTGTGCGGATCATGAACACCATTGCCGCCGACTGAGCTGCCGATGATGTCGTTGGTGAACATTCCTTCGATGTCCATGTTGTTTTTCTTCGCTTGTTCGGCAAAGTACGTCGAACCTAGCAGTCCTTGCTCTTCGCCCGGCACAGTCATGAACACGATGGTCGCGTCAAATTTGTATTTCGCCATCACTCGCGCCATTTCCAGCACCGCCGCTGTCCCCGAAGCATCGTCGTTCGCACCCGGCGCGTCGCACTTCGCGTCCGTCGGGCTGGTGCACATGGAATCGTAGTGGCCGCTGACAACATAAACGCGATCGACTGATTCGGGCTGCGTGCCTTTCAACGTAGCCACGATATTTGTAAGCATCGTCAGTTCGGGAACGCGCGCGGCTTTTGGTTGTTCAAAGGTTTGTTTTTCAACAGTCATGCGGCCATCAGATTGAGCAGCGGCCTTTTGAAACTCTGCGTACAACCAATCGCGCGCGGCGCCGATGCCGCGAGTTGGATTGTTCTGATCGGAAAGAGTGTTGCGAGTGCCAAAACTGACGAGCTTGCGAATCGTGGCTTCGATATTTCGCGCGCTGATTTCAGAGACGATTTTGGGAATGTCCGGATTGCCGCGCGCCTGCGGCGAGCGTCGCTGTCCGAATGCCATTGAGTGTTCGCTTCGCGCGCCAAAACCGCTTATCAATACCACGCCGGCAAACAAAACAATCGCAAGCTTCTTCCGTAACAGTCGCATAGGAAAATACCTCTCGATGCAGAATCAGGACGCGACGAACTCTACCAACTGAGTATTCGCGATAGCAACTGCTCAAGAAGATAAGTCAGGAGTTTCGTTTGTCGCCGCTGGCCGGCAGGTCTGCGGGCGGTCGATAGGTGTCTTCCAGAAAGCGCGTCGTATTTTCGGTGACGCTCGGCGCAGATTCAAGCCGGGCTGTAGTCGGACGCGACAAGCGTGGATCGTTCTGAATCTGTGGCGAAGTCTTCTTCATTTGCAACCGGCTAGGTGAAATTGCCGCGCTAATCATCTTTGACAACTGGCGGATCAAGAGGATGTCAATCGTAAGAATGGTAGGCATTCCAAAAATCGGAATCGCGGGCGATACATTTGCCGCTCCACTCTGAGCCATCTCAATGGTTCCGGAAATGATTCCGGCAAAGCCGCCCAGCGTTAGGAAAAGAATCACCGCACCAAAGATCAGGATCGGCTTTGTCAAATTAATCGGAGCAACTTCGACTGGCGCGACCGGCGCCGGGCTAAGGTTCATGCCGCAACGATTGCAGTAGTTCAGGCCGACTATGGTTTCAGAGCCGCAAGAAGGACAATACATAGGTGAATAGTAAATCCTGAATCGTAAATAGAGAAGACCTGGCTTCCCCTTAGTTTACTTACGCCAGATCGACAGGATCAGTTCGCGACTATTTACGATTCACGATTTACAGTTTACTTCACTGTATTCGGTAGGCTTTGCCTTTCCAGACAACGATGATCTGACCGCTAAGCTGGTGGACGATCGAACGCAGGCCTGAGTCAAGCTTCTCGAAATCCTCCGAGTCGCGTGAAATCGTCCTGATCGCCATTGAGGTTTTGAGCTTCACGTCAACCCAGGCGTTTCCCTGACGCTTGAACTTTCGCCCGCCGACTGAACGCATTTCCGTCTCGGTTTCCTCAGTCTTGTCAGCTTTGCGGTTCTCGATTCGCATCTCTTGGACAGATCGGCTGGGCACAGGGGCAGTGCGGGATTCCGTTCGGCCGCGCGCTGGGGCATCTTCCTGCTTATTTTCCGTCGCCGCAGGCTGGTTCGCTGCACGCGCACGATCTTCGTCGCGATCCTTCGCCGGCTCGCCGGAGCGTGAGCGATCCATCACTTTGTATTTTTCCGACGATTCGTTCCGTGTTGATCCACCAGCCAACAGACCGCCGACGTTCTGCTGCCCGCGCGAACGGATATCCGCGCGCTCAGATTCTGTTGGTGGAGCCGGCGCATAGGACGGAGAGGCTTCCGAACGCGGCAGGCCGGATGTGCTCCCGGCGGTAGTTGCTGGCGCTGTTTCCTTTGCGGCGAGCGCGTCCGCGGGCTTTGGCGGTGGAGGCGAATTCGCCTCGCTGGACTCGAGTTTCTTTTGATCAGAGAACGGCGCGGCTGTCGGCTGCGGAACAGCTTTCGCGATCGTGCCCTCCCGTTGAGCCTCACCTGCATTTGCCGGTTCGTGCGTCTGAGAAGGTTTCACTGCTTCCCCAGTTTGGGCTGCCGGTTTGTTTTGAGCAATCAAGTCGGGCGCAGCCGGGCGTGGTCGCCGCCATACAACGAATGCGATCCCCACAACCGCAACCAGCACGACTGCGAAAGCGACATAGCGCAGAACTGGCGGCGCAAAGACCGTGCTTATTTTCCGCCACCATGGTTGTTCGGTCGTAGATTCTGAGGCAGGCACGCGCACTTCCTCGACGCGGCCAGCAGCAATCGCCAACTGACTCGCCAACTTGCGGCAGTCATCGCAGTCCGCCAGATGCGACACGTAACGCGACCGCGCCGCCGGCGGCAGCGCGCCTTCAGCGAACGCATTCAACTCGTCCGCGTCGAGGTGCTCAACGTTCTTCGCCTCAGCTGCGCCCTTCGCGTAGCGTCTGAGAAGAACGTCCATTTGTGCATCGTTCGGTGTCATCAATTGCTTGTCGACCGCGTGAGCCGAGCTTTCCATTTGTTGAACGACATACGTCGCG
>DATBSG010000047.1:0-6569 GCA_036559945.1 Pyrinomonadaceae bacterium
GATAAGAAAGAAGGAAAAGCGCCAAGCACGCAGGCCGGAGAGTTTGTCCGCGAAGAGATCGAGCATGTTCGTGAAGGAAAGCATGGCGCGCGATCTACCAAACAAGCAATCGCCATCGGTCTTTCAAAGGCACGGCGTGCCGGAGTGAAGTTGAAGCCGCCGAAGAAAGGTTCGAAGAAGATGCGGAAGCAGGCGGCTCGTGATCTGAAAAAAGGAAAGAAGAAGAGCGCGAAAAAGTCGGCCAAGCGCTCGCGCGCAACTTCGCGCGCCCTGAAACGCGAAGGTCATAGCGCAGCTTCGAAGCGAGCGTTGTCGCGTCAGGCTCGCAGCGCCGCCAAGAAACGTTCAGCGGCGTCTCGGTCTCGGTCAGCAAAGAAAGCGGCTAAGACGCGAAAGAAGTAATTGGAAACATCAGGGAATCGAAGGAGGCAGTGTGATATGAAACGACAAGTGCTTGTTTGGTTGATGACAATCGCGCTGGCGACGCTGTTCTTGTCTTATGGAAATGCGCAGAAGACCGTGACGGTGGAGATGAAGAACGGTCAAGGCGAAAGCGTAGGCACAGCCAAGATTTCACCCGCAGGAAAAGGTGTGAGGATCATGCTCGATTTGAAGAATCTTCCGCCCGGCAAACATGCGATTCATATTCACCAGATGGCGAAGTGCGAAGGACCTGCGTTTGAAAGCGCGGGGTCGCACTTCAATCCTGGCGGCAAGCAACATGGATTGCGTAATCCGATGGGACCGCACGCGGGCGACATGAACAACTTCATGGTGCGCGCGAATGGAACGGCGCGTGTGACAATCATCGATCCGCGCGTGAACCTTGGGAGCAATAGCTATTCATTATTCACCGACGGCGGCACTGCGCTCGTCATTCACGCCAAGGCCGACGATATGAAGACTGATCCTTCAGGCAATTCGGGTGACCGAATCGCTTGTGGCGTAATCAGTAAATAAAAATCTACCGTTACGGCCACGAAGGGAGAGAATACGCATGTCAGTAGCACGCATAACTGAGATCAGCGCCAGTTCGAACGAGAGTTTTGAAGATGCCATTAAGCAAGGGTTGGCGCGCGGCCGAAACACTTCACGGAATTCGCAGCGCCTGGGTTAAGGAACAAGAGGTCCAGGTCGAGAACGGAAAGATCTCGTCGTACAAAGTCATTATTAAGATCACTTTCGTATTAGACGAGAGTTAAGACTCGACATCAAACACTCTCTCAACCTCCTGATTTTTCAACCTTGTGGTTCCCCTGTTTTTAACGAGCTAACTCCGTCGGCACCAAACTTGCGCCCAGATTTCTTGTTTTCGAACGGGATTCTGGAGTGGGCGTCTGGGCTGCACCGGAAGCGAACAGATTAGTGTACCCGACAGAGACACGACGATCTTAGCGGAGACAAATGAATCGACTTCTCAAAACAATGTTGGCAATGCTGATGATTTCTGTATGTATTGGAATGGCCTCACATTCGACCACGTCCACTGTGAGATCATCTGGCCCTCGCAGCGCGCAGCAAACTCCGACGCCGACACCAACTCCGTCGCCGAGTCCTTCTCCGAGCGCGACACCAACACCTGTGCCAGAGCCGGAGCCTGTTCCCAGCCCGACACCAACTCCATTCAATTACACACGTTCAAGACAGCAGTGACGACATAACGGGGGAATTGACAATGGCTAAGTACGGTAAGACAGCGCAAAAGAAAGTTAAGAAAGCAATGCATGAGCGCAAAGAGGGAACACTCAAGAGCGGTACGTCGGGGAAGAAAGTGACCAGCAAGAAGCAGGCAATCGCGATTGGATTATCTGAAGCGCGCAAAGCTGGAGGGAAGGTGCCTAAGAAGAAATCCTCCTCGAAGAAGAAGTGACGCTGCGCCGTGCATTGACTAGTGCGGCGTCCGAGACAAGGTGAAATCTATGTTCGCTAATGTTGGGCGTCAACTTTAGCGTTGAAGTAAGCAAGAGAAAAGCCGGGGTCAAATGATTCACACCGCACACACAGGAACCGCTCGCGCACGCGACGTTCAGATTCGCTCGGGGGCAGCGATGCTTCACGGCGATCTGAGTATTCCGGCCAGCGCGCAGGGCGTGGTGTTGTTCGCCCACGGTTCCGGCAGTAGCCGACACAGTCCCCGCAATCAATTCGTTGCCCGTACCATCCGCGAAGCCGGCGTGGGGACGTTGCTCTTCGATTTGTTGACAGCGGAAGAGGAGACTGTTGACGCACGGACAGCTCATCTGAGATTTGATATCGGACTGCTCGCGGCCCGTTTGATTGACGCAACCTACTGGCTCAAAGGTGAGTTCGACTATTTTCGGGTCGGGTACTTTGGTTCCAGTACGGGCGGTGGCGCGGCGCTAGTTGCGGCTGCGGAACTGGGCGAAATCGTTAGCGCAGTCGTATCACGTGGCGGGCGTCCGGACCTGGCGGGCGAGGCGTTGCCACAGGTCAAGTCCCCGACCTTGTTGATTGTCGGCGGACTCGACTATCCGGTAATAGAGATGAATGAAGAGGCGCTCGCACGACTGCATTGTGAAAAAGAACTGAAGATAGTTCCCGGCGCGACGCATCTGTTTGAAGAACCGGGCACTTTGGAACAGGTCGCCGACTTAGCAGCCGAGTGGTTCCAGAGGCATCTGGGCCGCATTATTCATGAATGAGGTTGTTATCATGAGTCCGCGCAGCGGACAGACGAAAATAGCCCAGCGATTAATCGCTGGGATCAAATCGTTATGTCAATCGCAGCCCGCGAAGCGGGCGACAGATTGTTTAATTGAATGCATGATCGCGGTCAGCAGATTCTGTCGCCCGCTTCGCGGGCTCGGCGTGTTTTCTGCTGATGATCCCAGCACTAAAGTGCTGGGCTACTATCGGTCGTCTGCTCCGCGGACTGCAATGCAACCGCTTTCATGAATAATGCGGGTTAGACCCGCCGGATGAAATGGTGGGCCAAGACGTTTGGAAACTTAAGGAAGGAGCAGAACCATGAATGTTAAGGACATGATGACACCAGATCCGGCGTGCTGTACCGCCGACACTTCTTTGCCGGAAGTCGCGCGGATGATGGTTGACAAGGACTGTGGCGAAATCCCCGTCGTCGACAACACGTCAAGCAAGCAGCCGATAGGCGTGGTAACTGATCGGGACATCGTGTGCCGCACGGTGGCCAACGGTCTTAACCCGATCGAATTGCAAGCCGCTGATTGCATGACCAAGCCGATTGTCACGGTGACACCGGACACGTCGCTTGAAGAATGCTGCCGGATTATGGAGGAGAAACTTATTCGGCGAATACCGGTAGTCGATGATCGCGGAGCCTGCGTGGGCATGCTCGCGCTTGCCGACGTTGCTCTCCACACAGGTAAGAATGTGGCGGGGCATATTGTGAAGGAGGTATCGGAACCGACCTCAGCAGCTTCGGCTGTTGCTGGCTAATGTCGGATTCGGTTCAACGTAAGAATTGAGCGGCAGAAAACTTCATGGAAGTCTCGGAACAGAAAGAGAAGTGTGCTCGTCCAGGATGTAACTGCGATGCGTCTATTGGCGACTATTGCAGCGAGCAGTGTCGTAACCCGTCGCCTGGTCAGACGGATTGCAATTGCGGCCATCAAAACTGTCGCTAATCTGTGGCTCATTCGACGGCCAGGATCTGACTGAGCGATTAATTTGTTCAGCAGTTGGAATACTGCGCGGGAGCGAGAGCCAAAAGGAGATTAGGTATAGATAAGGTGGAGAATTCGTATGAATATTTCAGAGCCGAAAAGTGTAACCGTCCCGGAAATAGCGCTGATCGCTGCGACGCGTGGAGCGATTGGATTTGGAGCGGGCTTGTTGGTCGCCGGTAAATTCAAACGCCAGCGAAGGAAGGTGCTGGGCTGGACTCTGTTTCTATCGGGCCTTGCCAGCACCATTCCGATCGCTATGCACGTGTTTGGAAAGAAAGAAGGGAGCGTCACCGCGCATTGAACAGAGTTAGGACGAAGAAATGATCTATCGTGATCGCATCGACGCTGGGCAACAACTGGCGGCTCGGCTTTCCGACTACGCCAACCGTGATGACGTCCTGGTCCTCGCCCTGCCGCGTGGCGGCGTGCCCGTAGCGTATGAGGTCGCGAAAGCGCTGCACGCTCCGCTCGATATTTTTCTGGTCAGAAAGCTGGGTGTCCCGGGTCACGAAGAGCTGGCCATGGGCGCAATTTCTACGGGCGGCGTCCGAGTCATTAATGCCGACGTGGTCGACTATCTTCGAATACCGGCACGCGTCGTCGACGCTGTAGTCGATGCAGAGTTGCGAGAATTGGAACGCCGCGAGCGCCTCTATCGAGGCTCGCGTGCGGAACCGGATGTCTCAGGCAAGACGCTAATACTGGTTGATGATGGATTGGCGACAGGATCAACTATGCGCGCAGCTGTGGAAGCCTTGCGACAACAGAATCCGGCGCGGATTGTTGTCGCCGTACCAGTGTCGGCAGCTCAAACTTGTGATGAGTACCGCATGGGCGTAGATGAAATCATCTGCGCCCAAACTCCAGAGCCTTTTATGGGCGTGGGAATGTGGTACCGAGACTTTTCGCAAACAACTGACGAAGAAGTGCGCGAGATTCTCGCTCGATCAGAAAACCTAAACACTACTGACTCGGAGGATCGAGAACTGGTGCATACCTAAGGCAAAGACTCATGGCAATTGCAAAGCAGAGTCTGGTAGCGAGCGAAGTCAAGGAAGCATTGCATGCTCTCCGTGGAGACGCCCGCGATTATGATCCATTACTCAAGATGGTCGATGGCTCCCGTTTCTGCCTGCTGGGTGAAGCCACGCATGGAACGCACGATTTCTATCGCGAGCGCGCTGAAATCACCAAACGACTAATTAAAGAGCAGGGATTCACCGCTGTCGCCGTCGAAGCTGATTGGCCTGATGCCTTTCGCGTTAATCGGTATGTACGTGGCCTCAGTGACGACCGCAACGCCAATGAAGCACTGGGCGGCTTCAAAAGATTTCCCACCTGGATGTGGCGCAACACTGTCGTATTGGATTTTCTTGAATGGCTGCGCGATTACAACGCTTCGTTAACCCCTGATGCGACGAAAGTAGGATTCTATGGTCTTGATCTCTATAGCCTTTACACGTCGATCGAAGCGGTGCTCGGCTATCTGAACAAAGTTGATCCTGCCGCAGCCAAACGCGCCCGTTATCGTTACTCGTGCTTTGAACATTTCGCGGAAGACACGCAGGCGTATGGCTACGCCGCAAGTTTCGGACTCAGCGAATCATGTGAACGCGAAGTCATTGAGCAGCTCATCGAACTGCGGCGACAGGCGGCAGACTACGCCAGCCGTGATGGTCGCGTGGCACAAGATGAATTCTTCTTCGCCGAACAAAACGCGCGGTTGGTGCTGAATGCTGAAAGATATTACCGATCGATGTTTCGCGGTCGAGTTGAGTCGTGGAACCTGCGCGATCGTCACATGGCGGAAACGTTAGGTGCGCTAGTCACGCACCTGAACGCGCAAGGGCAAACCGCAAAGATAGCTGTCTGGGAGCACAACTCTCATCTGGGCGACGCGCGCGCGACGTACATGGCTGACTTTGGCGAGCTGAATGTTGGACAACTCGTGCGGCAACAATATGGAAACAACGCGCGACTGATTGGCTTCACAACTTACACCGGCACGGTGACGGCAGCTGCCGAGTGGGATGGCCCAGCCGAACGCAAGCGGGTGCGACCGGCTCTCAATGAAAGTTACGAGGCCCTATTTAATCAGACCGGCGAAGCGGGTTTTCTCTTGACGCTCCGAGATGAGAAGAGAGTCGCAAACGTGCTTCGCGAGCCGCGATTAGAACGAGCCATTGGTGTCATCTATCTGCCCCAAACGGAAAGACAGAGCCATTACTTTGACGCAAGGCTGTCCGATCAATTCGATGCGGTGATCCATTTTGACGAAACGCGAGCGCTGGAACCGCTGGAGCGATATGGGCAATGGGAAAGTGGTGAGCCGCCAGAAACTTTCCCCACCGGCGTTTAGAGGGGAACCAAAATGCGAACTCAAGAAATTCCGCGCAGTGAATGGAGGCAGTTCTTCGACAGCTTCAGCCGGCAACATGAAGGCTGGCTGGCAACGCTTGAAGTTCTGGGAGCGGATGTTGGTGCGCAGGAAGAAGGTCGGGAGTTGCCTCTCGCCGGAGTGAGTTTATCTTCCGGAGGGGACGAAGCGGAAGCCATCTCAATTGATCTGGGGATGACGCCGGACAAGCATGTAAGCCATGCGATCAGCGAACCGACGGCCGTCTGGCTTGAACAAACCGAAGAGGGAGCGAATGCTGCGCTGGAGATTGAGCTGGCCGATGGGACCAAAACGCTGCTGCGCTTTCGATCGCCCATGCCGACGGAATTTGTGGATGGAATAGTTTTGGACCCAGTCGCCGTAAACGACGAGGAGTAAGCAAGATGAGGGTCCTTCTGGCCGTCGATCATTCGGAATATTCAGACGCCGCAATCAACGAGGTTAGTGCCCGACCCTGGCCCGCTAAATCAACTGTGCGTGTGCTCTCTGTGGTTGAACCTTTG
>DATBSG010000048.1:0-6083 GCA_036559945.1 Pyrinomonadaceae bacterium
ACAGTCGAGATTCACATCCGTCGTCGCGACAATCCGGACGCGCCACAGCGTTGGGAGGAGTTCGAGATTCCTTACCGCTCGAATCTCAACGTTATTTCCTGCCTGATGGAGATTCGCAAGAATCCAGTCACCAAACAAGGCAAGCAGACCACGCCGCCATCGTGGGACATGAACTGTCTCGAGCAGGTTTGTGGCATCTGCACGATGGTCATCAATGGTCACGTGCGGCAATCGTGTTCAGCTTTGGTTGATAATCTCGATCAGCCGATCAAGCTTGAGCCCATGTCGAAATTTCCAAACATTCGCGACCTGGTAGTGGATCGCTCGCAGATGTTCGATCACCTGAAGCGCGTTCATGCGTGGATCGAGCTCGACGGCACGCATGACCTGGGCCCCGGCCCGCGCATGGATCAGGAAGACGTGATGGAGCGCTACGCCTACTCGCGTTGTATGACGTGCGGATGTTGTCTGGAAGCTTGTCCGCAATACGAAGGCGATCATTACATCGGGCCACAGGCGATCGCGCAGGTGCGTCTCTTCAACATGCACCCGAGCGGCGCGATGGATCGCGACGAACGTCTTCAGGCTCTGATGGGTGAGGACGGCATCACCAACTGCGGCAACGCGCAAAACTGCGTCAAGGTTTGTCCGATGAACATCCCACTCACCAAAGCCATCTACGAAGAAAACCGGGAAACCGTCCTTTACGGTTTGCTGGGTTGGCTGAAGAAGTAGGCCCAAGCACTTCGGCCAATTAACTCGTTCTCCTGAACACAGAAATGGAAAAACGCCAATCCGGGTGATAGACTTCGCAGCCAACAAGGCTTCGGAGAATCGATGGCCATTCCTCCCGGAACACGTTTTGGCCAGTATGAAATCGGCACGCAACTCGGCGCCGGAGGCATGGGCGAAGTTTACCTCGCCATCGACACGCGCCTCGATCGCAGAGTCGCGCTGAAAATCCTCCCCAAACAGCTCGCCGACAATGAAGACCGCATGCGTCGCTTTATGCAGGAAGCCAAAGCCACGGCCGCCTTAAACCATTCCAACATCGCGCATATCTATGAGATTGGAAAAGAGCGCGGCCTCAACTTCATCGCGCTCGAGTATGTTGATGGCAAGACTCTGCGCCACTGTATCCACGACGTGCCGCCGGATCTGCGGAAGGTGCTGCGCTGGTTCCAACATGTCGCGGAAGGTTTAGCCAAGGCGCACGCGGCCGGCATCGTCCATCGCGACCTGAAGCCCGAGAACATAATGATTTCGCGCGATGGACAAGTGAAGATTCTCGACTTCGGACTCGCGAAGCTGGTCGAACCGTCGCGGTCATCTCTGTTGAGCAGCGCCGAACGCGAATACGACACGATGGAACTCTCCGAGTCGCATTCGACTTTGGGTGTGGTTTTGGGCACGGCCGGTTACATGTCGCCTGAGCAGGCGCAGGGCCGCACGGCGGAAATCGATCAACGCTCAGACATTTTTGCGTTTGGCTGCATCCTGTTTGAAGCCGTAACGGGAAGAAAGGCCTTCGAGGGAAAGGATCGGATCGAAAGACTTAACAAGATCATTCGCGAGCCCGTCCCTCCGATCACCGATTTCAATCCGGAGGCGCCCGCCGACCTCCAAAAGATTGTGCGGCGGTGTCTCGAGAAAGATCCGGAAGATCGCTATCAGTCAATCAAAGATGTGGCGCTCGAGTTGAAAGAATTGCGGCGCGACCTTGCCGACGCCGCGATGCTTCACACTACCGGAATGACTTCGTCGACGTTGAGTGACATTGGACATGTCGTCTCGGAGAGTCCTGCACTGTCGTCGACCGGTGCAGTTTCCGCCGCCGGTTTGACGCGCGGACTGACCGCCAGTTATCTCGGCGCCGAGTTGCGCAGGCATCGCGTTGCTGTAATCAGTGTTGGCGTGGCGGTGATCGCGCTGGCGCTCGTCGGCGGGTATTTCGCATTTTTCCGAAAGGCGGCGCCGCTCACCGACAAAGACACGATTCTCATTGCTGACTTCGTCAACGACACCGGTGATTCGGTATTCGACGGTACGTTGAAACAGGCGTTGGCGGCGCAACTGGGCCAATCGCCCTTTTTGAACATTTTCGGCGACCAGCGTGTGCGCGATGCCTTGAAGTTTCTCGGACGTTCGCCCGGCGAACGAGTCACGCGTGACGTCGCGCGCGAAATTTGTCTGCGGCAGGGAGTGAAAGCATTCTTGGTCGGCTCGATTTCCGGCGTCGGCAGTCATTACTTGATTACGATTGAAGCCGTCAACGCGCAAACGGGAGACGCGGTCGCGCGCGAACAAGTCGAAGCCGAAAGCAAAGAGCTGGTGATCAAGCGATTGGGCGAAGCGACAACGCGGCTGCGTGAGAAGCTCGGCGAGTCTCTGGCGTCAATTCAGAAGTTCGATGCGCCCATCGAACAAGCGACGACGCCGTCGCTCGAAGCGTTCAAGGCGTACTCGATCGGGCTCGATAATCACCTGAAGGGCAGCTACTCAGAGGCCATTCCTTTTTTCAAGCGGGCCATCGAGCTCGACCAGAACTTTGCGATTGCTTATGCGCGGCTGGCGACGGCTTACGCGAACGTTGGCCAGAGAGACCCGGCGACCGCGGCGGCGCAGAGAGCTTTTGAGTTGCGCGACCGCGTCAGCGAGCGGGAAAGGTTCTACATCACCGCGGTCAGTTATTACGGACTCGTTACCAGGGAACGCGAAAAATATATCGAGACGCTCGAGCTTTGGAAGCGCACTTATCCGAACGATCCAATTCCGCACATCCAGTTGTCTAATCTGTTGATCGCTGACGACACCATGCTCGACAAGGCGATGGAAGAAGCGCGCGAGGCGATTCGCCTGAATCCGAATGTCACCGCGCCGCGCGATAATCTGGCGACGGCGTTGATGGAACTCAATCGGTTCGACGAAGCGAAGGAAGTTTACCGGCAGGCGCTCGAGCAGAAGCTTGATTCACTTTTCTTTCGCAGCAATCTGTATTCGATCGCGTTCGTGCAGAACGATGCCGCCGCCATGAAGCAGCAGATCGATTGGTGGAGCGGCAAGCCCGGCGAATACAACGCCCTGGCCTGGCAGGCAGAAGTGGCCGCCTTCTCTGGTCAGTTAAAGAAGGCGAGCGAGTTGAACGAGCGGGCGGTGGAGTTCGCTATGGCGCATCAGCAAAACGATGGCGCCGCGCAAGTTTTGGCGACTCAAGTCCAGCTTGAAAGTTTGTTTGGAAATTGCGATCGCGTCAAAGAACTGGCAACCAGAGCTTTTCAAATATCCCGGGTTACTGGATCCGTGCAACCTGCGTCTTCTGCTTTTGCAGTTTGCGGGGATGCCGCGCAGACGCAGGCACTGATGGATGAGATTTCGAAGCGTTTTCCCAACGATACCTTGCTAAACGTCGTGTATTGGCCTTTGAATCATGCGCTGCTGGCCATCCATCAGGGCGATGCCGCGCGCGCCGTGCAATTGTTAGAGCCGGCTGCTCGATATCAAATCGTCGGGAGCTTCTGGCCCGAATATTTTCGCGGCCAGGCTTTGCTGAATTTGCGCAAGGGCGCGGAAGCGACTGCCGAGTTCCAAAAGATCACCAATCACCGCGGCTGGGCGCCGCGATCGCCGCTGTATGCGCCGGCATATGTCGGACTCGCACGCGCGGCGGTTTTGAATGGCGATACTGCGGCGGCGCGCAAGGCCTATCAGACTTTCTTTTCGCTGTGGCAGGAGGCCGACCCGGACGTTCCGTTGCTGGTTGCTGCCCGGAAGGAGTATGAGAAGTTGAAGTGATTGGCGTTGCATCAAGCGGTTGAGCGATTTTCCCGTGCAACGCGGTATTATCGACGATATTGACAGATAATTAGTAGTTCGACAGCTTATGAATCCCCACGAAGAACAGTTCGCTCGTGCTTTCGTCATTCCCAAAAAGCGTAACCGATACCTTGCACTCCTCGAATCCAAACGTGGGCGAACCAAACTTCTTGACGGCTTCAATCACTGTCGTGACCTGGACCCACGTTACGCGACGCTGATTCCATCGAACCAACAATCTGACAGTTCAATCGAATCACTGCTGCGGCGAAAAGGGGCCCCCGAAACTTGCTACGTCATGTCCGACAATCGTGATATTGACGGCCACGAAATGTCTCTGTCGGACGCGCTGGCTAAAACGGTCGCCCTTGGTTCGGGAACATTTATTTCTTGTTTGCCAGGCAAGCTTGGTTACTTTGAATTGGAAGACCTCAGCGAGAGGTATATTCTCGAACGGTAGCGCGTTCCTTTGAGGCGCTGTCGAACAAATCGTTGGACGCGAGGCTCGATAGCTTGTTTCTCGATTAGCGTTGTTGATTTATTGTTTCGTGGTGGCGCTCGCCCGCGTCAACTCAACCGTTCGGCCCTTACACGAGAGGTTCACGCCCATGAAACCATATGGAATCGAACTGTTGCTAGATCTGAAAGGCTGCGACCTGTCCGCCCTGTCTCGACAGAAGCTCACGGACTACTTTGTCCAACTGTGCGACGTGATCGACATGAAGCGACACGGGGAGCCGATGTTCTGGGAGGACCACAGCGGCATTCCGCACCTGCACGGGATATCCGCCATCCAGTTCATTGAGACGAGCAACGTAGTGGCCCATCCACTTCCCCTGCTACAGGCCGTTTACCTGAGCATCTTCTCGTGCAAGGCGTTCGACACGGAGACAGCCAAGCAGTTCAGCGCCGAATTCTGGGGGGCCGAATCAGTCGTCTTCCATGTAATTACCCGGACGTGAGTAGAGCAATGACACCAACCCTAATCCAGGCGACCGTTGGGCTGATTTCCGTTGCTCTCTTTGTGTTCTGCGATTTCACGGCAATCCGCTGGGCCGAGCGAATCCCGTCGGAGGGATACTTGACATGGATGCTGCTTTACCTACTCGTCGCGGCCTCGTTTGGTATCATCGCCTTCGGCTTCGTAGGCGCGAGGATGGGACTGGCAGTTGTGTCCGGTTTTGTGAATACGGGAATCGTAGCCGGCGGGGTCTTTATCGGTATCTTGTTTCGTGGGGAGCAGCTTACTGCGTACCAGAAAATCGGCTTGGCATTCGGCATAGTGGCTATCCTGCTTCTGAATATGGGCAAGTCGCAAGAGCCATCGTGACTGGGTGTTTGCTCAGGTCAGACCTGCTCAGTCAATTGGTAACTCTCCGAGAAACGGGCCGAACAAATCGTTGGACGCGAGCGGCGGGGGCGTGCTTCTTAAGATAATTGGTGCGGCGAAGGGTGCTTTGATTCGCGCCGCCGCGTCAACTCAACCGTTGGGCATCGCTAGAACTCATGGAAGCCGATGTCGAATTAAACGGACGCGCTCAGTCACTCATGCAAGATGAGCGATGGTCTGATGCCATTGCGCTGATTGAATCGGATGCGTCGCATCTAACCGACGCCGAACTCTCTTGGAATGCTGGGTGGGCTCATTTCAAACTCGGTAACTACGATGCGGCAGAGTTACATCTAGGCCGCGCGACGCAATTGGCTCCAACTCGCGCTGCCGCTTGGTGGGCGCTCGGCACGGCGCAACGCGAACATGGATTGTTGGACGAAGCCGAGCGCAATCTAAAACATGCGCTCACGTTGAAGGATTCTTCGAATTCGCGCTCGGCATTGGCGCTCGTTCTTATGCAACGCGGAAAACTTGGTGAGGCAGAACAGATTCATCTAACGGGCCTTGAACTTAAACCCGAATCGCCCGAGCGGTGGAAATCCTATGCTTGCTTCCTCGATGACATCGGCCGTATTCAGGAGGCTAACGCTGCTTATCAAAAAGCGCGTTACTTCGAAGGTGCGTGACTATCCCGCGATGCCCAACAAATCGTTGGACGCGAGCGGCGGGAGCGTGTTTCGTATCATAATTGGTCCGGCGATGCTTGAATTGATTCGCGCCGCCGCGTCAACTCAACCGTTAGGCGGCCTTTGAAAGCTCTCTGTCACAGATGGAGGATGAGATGAGAAGGAACATCATTCCAGCCGTTATCGCATTCGCACCTGCATTGCTACTGCCTCTTACCCAAGACGCCATGCGCCCTAGAATCTCCCACGCG
>DATBSG010000049.1:0-4173 GCA_036559945.1 Pyrinomonadaceae bacterium
CGGACAACGCCTTGAGATGTTCGTTAAGACGCGAGCCATTGATGCGCAAATCCGATACAGAACCGCTTGCGGTAGCAAGTGGGTACAGGGCAAGAGCTCCGGCGCTTCCCAGCAATCCGAAATTGAATTCACGTCGATTCATTTCGTCGATTCAATACTCCATTGCCAACCATTCTGGCAAGGCTCTTGACTCGGACTCTTGTTATCATGCCGTCAACACATAACCTCTACGACGAGTTTGAATGGCGTAGCATGCTCTATGAAGCCACGCCCGATCTGCGTGACGTGCTCGCGAAGGAAAAGTTGACCGCCTACATCGGTTTCGATCGCCAGCGTTCGCTTGAAAGTAGCTCGCAAATGATCACTTGACCATCGCTCGATTTGCGCGTACAAAGCTTTGGAGCGCCCGACGAGTTTCCGGATGTAACTGCCCCCGGTGAATCCGACGACTGATGGCCGCAGCGATTGATGTAACCCACGTCCAAACCTCCCAACCCGAAAGCGCCACCACGCTACGCACGATCGTCGATTTAGTTCGGCGCATCATGCAAGCCGACACTGCCAGCATTCTTGGCTTCTCGCTGCTCGACGAACAGGTCACCTGGAAAGCTGCGTCCGGTTTTACCACCGACATTGACTACCGCGAACCTGTGTTTCGGCCCGCGGGCAGCGCGATGGCCCGCCGCGCGCTGGAGAGCCGCACCGTCGCGCTCATCCAGGGCATTGGAACGCGACCGGAATTTCCCGCGGAAGAATTTCCAATTCACATGGCGGAGGGCATTTGCGACATGGCGGTGGCGCCCATGCGCATCGTCGGAAATCATTCCGGCGCGCTGGTAGCGGGCTATCGCAAGCCGCACAATTTCACCGAGGACGAGAAGCGGCTGCTTCAGAATCTTACTGAAATGGCCGCCGTCATGCTCGAGAGCGACCGGCTCGTCGAATCCGTAAAAGCCGCGGAAAAAATTTGGGAAAAGACGTTCGACGCCATCGTCGAAAAAGGGATACTCGTCTACGACGACGAAAGGCGCATCGTTCGCTGCAACGCGCGCGCGGCGGAGATGCTGGAATTGCAGCCTCATGAAGTAATCGGGCTTTCCTTTCCGGATGCTTTCATTCGTTTGTTCGGCAAGCAAGCGGCAGTTCACTATCGGCCCGAAGTCCGCGATACGCCGTCAAGCTTTGAAGTGCAAGCCGAATGCGGTCGCCGCTACATCGTGTCGATCGTTCCGGTTGAAGATCCCGATGGCGGGGCGTTTACGGTGGTCACTCTGAGAGACGTGAGCCGCATCGCGGAAATGCAGGAGCAACTGGCGCGTTCGCGGCGCCTGGGAAGCGTCGGCCAGTTAGCGGCGGGCGTCGCACACGAAATCAATAATCCGTTGGCCGCGATCACCACCTGCGCGGAAGCCGTTATTCGCGACCTGCGCCGCTCTGAAACCGCGCAAAAGATCGCCGACGAGAATCAGTGGCCATACTACCTGGAGGAGATCGTGCGGCAGTCGCTGCGTTGCAAAGAAATCACGCGCGGCCTTTTGGATTTGACGCAACAGCGACAGGCGAAACGGACGCTTTGCGACCTTAATACCATCGCGCGCGAGTGCGCCAAGTCCGCCGTTCAGCGATTGCAATCGACCACCGTTGAATTCGAAGTCACGCTGGATGAAAACGTGGGCGAGATCGCGACTGACGCTTCCATGGTGCGCCAAATTCTTGACAACCTTCTGACGAATGCGGTCGATGCGCTGGGCGAACGAGGTGGCCGAGTAGCGGTGGCCACCGGGCGCGAAGCTGACCGCGTGATGATCGAAGTTGCGGACAACGGCGAGGGCATTTCGGCTGATTTGTTGCCGCGTATTTTTGATCCGTTTGTCAGCAGTAAAGGACCGGGCAAAGGCTACGGCCTGGGGTTGGCGATTTGCGCCGCGCTGGCGGAATCGCTCGGCGGGCGTCTGGCGGTGGAATCGAAAGAAGGCGAGGGAAGCAAGTTTCGGCTGTGGATTCCGCGACGTGCGCCCGAAAGCAGCACATGACTCGAAGAATCAACGTGCTCGTCGTCGATGACGACAATCTGCTGCGAAAGCTGGTTACGGGCCAGCTTTCTCAGTCGGGTTTTGACGCCTCATCGGCGGCCAGCGGCAGAGAAGCTTTACAGTCACTGAGCGAGCGCGACTGCGATGTCGTGTTGCTCGACATCTCGATGCCCGACATCACCGGGCTCGAAGCTTTGCAGGAAATCAGAAAGCTGGATGACGCGCCTGAAGTGATTATGCTGACGGCTGATAATTCATTGCCGACCGGGATCGAGGCGATGCGGCATGGCGCTTACGATTACCTCACGAAGCCGGCGACGCTGGACGAGATTGAAGCTGTCATTCGCAAAGCCGATGAGAAGCGACGGCTGGTGAAACAGAATGCCGGGCTGCGGTCAGTCGTGCGACCTGGCGCTTCGGCCGATGATGTTCTTCCCATCGTATGCGACAACTCTGTGATGGCGGCGGTCGTTGCGCAGGCTGAGAATGCTGCGCGCACTGACTCAACTGTGCTGTTGACCGGCGAATCGGGAACCGGCAAAGACGTGCTGGCCCGGTTTATTCATTCCAAAAGCTCGCGCGCGCGCACGCCGATGATTACCGTCAATTGCGGCGCGCTGCCCGACACGCTTTTCGAATCCGAGTTCTTCGGTCACGAGCGTGGCGCATTCACAGGCGCAACGTCGTTGCGCAGAGGTTTGGTCGAAGCGGCCGACGGCTCAACACTTTTCCTGGACGAAATAGGCGACCTGCCGTCGGCGATGCAGGTGAAGTTTCTGCACTTCCTGGAACAGGGCAGGTTTCGCCGGGTTGGTTCCACGCGCGACCAAACAGCCGATGTGCGGGTCATTGCCGCCACCAATCGCAACTTGAGCGCGGCCGTCATACGGAAAGAGTTCCGTGCTGACTTGTTCTATCGCTTGAATGTTGTTTCGCTGCACATTCCGCCTTTGCGCGAGCGTCCTGAAGATATCCCAAAGCTGATCGATTATTTTCTCGATGTTTATCGCGAACGCTTCAATCGGCCGCGATTGAATCTGTCGAGCGCGGCGCGTCAACTTGTGCTGAGTCACGCGTGGCCCGGTAATGTGCGTGAACTACGAAACTATCTGGAACGCGCGGCCGCTATCTCACCAGCGGACACAATTGAGGCGAATCAGTTTTCCGTGTTCAAAGCGGCAGGCCCTACAGGAAAGGGACGGCGTGCGGGCGCATCGGATGCTGTGCCGCAACGTTTGGAAGAGCTGGAGCGCGACCACATTCTCCGCGTTCTTCAGCAAAGCGACGGCAATCGCGAGCGCGCGGCTGCCATCCTCGGCATCTCTTCGCGCACGCTTTATCGAAAGCTCCGGGAATACGAACCAACGGACGATCCTCTATTAGCAACTACAGACTGACAGCCCCATCCCAAGCTTCATTCAAAGTGAACGCCCGGTCTTTCAATCTGACCGTGACTTTTCATTTTGACTAGACGATCTATCAATCGTTCTTCTGGCATTTCTTCCTTAATACTGAGGTTTTCGTCATTCTTTTCGTTCTCACGGCTCCGGCACACCGTTGGCTTTAGAACGAACCGGCTAAGAGTCTTAGCTGAGTTTTTTTAGATTCGCCCAACGATTGGTCATAAAGGATCGAAGAATGAGAAATCAAAGATATTCACGCTTAATTGTTTTGCTTACCTGCTTGTCGCTCGTTATGAGCTTGTGTGTCGGGATTATGGTCAGTGATAAGGCCAACGCCCAGTCACTCGGCTCCGGAAAGCCAAAAGGCTCTCCTGATTTGCGGGCGAAAGCACAGAGCACCGCGAATACAGAGATGGTCAACGTCATCGTGCAACTACGCGCCCCGATGAGTAGCGAGTTGAACTCTCTGCTCAACAGCAATGGCGTGCATGTCAGAAAGACGTTCGAAAAGCTTGGGGCGCATTTAGTGGAAATGCCGGCGGCTCTTTTTGATGCGGTTGCGGCCTTTGATGAGGTCGCCTATATTTCTTTGGACAGGCCAACACTGTCGATGGGTCATCTTTCCGCGACCACGGGCGCTGATGCCGTGCGTACCACCAGCGGCATTAACGTAAGCGGTGTCGATGGAACAGGAATCGGAATCGCGGTCCTCGACTCAGGCATTTATACGAGTCACA
>DATBSG010000050.1:0-2998 GCA_036559945.1 Pyrinomonadaceae bacterium
GCTGAAGACCGTCTGATTTTTTCCGGCGCCGCGACGCAAAACGATTTGAAGAACCTGCAAACGACGACCCGCGATCAATGGCTGGCGTGGCTGTGGCAGGCGCTGGACTTGAACGAACAGCCGCAAAGCGGCGTCTTGAAGGTCAGCGACAACGCTCAGATCGAGCTGCGCGTGAATCGCGAGGTAGCGAGAAAAGCGATGACGGCGGTGGTGACGGCTGACACAGCAACAGTGTCGATCGATCCATCGCAGCCGCTCGAAAAGAATTTTCCGCTGTTGCGACCCGTAGAGGCTGAACGCGGAACGACGTTGCGGCGCTTCACCGTGACCCAACTGATCAATTTTCAGCGCTGCGCGAGGCAATACTATTTCGACCGCCTGTTGCGCACGCCGGCTGCGGAAGAGCTGGCGGTATGGAACGACGCCGAAGCGCCAGAGCCTCCGGCGAACCTCACGGCGACCTTGAAGGGTGCAGTCATCCACCGCTTCTGTGAAACGTTTTGTGAAGGCGACAACGTCGAAACTCGTTTGCGCGAAAGCTTTGAGCACGTGCGGTCGATTCGCCTGGCACAGTTGGCGGGTCGATCTCTCGACGTCGACACGGACATGGCAGTGCGGGACCTTTTGCCGCTTGCTCAGAATTATCTCAACAGCGATATGTTTCGCCGAGTCCAAGCAGCGACGCGATTTGAAAGTCCTCACAATCCGCAATCCGCAATTCGCAAAGCGGGGTCCCCGGCCGGGCAGCCCGGCTGGGTTGCTAGTCCGCAATCTTCACCAGGACTTTGGAGCGAGTTGCGCTTTCGCCTGCGCCGAAGCTCCGGAATTTTGACGGGCACGATCGACAAGCTTTTGATCACGCCGGCCGGAAATGGTATCGACGTTGAGATCATTGATTTCAAGACCAACCGGTTTTCACGCTCGTCCGACAATGCCAGGCGGAAAGCGAAAACAGTTTCAGTGACAGCTTCGCGAGTACACGTGACTGCGGAGATGGGTCAGGCTGCTTTCGATTTTGAAGCCGCCGCCGAAGAAGCCACGATCGTTTCGGAACCAGCACGCGACGAATTACTCGATTCTCAAATCGATAACACGGCGCGCGATTATCGTTTGCAGATGCAGGCTTACGCTCTCGCGCTTCAAGAATTACTGCCCCGTGACGCCCGCATTAATTCTTTGCGCGCCACGCTTCACTTCATTCATCCGAATATTGAGAAGACCCTGTCGGCCGAATTTTTGGACCGCGAAACTTGTGCGCGCGCTGTCGACGAGGCGATATTGCAGCTCATTTCGCTCGATGGCACCGTTGAAGCGGAGGATTTTCCAACGCTTGCTAACGCCCATTGCCGCACGTGCAGCTTTCTGGATTTCTGTGCCGCCGGACAGGACTGGCTGAGGCGGAACTGACCACAACGCGTCGTGAACCTGGTTGCGCGCGTATTCGTCGATGGAAAAAGCCGCTTAAAGTCGATACTCTAACGCGGCTCGATCAGCGACCATACCCCGAGGATAGTTGAAATGGTAAACGTCACCGCGTTTGATGGCGGCGAATTCAGTGCCCACCTCGCCTTGCCTGCGAGCGGTTATGGGCCAGGCATCGTTGTCTTGCAGGAAATTTTCGGCGTCAACGCATACATGCGGCAGGTGTGCGAGTGGTATGCGTCGCGTGGGTTCGTCGCGCTGTGTCCCGATCTGTTTTGGCGACAAGAGCCGGGCATTGAGTTAACCGACCAGACGGAAGCCGAGTGGCAGAAAGCATTCGCGCTTTACCAAGGCCTCGATGAAGCGAAAGCCGTCGAAGATTCGGCTGCCGCAGTTGAATTCCTGCGAAAGCATCCGGCTTGTAGCGGGCGCGTGGGCGCCGTTGGATTCTGTCTGGGTGGAAATCTCGCCTGGCTACTATCGGTGCGTTTCAAACCCGATTGCGCGGTTGGGTATTACGGCGTAGGTATTGAAAAAACCCTCAATGAAGCGGCTGGCGTCGGGTCGCCGCTGATGCTTCATATCGCCGGCAAAGATCAATACTGTCCGCCCGAAGCGCAAAAACTGATTCACGCGACGTTCGATTCGAATCCGCTGGTTACAATTCACGATTATCCGCATCAGGATCACGCGTTCGGGCGGCCGGGCGGCGAGCATTACGATAAAGACGCGGCCGAGATCGCTAACCTGCGCACGCTGGAATTCTTTGTGCGCAACCTTTGCGGAGGCGGGTGGGCGAGCGTGCAAAAGTCTCTCTCGGATCGTTGGGATGAACACGTCAAGTATGAATTCGCCACGCGCGATACCGAAGATACTTTGAAGACGATGGTCGCGGATGCTTACGTCAATCACGTTCCCGTGATGACCGGTGGCGTCGGCCACGATCAGCTTCGCGAGTTCTATTCCCAACGCTTCATTCCACAGATGCCGCCGGACACTTCGATGACGCCGGTCTCGCGGACGATTGGAACCGATCGAGTCGTTGATGAAATGGTTTTTGAATTTACGCATTCAATCAAGATGGACTGGATGCTGCCCGGTGTGGAGCCGACGAACAAGCACGTAAAGGTTCCGCTCATCGTGGTGGTACATTTTCGCGACGGCAAACTCGCGCACGAACACATCTATTGGGACCAGGCATCGGTGTTGGCGCAGCTCGGTATGATCGATGCGAATGAATTGCCAGTGGCCGGAGTTGAGACTGCTGAGAAAGTTCTTGATCCAAATTTGCCTTCGAATGAATTGATGAATCGATAAACGACACTGTCCGCTGAATGAAATCAGAAACCAATTCACCCGACATCGTCTCTCGTCTTCGTCGCGATCTCGGCACGATTGAATCGTACGCGGCGCTGATCGGGATCCTGATTGGCGCCGGCATTTTCAAGGTTACCAGCCAGGCCTGGTCGCTCACAGGGCCGAGCGTGATTCTGGGTTACGCCGTGCTAATGCCGGCGATTCTGGCTACTTCCGTTCCTTATGCGGCGTTCATCTCGACGCCGTTAGGCCGCGAGCC
>DATBSG010000051.1:0-8244 GCA_036559945.1 Pyrinomonadaceae bacterium
GCGATTGGGCTGCCTGCACTTCGCCGACTGACACGCAGTGCAACCAGATGACCGGCCGAGCTTTTGAATCGATGCGCGGAAGGTTGCCAAGTCGCTGACGAAGTCCGGTTACATACTTGCCGCTGCGGAGAGCGTCGATAACAAACTTTGGGAGCAGCAGAACGAAGCCGAACGTTAGAAGAAGACTGTAGAGTAAGTACACGGGTTTAGAGTACAAACTTTAGTTTGTCTTTCGTTGCAAGCGCAACCTAAAGATTGAACTCTGGACAAGAGGACTACTTGGCGCGTTCGATGTAGCGGCCCTCGACGGGATCGACACGGATGCGGTCGCCTTCGTTGACGAATGGTGGGACCTGAATCGTGACTCCATTTTCCAGCGTTGCCGGCTTGTTTACGTTAGAAACGGTGGCGCCCTTCAAAGATGGCTCAGTCTGGGTCACGGTCAGTTCCAGCGACGGCGGCAAATCGATTCCGATGGGTGCGCCTTCATAAAATTCCGCCTGAATTTTCAGTCCCGGCGAAAGCCACTGCGCGGCATCGCCCAAATCGTCATCGCTCAAAGCCACCTGTTCGAAGTTCTCTGTGTTCATAAAGTGGTGATGCGAACCGTCAGAGTACAAGTACTCCATTTCATGCTGTTCGAGAGAGGCGCGCTCGATTGTGTCGACAGAACGAAAGCGATGTTCGAACGATGAGCCGGTGCGAATGTTGCGCAGCTTGGTTTGAATCATCGCGCGCAAATTTCCGGGCGTATGATGACGAAATTCGACGACTTTGCACGGCTGGCCTTCAAAAACGATGACCATACCGCGACGGATTTGAGTTGCTGGAATTGCCATTACTGAGTACTGATTGCTCCTTAGTTTTCTTATGCGGGTCAGATAGATTTCGATCCGCGCTTGTTTGCAAACCGTGTAGTCTAGCGAGAGCGGCGCAGGATTGTCCAGCGAGGTTAACCACAACTACCGGTTCAGTTTGAAGTGGCAGGCGCATCTTGCGCGTGATTTCACGGGCGGGACGCCCGTGCCACTTTCGCAAACTGAACCAGTACCTAACCACAAACAAAGCGAGCAAACTCTGCGTCAGCAATCTTTCGACCGCCTGGCTTCGTTTGCTCGCTTTCAGGAGGAGCCCACCTACCTGAATGAGTAAACGTGACAGCGTGACGAAAGTTCCGGAAACAGAGCGGAAATGGGAAGAGGGAAGCGGAAAGAGAAATCACTTTGCCGCCGTTAAGCAGCACGCGCGCGCAACTGATGCTGTTTGCGGACTACTCGATCCAACCATTCCTGCGATGCCTGATAACGCGGGAAGCGCTGCTCTTCAGAACGAAACGCCGGGGTATGGTAATAACGGCGTCCATTGATCAACTTCGCGGGATGTTTGATGTGCAGCATCTCGTGATAAAGGATGTATTCGACGAACCATTCCGGCACTTCACATAAATCAAGCGCCTTGCTAATCGTAATAGTGTTGTGCACCGCGTCGTGATGACCGAGGATGCGCTTCGCTCGCCGCTTTGACCATGTCAGCACGGGTGTCTCAATCTCGCCGTCAAAGTATCGCCGATTAAGACGATCGAATAACTGGTCGAGATCGTAAACTTTACCTTTTGCCGACGAGACAACCTTGCGGCCACGCTTCTGGCGGGCGATGTCTGAAGCGCGCAAAACCTGGGCGCTGAATGCATACGCACGATAGGTCTTTTCGTGGGCGGACGGTGCCTTTCGCGAGAGCAGCCTGGCAACGAGCAAAAACGCGAGCGCCCGGATGACTTCCTGTGGCGCGCTTTGAAAGATGTCCGACAGCCGCACATAGACCCGTCTCGACCGGACTCGGATTGTGTGGTGAAGTCCCGCGTAGGGATAAAAGCGCACCTCGATGTCAGCGGCGTTGAGCCGGAAGCGGCGACCTTTTGGGTCGAGATTGCGAAACGCGTCGCTGAACACGCGTTGAAGGTGCAAACTGTTCTGGGACATAACCGGTGTGCCTGACGGAGCCATCTTATGGGCCACTCGTTTGGCGGTCAAATCGGCCGCGAGAAGGCGAGAAATTCCTAGAAAAACAAAGAATCTGTCGCCGAAGCGGTGTACGAGACTTCTCCCGGTGCCTCGCCACAGTTCTAAGCTTCGGGGGGTCAATGGTTTAGCTCGACGATGATCGATCTCGGGTTGGCGAGGCCGACGAACCCAAAGCGTGCGAACTGCCGCTGAAACAAGCCTTTGCGGTGCTTTTGAGATTGGCTATACTGACCCCGCGCAAACGTTCGGGTTTGAAATTAGCTGAAGATTCGCCGTCGTTGGACCGCCCACATTTATGATCAAGCGAGTTTACAACTCAACTACATCAACGCGCCCGAGCCCTGAATCACGGCGGCAAGCCGTGTTGGCGACAATCATCCAGGAGCATTTGCTCACCGGCGAGCCAATCGGATCGCATGCGGTTGCAGAACAATTTGCGCACGGATCGGGTTGGAGCTCGGCAACGATTCGCAACGTCATGGCGGAGTTGGACGAGTTTGGGCTACTCGAACAGCCGCACACTTCAGCGGGACGCATTCCCACCGATCGTGGATATCGTTACTACGTCGACAACGTCATCAGCGGCACTCGTCTTTCGAAATCTGACCTCAAGGCGATCGAAGAAATTGGCGGCGTCGAAGAAGTGACTGTGCGACCTGGACGCTTGATGGAAAGCGCGTCCCACGTTCTTTCTGAGCTGTCGAAAAATGTGGGAATCGTCGTCTGGCCATCCCTGTCTGACAATGGGTTACAGCACATTAGCTTTTTGAATCTTCCGGACAATCGAATTCTGGTGGCGGTTGTTTCGACTTCAAACATTGTTCAAGACAAAGTGATTCGGCTGGACGAAAGTTTCAGTCAGGACGAACTCGACACAATCGCCCGGTATCTGAATGCAGAGTTTTACGGCAAGAGCCTCAGAGCGATCCGCCGCGAAATCCTTTCGCGGATGAAAGAGGAGAAGGCGCTCTACGACACGCTTTTACGTAACGCAATCCTGCTGTGCGATCGAAGTTTGGACGATGAAGACGCCGCGGCAGGTGAAGTCTACATCGATGGCGCCTTCAACATTTTGACGCAGCCAGAGTTTGCGAATCGCGAGAAGTTACGCGAACTCCTGGAGACCCTCGAAGAGAAAGAGCGGCTGGTTAAAATTCTCAACGAATGCCTGATCGGCGATCGCATGCAGCGCGAAGTCAAAGTGATCATCGGCGACGAAAATGCGGTTCCTTCAATGAAAAGCTGCGCCGTCATCACCGCATCCTACCATCTGGACGGCGACGTTTCAGGCACCGTGGGCGTCGTTGGTCCGACCAGAATCGAGTATGGCCGCACGATGGCTGTGGTAAACTATCTAGCGCGCTTTATCGAGCGCGCACTGTCGAATGAAGCGTCTCCACATTGAGACGGTTTCCGCTTCGATAATCCCTTAAATCAGAATCGATTTCGCAAAGGTTTATTGTGGGAGACCGAAAATCACAAGCTGCGAACCGCATTCCGATTCGCTTTGAAGACGACCCGCTCGAAGGAGACCAGGGCCGCGAAGCTAGCTCCGCTTTCGTTGACCAGGACGAGTCAACGGAAGCCGAGGCCGACCCGTCGATCGAACCAACGGCTGACGCGGAACGTGGCGGACCCCTTACGGCCGAGCTGGTAGCTTCCCGTGCCGAACTCAAGCGACTGCAAACTGCATTGGCCGAAGCGCAGGACGCGCTTCTGCGGCGGCAGGCGGATTTCGAGAATTATCGAAAGCGAGTGGAACGCGAGCGCACCGAAGCTCACAATCGAGTCGTCGGCGAAGCGGCGCGTAAGCTTCTGCCGGTGATGGATAATCTTTCGCGCGCACTCGATGCAGAACGGTCGGTCGAGACCAGCGAATCCGCAGAGTTCCGTCATTTTCTCCACGGCGTTGAGTTAATCGGCAAGCAACTTTCGGAAGTGCTTGAATCTTTCGGAGTGCAACCCATTGCTGCCGTCGGCGAACGATTCGATCCGCATATCCACGAAGCCGTTGTTACTGAACCTTCCGATGAACATGAACCTGATACCGTAATTGAAGAGCTCGCCCGCGGTTATCGTATTGGCGACCGCTTGCTTAGGCCCGCAATGGTTAAGGTAGCGGCCCACAAATCTGACAGTTAGTCCTTGCTTGTATGGGAAAGATAATTGGGATCGACTTGGGAACGACGAACTGCTGCGTCGCTGTTCTCGAAGGTGGGACAGTTCAGATTGTGCCCAACAAAGAAGGCGGCCGCACTACGCCGAGTGTGGTCGGATTCACCGACAAAAGCGAACGACTCGTCGGGCAAATTGCGAAACGGCAGGCCGTTACCAACAGCGCGAACACCGTCTATGCGGTGAAGCGGCTTATTGGACGCAAGTTCGACTCAGCAGAGACAAAACGAATGCAAGATACGGTGCCGTTCGAGATTGTGAATTCTCCGAACGGTGACGCGCACGTGCGCGTTCAAGGAAAAATTTTCAGCCCGCCCGAGCTTTCGGGGATCCTGTTGCAACGCTTGAAAGCCGCGGCCGAAGATTTTCTCGGCGAAGTAGTCACCGACGCGATTGTGACGGTGCCCGCGTATTTTGACGATACCCAGCGCCAGGCGACGAAAGACGCCGGAAAGATAGCTGGGCTCCAGGTAAATCGAATCATTAACGAGCCAACCGCTGCGGCGCTGGCTTATGGTCTCGGCAAGTCAGAAGCCGAGAAGATCGCGGTCTACGATCTCGGCGGCGGCACGTTCGATATCTCGATTTTGGAGATGAATGAGGGTGTGTTTGAGGTTCTCTCGACTTCGGGCAATACGTTTCTCGGCGGCGAGGACTTCGACGAAAGCATCATGAATTGGATGGCCGACCAATTCAGCACCGATACTGGAATCGATTTGCGAAAAGATCGGCTGGCGCTTCAGCGCTTGAAAGAAGCCGCCGAACGCGCCAAATGCGAATTATCTTCGGCGACTGAAACAAGCTTCAATTTGCCGTTTATTGCGGCTGACGCGACAGGCCCGAAGCATCTGAACAAAACGCTGACGCGAGACGAATTCGAAGAGTTAGTTGGAAGTCTGGTGGAGCAAACCATCGAACCTTGCGAGCGCGCTTTGCGCGACGCGAATTTGCAGGCGACTGATATCGACAAAGTAATTCTGGTCGGTGGGCAAACTCGTTCGCCGATAGTCGAACGGACGGTCGAAAAAATTTTTGGAAAGAAAGCTTCAGCCGAGATTAACCCGGACGAAGTTGTCGCCATGGGCGCCGCGATTCAAGGCGGTGTGCTGACCGGTGACGTGAAAGATATCGTGCTGCTCGACGTGCTGCCGTTGAGCCTGGGATTGGAAACCCGGGGCGGTCTGTTCACCAAAATCATCGAACGAAATTCGACCATTCCACTGCGCAACAGCCTGAACTTCACGACCGTGGTTGACAATCAATCGTCGGTCGAGATTCACGTGTTGCAAGGCGAGCGCGAGGTCGCGAACGGAAACCGCAGTCTGGGAAAATTCGAGCTGGTCGGCATTCCGCCGGCGCCGCGCGGAGTACCGCAGATCGAGGTATCGTTCGAAGTTGATGCCAACGGAATCGTATCCGTGTCCGCGACCGACAAGGCTACCGGGCGCGAGCAGCAGATGCGCATTACCCCGACATCGGGCCTGTCTCAGGATCAAATCGATAAGATCATCACAGAGGCCGAAAGCATGGCTGAGAGCGATCGGTCAGAGCGCGAGAAGATCGATTTGCAAAGCAAGCTATCGAGTCTCGTAAGGAACACCCAGCGGACATTCCTGGAGTTCGGCGGGCTGCTCGAGGCGGAGCAGCGGGAGGCAGGTCAAAGTATTCTCTCGGAGGCCGAAGCAGCCGCTAAATCCAACGAGCCGGGCGAAGTCAGAATGTGCATCGACGCGGTTGAGCGTCTCGGACGGCAGCTGACGACAGCAATGATGAAGCAGGGGACTGAAGAAGAAACGAAATAAGCCGATTGAGCAACTAACGCAGTTCGGATAAAATTCCGCAGGCGGTCAGTAGCTTGCCGGGCGGCCGGCACATCTGCTGGCCGCTCGCTCTGATCGAAACGTGATGGCGAACAAACGCGATTATTATGAAGTTTTAGGCGTCGGCCGCGCGGCGACTGAGCAGGAGTTGAAGAGCGCTTATCGGCGGCTCGCGCACCAACATCATCCAGACAAGAACCAGGATAACCCACACGCCGAAGAGAAATTCAAAGAGGCGGCGGAAGCCTACGCAGTTCTTTCAGACCCTGAACAGCGGAGTCGTTACGACCGATTCGGTCATGCGGGCGTGTCGAGCGCGGCGTGGGGAGCGCCGGGCTTCAGCGGCATCGAAGATATCCTCGGCGATCTTTTTGGATTCGGCGACGTGTTCGGCGCGGGCGCTCGCGCCGGTTCTCGTCGATCCGCTCAACAGCGCGGCGCAGATTTGCGTTACGACCTGGAAATCTCTCTCGAACAGGCGGCCACCGGCATGACGGCCCAGCTCCGCATTCCGAAGCTGGAAACCTGCGAGAAGTGTAACGGCGAGGGAACCGCTCCGGGAACTCGGCCCGAGTCGTGCCAGACGTGCGGCGGCGCCGGACAGGTGCGGTTCCAGCAAGGGTTCTTCTCCGTCTCGCGCACTTGCGGCAACTGTCGCGGCACGGGCCAGGTGATCAAGTCACCATGCGAGGGTTGTCATGGCAAAGGCCGCGTCGAACGCGAGAAACAAATCGAAGTGAAGATTCCCGCCGGGGTCGAGACCGGTTCGCGTCTGCGTCTGCAGCGCGAAGGCGAATCCGGCGCTTACGGCGGCGCGCCCGGCGATCTCTACGTTGTGATTCACGTCGCTGAACACGAGCTTTTTGAGCGACAGGGAAACAATCTTTATGCGTCGGTTCCGGTTACGTTTGCCCAAGCCGCGCTCGGCGCGGAAATTAATGTGAGAACGCTAAACGGTGAAGATGCTTTGAAAATTCCGGCTGGAACTCAAACCGGCACGGTGTTCCGTGTCCGCGGACAGGGAATGCCGGTGCTTGGCGGCCGCGGCCGGGGCGACTTGTTCGTATCAGTCTCAGTGGTAACGCCGACGATGCTGACGCGCGAACAGCGAAAGCTGCTCGAACAGCTCGCGCAGGTCGAAACAAAAGACCTGGAAGAGAAGAAGCTCTCCGACAAAGTGCGCGACATCTTTGGGTAGGCAAGGCGGCGCATCTGAAGTTTGGACTGGAGCGCAAGCGTCCGGCTTGCAATCAAACGCTTAGGCCGCAAGCGAGACGCTTGCGCTCCAGTCACCGTGATAACATCTCGCCCGCAAAACGAAACGCTTCGGTCGTCTATTCACCGAAAGGTAACCACATGAAATCCCCTCTCAGTTTGCACCGCCTAATTCTTTCGCTTTTTTTCCTTATTTTCCTGAGCGGATTTTCGTCAGTCATGGCGCAGGACGAATATGCGCAGGTGAAATCGTGGGAGACTTTCGATTTTCGCGGTCACAACATCAACGCCAAAGACCTGAATCAGTTAACGCTTTACGATCTGAAGCTGGTGCGCGGAATCGTGTTTGGCAAGCATGGACGCATCTTCAAAGATCCGGACATCAAGCGCTACTTGCAAACGCGCGAGTGGTACAAACCGAGCGCCGATTTCAACAACTCGTCGCTCAACGACACTGAGCGCGCGAACCTCGATGTAATTCGACTTACCGAAGCGTCGCAGCATGAAACCGTCGAGCCCGGGGACATGCGGCTTTACGAGAACAAGGCGCTGACGCGAAGGAAGCTCGGGGCCCACACGAACGCGGAGTGGACGGTCCTGGCGGCAGAGATCGAAGCAATTCACGGCAGGCGTTTCGACGGCCAGCCGTGGTTGCAGCAGTATTTCGACGAGCGCTACTGGTATCACCCGGCCGACCATTACAACCCGAAGAGTCTTTCAGCAATCGAGCAGAAGAATCTAACGCTGATCGACACCCTTCGCCGGCAACAACGCCACGTCGCGATTGCTCCCGGCGACATGGAATTGTTCGAGAACAAGTTGATAACTGAAGCGATGCTGCGCGGGCTGAGCCTGCACGAGCTCCGCTTGTTGCGAAACGAGGTTTACGCGCGCCACGGGCGGGCATTCAAGACGTTATGGCTGCAACAATACTTCGGTGGTCAGCCTTGGTACGACCCGGACGACAATTTCAAAGACGAGGAACTATCCGGCTCGGACAAGACGAACGTTGA
>DATBSG010000052.1:0-4918 GCA_036559945.1 Pyrinomonadaceae bacterium
CAGTTGGTCGATACCACCAACCAAAGCGCCGTCGCCGCTACGCTCTGTCGGCGCACTCCATGAAAAAGGAGAACAACCATGCCAACTTACATTGCACTGCTGAACTGGACTCAGCAGGGAATATCAAAGGTCGGATCCAGCGCGAAGCGACTTGATGCAGGACGAAAAGCGTTCAAGAAAGCGGGAATGCAAATCAAGGACACGTATCTGACCATGGGCCGATACGATCTGGTTTGCGTAATCGAGGCTCCGGATGACGAGACGTACGCGAAAGGCATACTCGGTCTGGGTTCTCAGGGCAACGTCAGCACTGAAACGCTGAAGGCTTTCAGTGAGGATCAGTATCGAAAGATCGTCGGGTCGCTGTAGAAGAAGAAGCCGCGGATTCACGCGGATGAACGCAGATCAATTCATGCTTTTTGAGTTTTATCTGCGCTAATCCGCGTTCATCTGCGGCCAGTATATCCGGGCCCGCGCAAGACTCGGCCCGCCAACGCCGGCGTGCGCGCGCCGTTATCGACTTCGATCTGTCCGTTCACGATCACGTAATTGATGCCGACGGGATATTGATTAGGCTCTTCGAAAGTCGCGCGATCTATAACGGTCTTTGGATCGAAGATCGTGATGTCGGCAAAATAACCTGCGCGCAGCAAGCCTCTCTGTTTCAATCCAACATTCGCCGCCGGCAAACCCGTCATCTTGTGAATCGCAAATTCCAGTGGCATTAACTTTTGATCGCGAACATAGCGGCCAAGGATTCGCGGATAAGTGCCCCAACCGCGCGGATGAGATTTCGACCCGGCCAGCGGGCCATCGGTCGCGCGCGCGCCGCTGTCGGTGCAGATGCTCACGAACGGAGATTTCAAAGCCGCGTTCATATCGGCCTCATTCATCATGAAAAAGATCGCGCCGGTCTGTCCATGATCGGCGATGATGAAATCGAAGAGAGCATCTAGCGGATCTTTCTTCTGTGCCGCCGCGATTTCCGACAAGCGCTTGCCTTGCCACTTCTCCAATTCGCGATTCGTGACCGAGCCAATCAGGATTCCGCTCGGACCGCCACTGCCGAGATAAATGTTCTCCCAATCCTTCGCGTCATTGCTGATTTCCCATTTCAAACGCTTGCGGGTCTCGGCATCTTTCAATCGCGCAACCATTTTGTCGGTGCCGCCTTCCAGCGCCCACGGCGGCAGACACGCACTCAGCGAAGTGCTGCCCGCGACGTACGGATAAACGTCAGCGGTGATTTTCAAACCCTGTCGCCTCGCCGCGGCGATGCGACCGAGCATCTCAGGCATGCGACCCCAGTTCTTTTTGTAAGCCGTTTTGAAATGCCAAATCTCCGCGGGGATGTTTGCGCGGCGCGCGATCTCGAACACTTCTTTCATTGAATCGTCGATCGCATTCGCTTCGCTGCGCTGATGTGTAATGTAAATCCCGCCGTATTGATGCGCGACTTTCGCTAGTTCAACGATCTCATCTGTCTGGGCGAATCGCGCCGGGACGTATTGAAGTGAGGTCGAAACTCCCAGCGCACCGTCCTTCATCGCCTCGGCCACGAGGCGTTTCATTTGTGCCAACTCCGCCGCCGTGGGCGGTCGATTGTCCCAGCCGATCACGTACTCGCGCACCTGCGTCGCGCCGACGAACGTGCCCAGGTTCACACCTGCGCCCTGTTTTTCCAGGCGCTTGAAATATTCGCCGAGCGTGCGCCAATCGACCGTGAGATTGTACTTGCGATTAAAATCTTCTTGCTCTTTCAGGATGCGATCGTTGACCGGTGCGATTGATTCACCTTCGCCGGTGATCTCGGTCGTTACGCCCATCATGACTTTGCTCATCGCCCTGGGGTCGATCAAAACGTATTGCTCGGACTGACCCAGCATGTCGATGAAACCGGGCGCAACGACTTGCCCGCGCGCGTCAATCTCGCGTGTTGCTTTTGCGCCGCTGAGATTGCCGATCCGAGCGATCCGATCGTTCTTAATAGCCACGTCGGCATTGAATGCCGCGCGTCCGCTGCCATCAACGACGCGGCCGTGACGGATGATGATGTCATAGTCGGGCGCGGCGTTCGTTGCTGTGGTCATGTGCAGGGAACTGATCGCGATTGTCAGGCAGAATAAAGCAAGAACTAGTCTCATCTGGTTAACCTCCGGCTCTTGTCAGTACCCGGAGTGGGAACGATAGGATCGAGTGTCGCTCACGATTAGTCTCGATCCGGTCGCTAACGCTCGCGGTGTTGACACCTTGGCATATCGGAAAATGGCGGCGTTGATTATAATCGCAATCTTTGATTTCAGTTCAGCAAAATGGAGCCGGCTTATTTGCAGCGTTCAGGACCCAGCAAATCAATTTCCGTTAACGACATAGCCCGTGTCACGGGTGGACGAGCCTCCGGTGAATCAGACGCGCCGGTCACCGATGTCACGCATGATTCGCGACAAGCGAAGGAGGGCCGCCTGTTCGCGGCCGTCCGTGGCGAGTTGTTCGATGCTCACAAGTTTGTTCCGCAAGTGATGCAGCAAGGCGCAGTGGGCGTGCTTTCCGAACTCGAGCGGCCCGCTGATTTCGCCGGCGCATGGATCCAAGTTCAGGACATCCGGCGGGCGATGGCCCTCGCCGCGGCTGAAGTTCATCATCATCCCTCGCGGGAACTGAATCTCGTCGGCATCACAGGCACCAATGGTAAGACGACGACCGCGTATCTCGTGGCCTCGATCCCCGAAGCTGCGGGCGAACCTGTCGCCATGACCGGCACAGTTGAATACCGACTTGGCAGTGAACGAAAGAAGGCGGGACGCACCACGCCGGAAGCAACGGATATGCAGCGATTGCTGCGCGAAGCCGTCACCATCGGTTGCAAGACGGCAGTGATGGAATGCTCTTCCCAGGCGATGGATTTTCATCGGTGTGATGAACTTGAGTTTGCGGTGGCGGTGTTCACTAACCTGACGCGAGATCATCTCGATTATCACAAGACGATGGAAAATTACTGGTACGCGAAACAGCGTCTGTTTGATGGACGATTAGGATCGCGACCGAAAACTTCAGCCATCAATATCGATGATGCGCATGGAGTTGAATTGGCTAACCGGCTCGAGAAAGAAGGGCTGCGGGTGGTTCGTTATGCGGTCAAGGCCGAAGCCGATATCACCGCGCGCGATCCTGAATTCTCGCTGGCGGGAATGCGCTTTCGTTTGCGCACGCCTGATGCCGAAATCGATTTTCACTCGCCGCTGGTTGGGCCACCGCATGTCTACAACACGCTGGCGGCAGTAGCGAGTGGCTTAACGCTTGGTTATTCGTTGGAAGTGATCACGAACGCGCTGTCGAAATGCACCGGGGCGCCGGGTCGCTTTGAACGGGTGTTGCATGAAGGCGACTTTGCGGTCGTGGTTGATTACGCGCACAGTGACGACGCGCTGCTGAATGTCTTGCGCACTGCGCGCGAAGTAACGAAGGGCAGAATCATCACAGTTTTCGGCTGCGGCGGCGATCGTGACCGAAGCAAACGCGCGCCGATGGGCGAAGCCGCAGGGTCGTTGAGCGACGTTGTCATTCTCACTTCCGACAATCCGCGCACTGAAGATCCAAACCAGATTCTCGCCGACGCCGAAGAGGGAATTAGGAAGACGGGCAAGCCTTACGAGAAGATCGCCGACAGGCGCGAAGCAATTCATCACGCGATCGCACAAGCTCGAACAAACGACCTGGTTCTTATCGCGGGCAAGGGTCACGAAGACTATCAAATCATCGGTCGGGAGGTTTTTCATTTCGACGACAAGGAAGTCGCGCGGGAAGCGCTACAGGAATGTTAGGGAACAAGAACAAACTATTTGACATTTCTCATTTGACATTTGTCATTGGCTAATTGAAACGCGGCGCACGTTTGGTCGAATTAACAAATGACAGATGAAAAATGACAAATGATAAATAAATCAGTCTCAGACGAAGGCCTGGTTCGCGGCATCCGACGCTGGGACCTGGTCGCGGTCACGATCAATGGCATCATCGGCGCCGGAATCTTTGGTCTGCCGTCGAAGGTCTTTTCACTGATCGGATCGTACAGTCTGATCGCATTCGTCGTCTGCGGTCTCGTGGTGATGCTGATCATCCTATGCTTTGCCGAAGTTGGCAGTCGCTTCGACCAAACCGGCGGCCCTTACTTGTATGCGCAGGAAGCCTTCGGGCCAACCGTCGCTTTCGAAGTTGGTTGGTTGATTTGGTTGGCGCGCCTGACGGCGTTCGCGGCCAACTGCAACTTGATGATCAGCTACCTTTCCTTCTTCTGGGCGCCAGCGAATTCCGGCATCACGCGGGCGTTGATAATCACCGGGGTCGTGCTGGCCCTAACCGTGCTCAACGTTCTGGGTGTGCGCCAGGCCGCGATTGCCAGCAACATTTTCACGATTGGCAAGCTCGTGCCGATGCTGATCTTCATCGCGGTTGGACTTTTCTTCTTGAATCCGCACGCGTTTGCGTTAGGGGCGCGCCCCGCGACGGGAGCATTTTCACAGTCCGTTTTGTTGCTGCTTTACGCGTTCACCGGGTTTGAGATGGCGGCCATTCCCGCCGGCGAGATTCGTGATCCGCAAAAGCATCTACCGCGTGCTTTGCTGATCGCTATGGCGGTGATCGCGGGAACCTACATACTGATTCAGGTAGTTTGCATCGGCACTCTGCCAGGCTTAGCGAATTCAACGAAGCCACTGGCAGATGCAGGCCAAAGATTCATGGGGACAGCCGGCGCCGCGATTATTTCCGCGGGCGCGATCATCTCGGTCGCAGGCAATTTGAACATCACCGTGCTATCGGCGTCGCGCGTGCCTTTTGCGATCGCGGAGCAGAAACAATTACCGTCGATCTTCGCGCGCGTTCATGGACGCTTCTTCACGCCGCACATCTCGATTGTGGT
>DATBSG010000053.1:0-7039 GCA_036559945.1 Pyrinomonadaceae bacterium
AGCAGTGCGCGAGATCAAGAGCCGCCATTCTGACACGCAATTGGTTGCCGGAAACGTCGGCACGGGCGATGGCGCGCGCGAATTGATCGATGCGGGCGTTGATGCGGTGAAAGTCGGCATTGGTCCGGGCTCGATTTGCACAACGCGCGTCGTGACCGGTGCGGGCGTGCCGCAAATCTCAGCAATTCAATCATGCGTCGCAGCCGCGCGCGGCACTGGGGTGCCGATCATTTCTGACGGCGGCGTGAAATTCTCCGGCGACATGGCGAAAGCGATTGCCGCCGGCGCTGACGTTGTCATGATCGGATCGCTCTTCGCCGGCACCGAAGAAGCGCCGGGCGAAGTCATTCTTTACCAGGGGCGCAGCTTCAAGATGTATCGCGGCATGGGCTCAATTGGAGCGATGCGCGAAGGCTCGCGCGATCGCTACGCGCAGGAACAAACGGAAACCGAATCAAAGCTGGTGCCGGAAGGCATCGAAGGACGCGTGCCATATCGCGGCACGTTGGCCGAGATGGTGACGCAACTTGTCGGAGGCTTGCGCTCGGGAATGGGTTACACCGGCTGTCACAACATCAAAGAATTTCAGGAGAAGACGCGTTTCCTGCGAGTGACCGCTGCCGGCCTGCGCGAATCGCACGTCCACGACGTGGTGATTACCAAAGAAGCGCCGAACTATCGTTTGGAATGAGTAAAACGTTTCAGAAAGGAATAGTTACAATTGTTCTGACCGTCGCGGCTGCATCTCTGGCTACTGCGGGCAAGGATTCACCCAAGTCGCAAACGCCAAATCTTAGCGGCACTTGGAAACTCGAAAGATCAAAAGGGAACTATGCGAGCTACGCTCAGCTAAGAAAGCAGGACGATTTAACGCTGCTGATATCACACGCAGATCCTGAGATGAGAGTAATTTCGAAGCTGCTAAAGAACGGCAAAGAAAATGCTCTGGAGTTAACCTATTACACGGATGGAAGAGGTGAACTGGGGCACACGTTTGTCGGAGATTTGCAGGGAAAATCAATAACGCGGTGGCGTGGGAATAAATTGGTTTCGAGGTTTTCTGTTAATGCGGGTCCTGGACCCAAAGTCCCTCTCGATGTTGTTCAGGAATGGAAGCTATCTCGCGACGGGAAGACTCTGACGCAGAGTCAGATTCTTCGGCAAACTGAAGTTCGGACAAGTGGTGGTAGTTCAAGCGAGGCCCTTATAGCCGAAGAAATGGCCAGGATTTATCTCCGATCCCTTGGCGACAATGAAATCACCAGGGTCTTCACCCGCGTTCCTTAGCGGTCACGGACGTATGAATCCTTGTGCATTGATAACATCGCGATAGTTCTTCTGGTTAACAATCTTGCATCACATCGTATGAAGTTTTCAGTCATCATTCCCGCCTTCAACGAAGAAAAATTCCTGCCGCGGTTGCTCGACTCGATCGAAGTTGCGCGGTCGAACTATTCCGGCGGCCGGGATCAGATCGAAGTGATCGTTGCCGACAACGATTCGACCGATCGCACCGCGAAAATTGCGGCGCAGAATGGCGCGCGCGTCGTGCACGTCGCGAAGCGTCGCATCGCAGCAGCACGCAATGGCGGCGCGCGCGCGTCCAGCGGTGAAATTCTTTGCTTCATCGATGCCGACTCCGCTATTCATCCGCAGACGTTCGACGAGATCGAACGCGCGATGAACACCGGTCGTTATGTTTGGGGAGTGACCGGCGCCGTGCCGGAACGAAAATCGTTCGCGTTGTTGATAACGCATTACATGTTCATGCCGATGGTTTTGCTGACTGGTCTCGACATCGGACTTTCCTTTTGCCGGCGCGAAGATTTTGAAGCGGTCGGCGGTTATGATGAATCTCGTCTTTATGCCGAAGATGTGCTGCTCCCATGGGCGCTGCGCCGTCTGGGACGAAAACGCGGACAGCGGCTAACGCGCATTCCTCAAGCCAAAGCGCTCGCGTCGACGCGCAAGTTCGATCAGTTCGGCGATTGGCATTACTTCTGGATGCTCGGTCATGCGTTGAAGAGCCTCATCACCTGGAATTGGCAGGACGAGAAGCTGGCGGAACGTTACTGGTACAATCCGGGCAGATAAGTGTCAGAAGCCCGAGCGTAAGCGAGGGCAAATCGCGCGAACCTTCATGTCGAATGGACTCGCAAGCTGCCCTCCCTGACGGTCGGGCTTCTGACACATCTCACCCTTCCGCTTTTTGCTTCGGTTGCAGTAAAATCCGCACACAAAATGCCTGACGTCAAAGTCACAATTGGAAGCGAAGTTCACGAACGGCTCTGGCGCGCGCGCGCCTTCATCAACGAGCGCTATCACGAGCCGATCGACTTGGAAGTGATTTCTCGAGAGGCATGCCTGTCCCGCTATCATTTTCTCCGCCTGTTTCGCGAAAAGTTTGCGACCACTCCACATCAGTATCTGATTGACCGGCGCATTGAAAAGGCGAAAGAGTTGCTGAGACACCGGCGGCTGACCGTCACGGACGTGTGCTTCGAGGTAGGTTTTCAGAGCCTCGGGTCGTTCAGCACGCTGTTTCGTCAGCGCGTCGGTGATGCTCCGATAAACTATCGCCAGCAACAGCGAGAGGCCCAGAGTAAAGTGCCGACCTGTTTTCTTAACATGTACGGCCTTGGGGTCAGCGACTGAAATTCGCACGCATCCGGGCAGTTTTTCCACGATAACCGCCGTCAGGATGACGGCGGACCGCAGGCAAGATGCCTGCGCTCCCGTGCAACTGCATTTCAGCAATTTTCGAGAAGCCAGTTTCCATCGAAGTTTGTATGCTCCTTCGCGAATCTGACGAAGGAGACTGATAACTCATGATTACGAAGATGTCGCATGCAACTGTCTGGGTCAGGAACCAGCAGGAAGCGCTGGAGTTCTATCGCGATAAACTCGGGTTCGAAGTCGATACCGACGCGATGATCGGCGATGACTTTCGCTGGCTGACCATGAGAATCCCGGACCAGCCTGGCTTCGAAATCATCCTGATGGAGCCGAAACCGGGATACATTCTGGATGAAGAGTCAGCCGCGCAATTGAAAGCGCTGATGGAAAAGGGCGTCCTCGGCGGAGGAGTTTTCGAAGCCGACGATATTCACAAGACCTATGAAGAGCTCAAGGCCAAGGGCGTTGAGTTCAAAGGACCGCCGACCACTCAATCCTGGGGGACCGCGACCGTGATGAAAGACAACTCAGGCAATTGGTTCAGTTTGGGTCAGGAGAAAGAAGACTAAGCGGTTCCTAATTCTAACCACTCGGAGAAGGAGAATCTTTCCATGGTCAAACAACTTGTCTTGGGGACAATTCTGGGAGCGATCGTGCTGTTCGTGTGGAGCGCGCTGGCCTGGATGATTATTCCGTGGCCGGGCGAGCCCTTCCGCACGTTCACAAACGAACAGGCGGTCATGGACGCGATCAAAGCAAACGCGCCACAGTCCGGCAACTACCTTCTGCCAAATGAACCGAAGCGAACGCCCGGGATGACGGATGCGCAGTATAAAGCCGCGGAACAGGCCGCGATGGATCAAAGCGCGCGCGGCCCGATGATTTTTGCCGTGGTGCGGCTTGGGCCGATGGGCATGGTGAAGCCGCTCGTGATTCAATTCGTGACCGATATTATCCTCGCGCTGCTCGCCTGCATTCTGCTGCTGCAAACAGATCGACTCTCGTACTTTGCGCGGGTCGCTTTCGTCACGGGAATTGGGGTTCTGATTTTCATCGGTGGTCACGTAGAAGAATGGAACTGGTTCAGCTTCAGCACGGCGTACTTGATGATGGAACTAGGCGCGATTGTCATCGGGTGGATACTTGCGGGGCTATGGATGGCGAAATTCGTGCGGGGCAAAACCGCCGTTTAGGTGAAAGTGATGGCAAAGACAACAACCAAGAGGAAGTCGATCTACGGCGTGCATCCCGGCGTTTTGATGACGCAAAAGTGGATCGCCGAACTAAAACAGAAGACGGGACGATCGCTGGACGAGTGGTTGAAGTTCATCAAGAAGGAAGGGCCGGCAACCGAAGCTGCGCGCCGTGACTGGCTCAGGAGCGAACTGGGCCTGGGAACAAACACTGCGTGGTGTTTAGCGGAACGTTCTCTCGGTAAAGGCGAGGAGATGGGTGACGCTGACGCCTATCTCAACGCCGCAGAGAAGTACGTTGACGAAATGTTCGCCGGCAAGAAGGCGCATCTGCGTTCGCTTTACGACGCGCTGCTCAAGCTCGGACTGTCGATGGGCAAAGACGCGAAGGCGTGTCCGTGCCAGACAATTGTGCCGCTCTATCGCAATCAGGTGTTCGCGCAGATTAAACCGACGACGTAGACGCGGATCGACTTCGGCCTTGCACTCGGCGACACAAAGAAGACCCCGAGGCGGTTGATCGATACCGGCGGCTTCGCCAAAAAGGATCGAATCACTCATCGGTTTGAAATAACTTCATTGAAAGATATCGATGACGAAGTGAAGAAGTGGTTGCGGACCGCGTATGAACGAGATGCATAAGGTGCAGGGGCGGCGCGTACTCATTCACGCGTCGCCTGGATCAAGTTCGTTAACGTTCGTCCTCTCGCCACGCCAAAGCCAGTAGCAACGAGATGTAACTCAGCCCCATCACCGTTCCACGTGTCCAGCTTAAGTGCTGCCAACGTTGGCCGCGGGCGTACCATTCTGCCGGGGTCACCGCCATGTTTGGGCTGTTCTTAAAATTTTGCAGTTCCGGCACGAAGTACAAAGCCGTCACGACGATCGCCAGTACATAGACAATTAGCGGAACCGCGATCAGTTTCCGCCGTGCCGGTATTTTCCAATTCAACACCAGTGCGACAATGAGTGCCAGAATCGCGAGCGGGTGAATCAGCGTCCAAAAATATTCGTCGTGCAATGGGTAGGGACCATTCACTAATACTGACGACGTGGGCAGTGCGGACAAATAAGGAGGAAAAAATACGACATGCGCATAGACGATCCCGCCGAGCAAAATGCCCATGAGAAGGATGGAGATCATCAGAGCGACATCGCGAGGGCGCAACTTTGGCATTTTTTCATCCTCCTTTGATTATGGCCGACCGGACAATCCCGCGAGAAATTAGGACAGCCGTCAGATCATGCCAACTACAATTGCGGAAACCCCTCGTTGGGAATGCGTTGAAGACTAACGTTCTTTTGCCATCAGTGGCTGCGGTTCTGGCTCTGGCGCGCGTGAGCTGTCGGTGACGGGCGGTAGTGGTGGCGGTGGATTGGCGACGAATTTTTCCAATGCGACGTCTACGACTTCTCGGATGCGCGTCAGGGGGACGATTTCAAGTTCCTTCCGCACGTCCTCGGGAACCTCTTCCATGTCGGCTTCATTGCGCGCGGGCAGAAGGATGCGATGAATTCCCGCGCGATGCGCCGCGAGAACCTTTTCCTTAACTCCGCCGACCGGAAACACCAAGCCTGACAAAGTAATCTCGCCGGTCATCGCCGTATCTGGACGAACACGCCGCCCGGTGTAGAGCGAAGCCAGCGCCGCGGTGATCGTTACGCCGGCGGATGGCCCATCTTTGCGAATCGCGCCCGCCGGAACGTGAAGATGAACGCCGTATTCCTTGAACATTTCCGGGGGAATGCCGAACTCGTCGGCATGCGACCAAAGATAAGACTGCGCCGCGCGCGCTGACTCCTGCATGACATCGCCAAGTTGCCCGGTGATCGTAAATCCGCGTCCGCCCGGCAACAGGCTCGCTTCGATAAAGAGAATCTCGCCGCCCATTTCCGTCCACGCCATGCCGGTCGCGACACCTGCGGGCAATTCCTTGCGCGCCTCTTCCAGAAAGAATTTCGGACTGCCGAGAAAGTTTTTGATGTCCGCCGCGGTGATTACCATCTTTTCTGTTTGTCCTTGCGCGACCCTGAGCGCGACCTTGCGCCCCACGCGGCCGAGATTTCTCTCGAGCTGCCGCACCCCCGCCTCGCGCGTGTAGCGCGTCGCGATCAAGTTAATCGCGTCGTCTGCGAACTCGAGTTGTTCCGGCGTCAAGCCGTTCTCGCGAACCTGTCGCGGCACCAGGTAGCGCTTCGCGATTTGCAGCTTCTCGCGGTCGCTGTAACCGGCAAGTTGAATCACTTCCATGCGATCGCGCAGCGGCGGCGGAATCGGCCCCAGCTGGTTCGCGGTTCCGATGAAAAAAACTTTCGAGAGGTCGAACGGCAGATCGAGATAATGATCGGTGAACGTGTTGTTCTGTTCCGGATCCAGAATTTCGAGCAGCGCCGCCGCCGGATCGCCGCGATAGTCGGCGCCCAGCTTGTCGATCTCGTCCAGCATCATTACCGGATTATTCACGGCGGCACGCCGAATCGATTGAATGATGCGGCCCGGCATTGCGCCGACGTAAGTGCGGCGATGACCGCGCAGCTCGGCTTCGTCACGCACACCACCCAAACTCAAACGCTCGAACTTGCGTTCCATCGCCCGCGCGATCGATCGGCCCAAACTCGTTTTGCCCACCCCCGGCGGGCCGACAAAACAGAGGATCGGACTCTTCGCGTCAGCCCGAAGTTTTCGCACGGCCAGAAATTCCAGAATGCGCTCTTTCACGTCCTCGATGTCGTAATGATCTTCGTCGAGCACCTTCTGCGCCTCGTTCAGATCCAGCTTATCTTCCGAGGAAACTTTCCACGGCAGCTCGAGAATGAAGTCCAGGTACGTGCGGATGACGTGGTAGTCCGGCGCCATTGCCGGCAACTTCTCCATGCGACTGAGCTCGCGTTCGGCTTCCTTGCGAACTTCGTCGGGCAGATCGGCTTTCGCTAAACGATCGCGCAATTGCTCGGCTTCCGCCGCTTCGCCGTCGCCTTCACCAAGCTCCTTTTGAATCGCCTTCATCTGCTGGCGCAAAACGTAATCTCGCTGCGCCTTGTCCATTTCCGTCTGCGCTTCGCTGGCAATTTTCGAACGCAATCGGATGATTTCAACTTCGTGCGCAAGAAAGTCGTGCGCGAGATGAAGCAAATCATCGACGGAATTCGCCTCGAGCATCGCCTGCTCT
>DATBSG010000054.1:0-14574 GCA_036559945.1 Pyrinomonadaceae bacterium
CGGTAGAGATGCAGGGATTCCTGCAGTTCGTATGAACTTCGTGAGGTAGTCGCCGGAAGCCTCCTGAACGTATATGACACGCGCCCGGCCGACCGCGCTCACTATAATGGTGCCACTATTGACCATTATCTCCAGCATCCAAGAGAGCGCATCTTCGAATCTTGCTGCGACGTCCGACACAGTTTGATCCACAGTCAGACTCAGATTAATCACATCGCAATCCTGCAAAGTCTGTAAAGCCTTCACCAGGAAGGATGCTGATATCGACTTCAGCCACGTTTCCTGTCGTTCGGAGGGCCGCCACCCAACGAAGTGTAAATCGATTCTAGCTTTGCTCGCTGCTATTAGAGCTACGGCAGTTCCATGCGAATCCGACACACGATCGGCATTATCGTTACTGACCCTAAGCGGCAGATTCTGTCCCTGGTCGATGACGGTACCGTGCCATGTGAGTTGTGGACGCTGTGGTAGCGTTAGAAGTAGGTCCTCGTCCACGTTCCTTTCGACAATTCCAAGCGTGGGAGTCCACGTCTGAGGTTCATCGATAATTTGCGGTCCAACCACAAAGTTTATGGGTGGCTTTGGCGTCGACTCTAGATAAATAAAGGGAACAGCGGTAATAAAAGGCATCGGCTTTGAGAACCCGGTTCGCCGGGCTAATCGCCGAACATGACGTCGCAAGCGCCGGGCGAGAGCAACTTCATGGCCATGGCCGCAGGAGAGAAGCCAAGTGTTAGGAAAAGCGCCCAGCTCAAATTCGGTCCTTCTCTCATCTAGTGATTCCCTGGTAAGCAACACCTCCTTGGGAGTAGAGATTTCGCCTAGGTCGACAGCGCTCAGAGCCTTCGCCGATCCCAAACCCCACCACTGAGCGGTATGTGCCACCTTTACGGCTAGCTTTGATGGTTCGTTGGTGGCGGTTTCCACCACTAGCACCTCACCGGGAGAGATTCGCAGTTGACGCTGTCGGCGCACCCGCACTCCGAGGCTCAGGACGTTTTTTAGCTCGTCCCACACCGTGTCCAGAATCAACATAATCCGGAGGAATAGATTCTGGGGTTCCTCAAGATCGGCTTTGAGCATTGGACCTCCTCCCTACTTGGCTGAGTTGCGATTTAGGGCGGACGATTCAAGTAGAGGCGCACAGATCTGATTGCGGCGACGAGGATAAGCATTTAAAGAGGGTTTTTCAAGCGCAGTAGCCAACAATACCATCAACACTCGAAATAAATTGAAGACACCGAAAATGTTGTGAGGTAGATAGCCAATGGCATGGCCGTTATAGATTTGAAGGTCGGAGCGGTATTACAAAACCTGAGGAACAATCCCTTGTTAGCGGTTGCTGCGAATGGCGTCATCAAAGTACGGTTCATCTGGATACATATCAATACGAACCTACACCAACTCTGGGAATGCTGTCGTTTGGACTGACACACCGTCCCCCAAACGTCCCCCATCGACACGCAAATCAGGCAATGCATGCACGGTATGCAGCGCATGCACGAACATTTTTTCTAAGCGATTTTGTAAGTATTGAAAATAAAGGAATGAAAATTTTGATTCCCAAGCTGAAAGTTGCGAGTTCGAGCCTCGTCGCCCGCTCCACCAAATAACTTCAATCATTGCAACTGCTTACCGTTGTCGTTTTTGAACTCGTATTTTTTCATATGGCCAATATGTGGCCATGTTATGCGGGGGGCTCCCCCAGCACACTCGAAGTGTGCAGATAAGCTGAGATCTTGGCTGCCGACTTAACAGACTTCAGCGTAGGCTCTTGCTCAGTGCGACGTCCGGAAGTGTCTTAATTTAGTCCCCTTAGACCTTGCCGATCTCATTATATTCTCCGCAAAAGCAGCATCCCAGTGCTCTAAGCGCTGGTCCCAAACCGCTCGGAGGAAGCCACCGTGGCTTAATCGAATTCAAATACCTTTCGTTAGGATTCATTGGAAAACGGATCCGGGCGAAAGTCGTGCTCGCAATACTTGAAATGATCAAAATCTGCTGGGCGGCAAGATCCAGACATGTCCTGACAACACATGCCGACAAACGCGCCCGTGAAATTCGGAAGCCTGGCACGGTCGCTTCATCGGAAGGATGTAAACGTGTGGCCTTCGGTAAAACCGAGCGGCGTACCGTGGAAGATCAACTGCCGGCGCCCAACCGCAGATCAATCCAATTGGTTAAGGCTTGACAAACTGTGGCGAAACTTGGGCACGGATTTAATCAATCGGGAGCGTGTAATTTTGCTATCTCACGCCAAACAAGATATCAACCGTCAGTTGATCCAGCCGTTCATACGGCAGCTTCTTCGCAGCTAACTCTGTTCGATCCAGCGGCAGCGCCTTGATCTTATCAGCTTTCGTCCGGCTGTAACCGCCATCTGGTTCCGCGTACTCGGCGGAGGGGGAGCGAATCTCAGCGAGCAGTGATTGAATTTCAGTGTCTTCATTGAACTGCTGCGCCTTTTCTTTGAGAATCAGATAATTTCGCATGCAGCCGGCGGCGAATTCCCAGACGCCTTCCTCGTTCTCACTCCGATAAGAATGTGCGTCGAAGTGGCGCGGGCCATCGTACGACTCTTCCAACAGCTTCACGAGAAAGAAGAGATTCTTGATTGACTCGGAACCGAAGCGCAGGTCTTGATCGAAGCGCGGACCTTTCTGATCATTCAGGTCGATATGAAACAGCTTGCCGGCTTCGATTGCCTGCGCGACGACGTGATAGAAATTCAAGCCCGACATTTGTTCATGCCCCACTTCGGGATTTACGCCAACCATTTCCGGATGATCCAGCGTGGCAATAAACCCAAGCATCGCGCCCGTCGTCGGCAGATAGATGTCGCCGCGAGGTTCATTCGGTTTGGCTTCGAGCGCGAACTTGTAGTCATAGCCTTGATCGATCGAATACTCACAGAGAAAGTTGAGCGCCTCGCGATTCCACTTCAAAGCTTCGCGCGGATCTTTAGCGGCATCGACCTCCGCGCCTTCGCGGCCGCCCCAGAAAACGTAGATGTGCGCGCCCAACTCTGCTCCCAAATCCATTGATCGCATGGTCTTTTGCAACGCGTACAGTCGTACGCGCGGATCGTTTGACGTGAATGCGCCGTCCTTAAACACCGGATCATAAAAAAGGTTCGTCGTGGCCATTGGCACCTTCATACCGTGATCGTCGAGCGCCTGTTTGAATTCGCGCACGATGCGACTACGCTCCTCTGGCGACGCATCGATCCGCACGAGATCGTTGTCATGAAGATTGACGCCATAAACGCCGAGCCTGTTCAGCTCTTTGACGATCTTGATCGGACTCAGACTTGATCGCGTGGCCTCGCCAAACGGATCGCGTCCGCGATTGCCGACGGTCCAGAGTCCGAAAGTGAACTTGTGTTCGGGTCTTGGTTGGTAATCGTTGCTTGCCATTTCATTCTGTCCCTTCAAACTCTCGAGCCGGCAAAATCTTCCTTTGCGGTGCGCTTTTGCGTGAGTCTTCTCTTATTCCCATGAAGCTCGCGATTGCCAACGCCTGTTTCTCGCAAAGATGCCAAGAACGCAAGGGGTCCCGGAATTTGCAATTTGCATTCTTACTTTGCAATTTTCAATTTCACCACCGCATCAAAAGCCGGTTTCGTTCTCCCTTCGCGATCGAACAATAGAGGATAATTCGTCCGGCCCTTGATCGGCCAGTTGTTCAACCATGAATCGCCATCTGTAACGCACCAGAAGGTCACGCGGTCGATGGCGTTGCGATGTTTCAGATAAACACCAAATAGATCTCCGTAACGCTTTGCCAGCGCTTCTTGAACTAAGTCCGGCAAACCATTCGGGTAGGGATTAAGTTGCGGCGTCACCGCGACGTTGACCGCGTAATCGGCGCCCGGTTTCGTCGTTCGCGGCAGGACGTCAACATCGAGTTCAGTGATGTTGACCTTGATTCCGAGACGTTCAAACGCGCTTATAGTCTCGTCCTCGTCTGCCACTGAGGGCCAGTCCATGAGGTTATGGTTCTGCAAACCAATCGCCGTGATCGGAATGCCTTCGGCTTTCAATTTCTTCATTAGGTCAACCGCGCCTCTGCGCTTTGCCGGCAACTCCAAATCGTAGTCGTTATAATACAACTGCGCATTGGGATCGGCTTCATGCGCGAATGCGAAAGCTTTGACAAGGTAATCTTCGCCGATGATTTTCATCCAGGGCGATTGGCGCATGGTGCCGTCCTGGTTCAGTGCTTCGTTGACAACGTCCCAGCCTTTGATTCTTCCCTTGTAGCGTCCCACGACCGTCGTGATGTGATCCCGCAGACGCTTCAGCAACGTGTCGCGATTGGTAGGATTGCCTTTGTCGTCTTCAAATACCCAAGCTGGAGTCTGGTTGTGCCACACGAGCGTATGACCGACGATGAACATCCCATGCTTCTCGCCGAACGCCACGAAAGCGTCCGGCGCTTCGAAGTCGTATCTGTCGGGAGCGGGATGGACCAGCGCCCATTTCAAAACGTTCTCGGGCGTAACCGTGTTGAACTGCGAAACGATGAGCGCCGTAATCCCGGGATCCTCTTCAAAGATGTAACGCCGGTTGAGCGACGCGCCGATCAGAAAGCTGTTCTTGAAAGTTTCCTTGAGCGTCGCTCGCGTCTGTGCGGGTGATGAAGTCAGTAACGAATCGCTCTCAGTTCTGGCGCTCGGGTCGCCGGTGGGCGGGGGAGCATGATCCGTCGCCGCAGGTGGTCCGAGTATTTCCGTGAATATAGGCTTTAGGGCATCGGCCCAGATTTGATAGCCCCTAAGGCTGGGGTGCAGTTTATCGACCGTCACGCCCTCGAACAAAGTGCCGTCATTATCGGCTAGTTTGTTGTTGATGGTGAGGAAGCGACTGGTCTTCCCGTCGGCAAACTTGGCGATGTTGTTGTTGATACGATTGATGGTGGGGATCGTTGCCATGCTGTCGTTGCGCGGGAAAATCGCGGTGAGAACAATCGTCGCGTTCGGCGCTTTCTTTCGGCAAAGATCGACGAGTGCCTTTATGCCTTTGGTGATGTCGCCAACTTTGGTGTCGTCGCCGGGATCGCGTCCAATGTTGTTGGTGCCCGCGAGTATCACTATGATCTTCGGGTTTATGTCGTCGAGCTCGCCATTTTCCAGCCGCCAGAGGATGTTCTGGATCGTATCTCCGCCCCAGCCAAAGTTGGCCGCATTCCAACCAAAGAAGTTCTGGTTCCAATTAGCTAGAAAGTCAGGGTAGTCGGTTGCACCCCAGCGCCGGATAATCGAGTCGCCAACGAAGTAAACGTCGATTTTGCCGCGCCGTGCTTTCTCGATGAGTTGCTCGTGGGCGAGTTTGGAATTGCGGTCGTTACGCCGAACCGGTTGATCTGCGGGCTCCGGCGATTGTGCGCCTGATGAAGAGACCAACGCAAGGCCACAGAGACACAGAGATACAGAGAGAAGGACTAGGGATATTTTCCATTTCTCATTTGTCATTTGTGAATTCTCTTGGTATGAGCGTCCCTCGGGTCTTGACAAAATGTCAAATAGAAAATGAGAAATAGTCTTGTATTCTCCGTGTCTCTGTGGCTAATTCACTTCGGCACAACTTCCGGCTTTACCGTCAAGAAATAGGTCCCGGCATTCATAATTCGATCATCGACCGACCGTTTCTTAACCGCAGAGGGTGGTAGAGGCTTGCGGAGACGGACGTCGGCAGGTAGCAATTGACCATAGCCTGGCAAGCCGCTTCAAAGGCGACTTGACGGGCTCTTCGCGCCTTCAAAGCAACCGAGTGAATATGTTCAGTTAATAACTCTTAGCTCTTGAACGGGACGGCAACTTGTTAGAGAATCACACTGCCTTCGTCCTTCTAGTACCAACTTAAGTGAAGTGAATGGCCCCTTTTCTGACAAAATTGCGTAGAGCGTTCGGGATCTTTTATCCACTGATACAACAAAGGTGGGGCGCGGCCCAAAACCCTAACTTTCATATCGAAGATAGCCCAAGATATCGATCTGATGCGTAGGAGGTAGTCACAGGTTCACTGTGAGTTGATTTCTAGATAAGATGAGGCCTCAATGCAGAATCGAAGACGAAAAATATTCAGGCTCTCTCTCCACGCGTTAGTCTGCGCAGTCTTAGCAACTCTTACCAGCTCCGCTCGCGCCGAGGTGCACGTCCCGGCAATCATCGGCGACAACATGGTGCTGCAAGCGGACATGAAGGTCCGTCTCTGGGGTAACGCCAGCCCGGGAGAACGTCTGACTGTGAGCTTCGACTCAAAGAGCGCGCAAACGACCGCGGACCAGCAAGGGCATTGGCAAACTTTCATTGGCCCATTCAAAGCAGGCGGTCCATTCGAACTGACTATCAGGGGTGGTAACACGCTTACATTCAAAAACGTGCTGGTCGGTGAAGTTTGGATTTGCTCTGGCCAATCGAATATGGAATGGCCGCTAATCAATGCGAAGGATGGCGCCAAAGCCGTAGCCGAGGCAAATTATTCGCAGATTCATCTGTTCACCGTCGAGAAGACTACTTCGGCGACTCTGCGCGATGATGTGAAAGGTCGTTGGGTAGTCACAACTCCCGAGTCAGTGGGCCAATTCTCTGCTGTTGGCTATTTCTTTGGACGTGAAATCTACGAGCGGCTAAAGATTCCAGTCGGCTTGATTCATACCTCCTGGGGAGGTACGCCGGCAGAAGCGTGGACCAGCTACGACGCGCTGGCCTCCACGCCTGAACTGAAGCCCATCACCGATCGATATCAGGAGAGTCTAAAGTCGCTTCCTCAAAGACAACAGGATTACGAGCGTGCCCTGGCTCAATGGGAGAAGAAAAATATTTATGCCGATCCCGGTAACAAAGGCAAGGCGCTGGGCTATGCCGATCCCTCTCTGAAGGAGGCGGATTGGCAGAAGATGAATCTGCCGCAATACTTCGAGACGGCCGGCCTAAACATCGATGGCGCCGTCTGGTTCCGGAAAGCGATGGAACTACCGGAGGGCTGGGGCGGAAAAGATTTGGTTTTGAATCTAACGGCGATCGACGACTACGACACAACCTACTTTAACGGTACTAGAGTCGGAGGTATTGGCAAGGAGACGCCCGACAGCTATGGGATACCGCGGCACTACACCGTTCCCGGCTCTTTGGTCCGCGCAGGCCGAAGCGTCATTGCTGTGCGCGTTTTCGACTCGGGAGGTAATGGTGGCTTCGCCGGCGCCGGAGAAATGTCTTTAGCGCCTCCAGGTGTTAAGGAAAACGAACGAATCAACCTCGCCGGCGCGTGGGATTACAGAGTGGAGCTGGGCCTCGAACCAAAGCGGCCGGATTGGGGATCTCGCCCACAGGCGCCCGGCCCCAACAATCAGAACAGCCCGAGCGTGCTTTTCAACGCGATGATTGCGCCGCTAACGCCATACGCGATTCGAGGCGCCATTTGGTACCAGGGCGAAAGCAATGCCGACCGGGCTTATCAATATCGGACGCTGTTTCCGGTCATGATTCGCGACTGGCGTCGGGCGTGGGCTGAGGGTGATTTCCCTTTTTATTATGTGCAGCTTGCGAATTGGCAGCCGGTAAAAGCCGAGCCAGACGAAAGTGAGTGGGCGGAATTGCGTGAAGCGCAAACGATGACGCTTCGCGAGCCGGGCACCGGCATGGCAGTAATCATCGACGTCGGCGACGCGAACGACATTCACCCGCGCGACAAGTTGGACGTGGGCCACCGATTGGCGGTTTGGGCCCTCGCCGATACTTATCATCAGAAGGTTGAGGCGTCAGGACCCTTATTCGCTTCTTATTCGGTAGCCGGTGAAAAAGTGGTTGTGCACTTCAAGCACGGCGCCGGATTGCACACTGCGGATGGTGGACCGCCAAAAGGCTTTGCCATTGCGGGCGCGGATCGGAAATTTTATTGGGCTGACGCGCGAATCGATGGCAACACTATTGTCGTGTCTAATCAGAATGTGCCGAAGCCCGTGTCCGTTCGTTATGCCTGGGCCGATAACCCGATAACGAATTTGTATAACGGTGCGAACCTGCCCGCATCACCTTTTCGCATTGATGATTGGAAGGGAGTGACGGCCGAGCGACGGTGACTCCGTCTCGAATGAATTTGCCGGCAGTCTATGAAACTTCGAATTCCGCGCTCAGTCTGATATCTCGCGACGAACTGCCTACTAAAATTTTGAACTCTCCAGGCTCCACGACCCATTGTCTTCGTGCCGCGTCATAGAAGGCCATCGAACGAGTATCCAAGGTCATGCGCACGACTTTCATTTGTCCCGGTCGCAGCGTTACTTTCTCAAAACCTTTTAGCTCCTTGAGTGGTCTCGGCACAGATGCTTGTACGTCTTGAATATAGAGCTGGACTACCTCGGCTCCTTCACGACGGCCAGTGTTCTTCACCTGCACCTCGACCGCGAGCGATTCTCCGGCCTTGAGTCGATTACGGCTTACTTTAATGTTGCTGTACTCAAAGGTTGTGTACGACAGCCCATGGCCGAAAGCAAATTGCGGGTTGATGTTATTTTTGTCGAAGTGGCGATAACCGACAAAGACGCCTTCGGAATAATGGCCCAGTCCATTAACACCGGGATATTGTTCCGCCGTGGCGACGCCACTGTCCTGCCGCAGCCGTGGAAAAGTGATCGGTAGCTTGCCGGAAGGATTGACACTGCCGAAAAGCACGTCGGCGATGACATTGCCGTCGTCCTGTCCGGGATACCAGCCCTGCACAATCGCTGGAGCAGCATCCACCCAGCGGCTGACGAGGACCATACACCCAGTATTCAGGACTACAACGGCACGCCTGTTGGCGCTGACGACCGCACTAATCATTTCGTCCTGTTCATCCGGCAAAGCAATGCTGGCGCGATCGGCTCCCTCGGTTTCAAAGTCCCGACCGAAAACAATTGCGATGTCGGAGTCTTTTGCGAGCTGCACAGCGTCGGCCAAAAGGCCGGCTCCGGTGGTTGACGGATCGCTTTTTGACAGGTCAGTGCCCGGGACAAATCTGAGAAACCGCAACGTGGCCTTGCTTCCGACCCTTTCAGCGATCGCTCCCAGCGGACTGACGGTGTTGAACGGCGAGATGCGTGCACTGCCACCGCCACCGCTCGTCGCTCGATCGGCGTAAGGCCCAATCACCGCGATGCTTTTGAAGCTATTGAGGTCGAGAGGTAGCACATTCCCTTCGTTCTTGAGCAGCACCACCCCAGCTGCTGCGACTTGGCGAGCCACTTGCGCCTGAGCCTTGTAATCGATTGGGCCAACTTGTGGCGGGCGCTCAAAAAATCCAAACCGCATCAACACGCGCAGGATCCGGCGGATCTTATCGTCGATTGTCTTCTCCTGCACCTGGCCCTGTTTGACAGCGGCCGCGAGCTTATCGCCAAAGAACTCGCCGGTGGGCATCTCTATGTCGAGCCAGTTGTTGGCAGCACCAACCGTGCTGTGCGTCGCGCCCCAGTCTGAGACAACAAAGCCGTCGAATCCCCATTCGCCTTTCAGTATGTCTTTGAGCAGATGAGCGTTTTCTGACGAAAAGCTGCCGTTGACTTTATTGTAAGCGGCCATTACCGAGCCAACCTTCGCTTCTTTGACGGCGGCCTCAAACGCCGGCAGATAAATTTCGCGGAGCGTGCGCTCATCGACTTCCGCGCTGACGTTAAGCCTTTCCTTCTCCTGATTATTGGCTGCATAGTGCTTGACTTCGGCGATGACGCCCTGACTTTGAATACCGCGAATCTCGGCGGTTGCAATCTGGGCCGTCAGGTAAGGATCTTCTCCGAAGGTCTCGAAGTTGCGACCGCCTTCCGGAACGCGGACGATGTTGACCATTGGGCCCAACAAAACGTTTTGCCCTTTCGCCTTAGTCTCCGCGCCCAGGCCTGCGCCGTATTCCTGGGCCAACGACCGATCCCAAGTGGCCGCAAGTGCGACCGGCGCCGGGAAAGCCGTTCCCGGGCCGTGTCGCACGCCTGCCGGGCCATCAGTCAAAGCCAGCTCAGGAATGCCGAGGCGAGGGATCCCCGGCACATAACCGATAAACCCGCGTCGGTGCACACCATGGACCATCTGAATCTTCTCTTCCAGAGTCATGCGCGTGATTATCGCGTCGACGTTCTGCTCGATAGAAGATTGTGGGCTTCTACTAGCGATGGAGAAAACACCAGACAACTGATTAGTGATGGCTGCGGTGACACTGGCGAGGATTGATTGCTTAAGGAAAGTTCGGCGTCCTGGTTTCCTGGTCATGGCTGGCTCATCATAGCAAACAGTGAGTACAATTGTGGTCTTGATTAGTGGATAAATTAGAGGTGTGATGAAAAAGCTCAGTCGGCGCGAATTCCTGAGCGCGGTCATAGCGACCGCCGGGGTTACCTCAACCAGCGCCGCGATCCTAACGCGATGGCCATCGACTCCGGAAGCCGGTGCCTTTCAAGGCCGGCAAGCGGACAATTATTCGCGTCAGTCGCGTAGCGACGGTTGAACGGTTGAATGGATTTCCTTAGACTCAATCGTCGCTAACGCGACCCCGCATTCCTTTTGCCCAGCTTACCGGGCCTTGAAAGACCCGGCTAAATTCATTTCGTCGCGACGCGACCGAGTTCATCATTGCGGCAGACCTCTACTTTAGTCGCTCTCCTGTCCTTAACGTACTTGTATAGTCTTCCTCAGCCTGATGTCCGCTGATGATGCTTCTATCATGATTTGAATCCGGTCGGGTTCGACTCTGAAAGCGTGCGCTTTTGTGTCCCAGTAGGCCAGGCGCTCGGCAGGTAATCGCATCGTGACCGTTTTTTTCTGACCGACGGGTACGGCAATGCGCACGAAACCTTTCAGTTCCAGCGGTGGCCTCGCGACCGATGAATTCAGGTGTTTGATATACATCTGCACAACCTCTTCGCCGGCGCGGTCGCCGGTGTTCGTGATGTCGGCGCTGATATCGATTGAACCGCGGCTGGGCAGTGAGGGAGTGCTGGTCCTCAAATTCGAATACGCGAAACTCGTATAGCTCAGGCCATAGCCGAAAGGGTAAAGCGGCTCGCCTTTGAAATACATGTACGTGCGGCCATGACGAATGTCGTAGTCCATCATCGGCGGCAACTGATCCAGCGAACGCGGCCAGGTTTGCACCAGACGTCCGGCGGGATTGTAATCACCGAACAAAACATCGGCCAGCGCATTGCCTTCTTCCTGGCTACTGTGGGTCATGTGTAGAATTGCCGGCACAGTCTGTTGGCTCCAGTTAATCGCATAGGGAAAACTGGAGATCAGCACGACGATCGTTCTTGGGTTCGCCCTGTACACCCGCTTAATCAATTCTTCCTGTTCGAGGGTAATGGATTCGCGATCGACTGCTTCGCGACCTTCGCTCGGTACAGATACTTTCGCCCACGGCATGTTTTCGCCGCCGTTCGGATGATTACCGACGCAGACAACTGCCACCTCTGCGTTGCGGGCAACTTGCGCATCTCCTGCGGAGTAACTCACGGTCACCGTGTTTCCGAGTTTGTTTCTGATTCCTTCGAGTGGTGTCACAGCATACGGCGGCGAACCACTGTACCAATCGAGGAACACTTCATTGGCGCGTGGACCAATTACAGCGATGGATTTTATCTTCGTGCGATCGAGCGGCAGAGTCTGATTTGAATTCTTCAACAACACGATCGATTTCTTCGCAATCAGGCGTGCCGTAGATTTGTGTTTCTCTGATAACCAGGGTTCGGGCTCGCTGCCGATTTGCGCATAGGGAACCATGGCCGGCGGATCGAGCAGGCCAAGCTTAATCATGACCCTGAAATTTGTTTTGAGAACTTCATCGATATCTTCTTCCCTTATTAACTCCTCTTTCAAAGCATCGCGCACAGCGTCGCGATAATTGTCCAAGAACTGACCGATGCCGGCTTTGATTGATGAGGCAGCAGCATGCTCGAAATCGGGAGAGTATTTCTGTGACGTGACCAGGTTGCGCATCGCGCCGGCGTCGGTGCAGATGATGCCGTCATGTCCCCATTCTTTGCGGGCGACATCCTTCAGCACCGGATTGACGGTCATGGGGACGCCGTTCATCTCATTGTAGGACGCCATAAACGCGCGCGCGCCGCCTTCGATGATACCCATCCGAAAAGGCACGGAGTAGTACTCGCGAAAGAGGCGCTCATCAAAACTCGAGGAGGTTTTGTCGCGATTGTTTTCGTTACTGTTAGCGAGGAAATGCTTCATCAAGGCCGCCGCCCGCCAATACTTCGGATCGTCTCCCTGCATTCCTTTCACAAAGGCCACGACCATCGATCCGTTGAAGAAAGGATCTTCTCCATAGCATTCTTCCGTCCGGCCCCAGCGCGGGTCGCGTCCGAGGTCTGCGTTGGGCGAGCGAATGACGATTCCGCCTTGATGATAGTTAGGACTTTGAAAGATGTAGCGCGCTTCGTATGCTTCGATTTCTCCTGCCTGACGCAGCATCTCGACGTCCCACGTTTCCGCCATGCCGATGCCCTGAGGAAAGATCGTCGTCGGCACGATCCGCGGCGGCCGCCAGTTGGCGGGCCCACCCTGCGCCAGTCCATGAATGCCTTCGACGTGGCGCGAGCCTCTGATTCCCAGACGCGGGACACTCGGATCTGTGCCTAAGCAGGCGATCTTCTCGTCAAGCGTCATTAACGAGATGATGTTGCTAACTCTTTCTTCGACAGATAGGGCAGGTTTGTGAAATGGGAACCTATCAACACTCTGCGCGATTGTTGAGAGGCGATTAGAAGGAACTATCAGAAACGAGAGAAGGACAGGCACGATTAAAGCAACGGACGCGCGTCTCATGCGAAAGATCATGATTGTCGCCTGGCCGATTCTTCGTTAGTCCGTTCTTGAATCGTCGACTACTTTGACCCCGCCGCGATTTGGAAGCTTTGCGTGCCTTCGACGACCTTAACGTATTTATTGATCGGCAGATTAGTGAGCTTATCCACGCGGCCGCTGGGCCATTTGATCTCAATGCTGTCGATCTTCGAGGCCTGGCCTGTTCCGAGGATCTCACGAGGGTCATGCGTAGCAAGAAAGCTGCCGCCGCTGGTTTTCAGCCTCCGATGCTTCATACCGCCGGCTTCCCACGTAATGATCGCGCCGACCGCGGCGGGATTGCTCTTCGTGGCCACGAGCTGAAGCCCAACCCAGTTATTGCGGCTCCCGCCTTCATTCCTAAGCAGCACCGGCGCCTCGCCGTTATTGATAATCAGCACATCGAGATCGCCGTCGTTATCATAATCGCCCAGAGCCAGCCCTCGTGCCGGCCAGTCTTTGGTGAAGGCCGCCCCCGATTGCGAACTCACGTTCTTGAATGTGCCGTTGACATTTTCAAACATCAGCAACGGCTCTTTGTATTTCACTTTTAGCGACTGGACCTCGACCATGTCATCCGGGTGTCCGTTGGCGAGAATCAAATCGGGATTACTGTCATTGTCATAATCAAAAAACTTCAGGCCCCAGCCACTCAGTAAACGCGTGGCGCGGCCGATTTCGCCCGGCTTATCGAGGAAAGTTAGGTCATGTTGGTTCTGATATAAGCTGAACAACTCTTGATCGATATTCGCGACAAACAAATCCTGCCAGCCATCACCGTCAAAGTCAGTAGCGTCCACTCCCATTCCGGAGCGCGGGGCGCCGGAATCGCTGTACGCCACTCCGGCCGCAAGGCCGATCTCTTCGAATTTACCATTGCCTTTGTTCAGGAAAAGGAAATTGGCGACCGTGTCATTTGCGACGAACAGATCCACCAAACCGTCATTGTTAACGTCCGTAGCGACCACACCAAACGATTTGCCGAGTGAATTGGCAATGCCCGACTGTTTGCTTACGTCAGTGAATTTACCATTGCCGTCATTGTGAAACAGATGACTCGCGCGAGGCTTGAATACCCGTGGCACGCAGTAGTAACGACGCCCCAGGCGATTATCGCCGCAAAAGATTGTTCCTTTAGCGCTGTATTCGACGAAGCTTGAAACGAATAGATCAAGCTTGCCGTCATTGTCATAGTCAAACCAGGCGGCGCTCGTGGACCAGCCGGGCGCGGACACTCCCGCCTTGTCCGTCACGTCCGTAAACGTGCCGTTGCCGTTGTTGTGATAGAGAATGCTGCGGTCGTAGCCGGTGACGTACAGATCCACCCAACCATCGCCATCGTAATCAGCAGCGGCTGCGCCCATGCCAAAAATTCCAGCCGCAACTCCGGCTTTATCGGTCACATCCGCAAATGTGCCGTCATGATTGTTGTGATAAAGCGCGCTCTTCAACGGCGTCTTGGGCGTGAAAAAGTCCGATGGCCCGCTGTTCACGAGATAAATGTCCATCCAACCGTCATTATCGTAATCGAAAAATACTCCACCACCGCCGCAGGTTTCCGGCAGATGGTGAGCCTCTGAGCGCCCGTTGTCGTGCACCCAGGTGAGCTTGCTTTCACTGGGAAGTACTTCCACAAACACTACTGGAGCTTTTTCGGCTGGGGGTGCATTCGTTCTGGACGTTTCCTGTCCGCGAGAGTGAAAGCCACTCGCAAGAACACCGACAACAGCGGCTGGGATGATAACTAA
>DATBSG010000055.1:0-9773 GCA_036559945.1 Pyrinomonadaceae bacterium
GGGTTCATCGGTTCGCATCTTTCCGACGCGTATCTCCAACGTGGCGACGAAGTATTTGTCATTGATGACCTATCTACCGGCAGCATCGAAAACATTCGCCACCTGAAAGACCATCCACGCTTCCATTACACGATTGACAGCATTCAAAACCAGCCGGTTACTGCCGAACTCGTCGATCAGTGCGACGTGATTTTTCACCTCGCGGCGGCGGTCGGCGTCAAACTCATCGTCGAAAGTCCTGTGCGCACGATCGAAACCAATGTCCACGGAACTGAAGTCGTCCTATCCCTGGCCAACAAGAAAAAGAAGAAAGTTCTGATTGCCTCGACCTCGGAAGTTTATGGCCTCAGCGCCGAAGTTCCTTTTCGCGAAGACGGCAATCTGGTGATGGGCGCCACGACCAAAGGGCGCTGGAGCTATGCCTGTTCGAAAGCGATCGACGAATTTCTCGCGCTGGCGTACTGGCGCGAGAAGAAGCTGCCGACGATCGTTGTTCGTCTTTTCAACACCGTCGGCCCGCGCCAGACCGGCCAATATGGCATGGTGATTCCGACGTTCGTCAAACAGTCGCTTGCCGGCCGCCAGATCACCGTCTACGGCACGGGTAAACAGTCGCGCTGCTTCTGCTATGTCGGCGATGTGGTAGGCGCGCTGGTGAAGTTGATGGACACGGACGAATCGGTCGGCGAAGTTTTCAACATCGGCTCGAACCAGGAGATTTCGATCCTTGACCTCGCGAAGCGTGTAAAGGAACTGACCAACTCGGAATCCGAAATCGTTTTCGTGCCTTACGACGAAGCTTACGAAGAGGGATTCGAAGACATGCCGCGCCGCATTCCGGACATCGCGAAGGTCAACAAATTAGTCGGCTTCAAACCGGAAAAGAAGCTCGACGAAATCCTTAAAGCCGTAATCGACTTCCACAGCGGCGACGGCTCGCGAAACACAATTACCACCCACGCGTGAGGCGCGAAATCACGCTTGGCGTTCGGCAATGAAATCCGCGATTGACCGCAAAAGTTCGGCCGGCCTATTCAATCGGTCGAGTGCATCGCAACTGACTCGGTGCACGGCCGAGAGAGTTTTGCGCGTCACTTCAACGCCATAACGCGACGGGAAAGTTGCTTTGCGTGAACGCTCATCTTTGCCCGGGGTTTTGCCCAAACCTTCGGCGGTCGCGGTGACGTCGAGCAAATCGTCCGTGATTTGAAATAACAGGCCGAGGTTGATGCCGTAGTCCGTTACCGCGGCCAGCTCGGCTTCATTCGCACCGCCGATGATGGCGCCGCAACGGGCCGCGGCGGAGATTAGTGCGCCCGTCTTCTCGTGATGAATCCGCTCAAGCTCTTCACTGTCGACTTCGCGCGACTCGGCGGCGAGATCGAGCGCTTGTCCCGCAACCATTCCTGAAGGTGTGCCGGCGGCGCGGGACAGTTCACTGATCAATTGAATCCGAACTTGCGCAGACAGTGCTTCATCTTCGGCCATGGTTCGAAAGGCAAGAGACTGGAGCGCGTCGCCGGCAAGAATGGCGGTGGCTTCATCGAATTTTACGTGACAAGTGGGCCGTCCACGGCGCAGATCATCGTCATCCATCGACGGCAGGTCGTCGTGAATCAGCGAGTAGGTGTGAATCATCTCGAACGCGCAGGCGGTGCGCAGCAACTTTTCTTCCTGCGCGCCGAACGTTTGCCCGGTCGCGAGCACCAACGCCGGGCGGAACCGTTTGCCGCCCGCGAACAGGCTCCAGCGAATTGCGCTGTGCAGGCGATCCGGTTCCTCGGTTTCTTTGGGAATCAGCCGATCGAGTTCGGCATCGATTAGCAATCGCGTGGAAGCAAAAAATTCGATGGCGTTGTTGGAAAGATTGACCACAGAGGACACAGAGGAGGACATTATTTATTTTTCGTCTGCTTCATCGTTGGCTTCGAACGGGCGAATCGCCGGCCGTCCCTGATTGTCGCGCGTAAGGATTTCAATGCGGCGCTCCGCTTCGTTTAGCCTTTCCTGACAGGCGCGCGATAACTTCACGCCCTGTTCGAAAAGCTCCAGGCTCTTTTCCAAAGGGAGGTCGCCACGCTCGAGTTCGCGGACGATGCGCTCGAGTTCCTCGAGTGACGTTTCAAAGTTTTGAGAGTTGTTGTTTTGCATACGCAGTGGCATAGACTTCAGTCTGTGTTCCAGTCTTCACTGTAGCCGAACAAAGTCACAGACTAAAGTCTGTGCTACTACGGCGATGGGCTCGGTGTCGGTGTTTGTAAATCTTTCAAGCGGCGAATTATCTCGTCCTGAAACTGCGAGCCTCGTTGCGACACGCCCTTCCGGGCGGCGTCAGCGATAATATTTGTCAGCTGGTCATCCTTGATCGACGTAATTCGCCACGCGTCGCCGTTCTGCTGCATTGTAAGTTGAATCTGTTCATCTTTGAACTTCAGATCAACTGTCGCCATCGCGCCGTCCTGCCGAATACTCGCGAAGTAAGGGACGCTCAAAGCGATCAGGATGAAGGGTTTTCCTTTCGCCGGCTCGGTAACGCGCTGAATTTCGGGCGGCAAGACCTCGTGCAGCGTCTCCTTCAGTTTCGGCGTCAGGTTCGCGGCAATTTGATCGAACTGTGAAGGCAGCAGGCTATTGAGAATCGACGAGCCTGTTAGCCGCGCGCGAACTTCTGAGACAAAGCCCTCGGCGATCTTGTCCATGTCCAGGATGCGATCGATCTCCTGACCGTCGTTTCGTTGCGACGCGTCAACCAGCAACGCGAGCGTGTAGGACGGCCCTGACTTGAAATGCTGCCACCACAAAAAACCGCCCGCACAAACGCCCAGGATGACGACCACCAGAAAGATTCCGACAATCGCCAGCACACGTCCGATGCGGCCCGATCGTTTGTGGCCACGGCGCGGCCTGAAGCCGCTGCCGCCTGCGGGAGGTGGTTGGTTCAAATCGATGACGATGCGATTGCGTTTAGCCGTCATGTGTCCGAATCACAAGTCTTTTGGTTCGAGGCCGGTGTGTTTGGCGATTCGCGCCAACATCTTTGGCCCGATTTCGTCTTTGTCATGGAAAGCGAAAACGACATCAGGCCAGCCAGGCCGGAAAAGGATCTTATGAGAACTGGATTCGCGCTTGACGTTCCATCCGATGCGGAGAAGGGCAGCGAGAACGCGTTTTGCTTTGGCTGAAGGCCATTGGCTCATGCTGCGGCGAAATGGATGTTTAGAAATTCGGGAGTGCCTTCCGCGTGTTCAAGCCGATCTGCCAGCGCGCGTAAGGCCAGAGCCTGTGCCTTGGCAATTGCTTCATCAGAGGTTTGCCCGTAGGCAAGCACGCCTGGCAGTTCCAGCACCTCGGCTAGCCAGCGACCATCATCCTCGCGCTCAAATTCAACGGTGAATGTCATGCTGATTTACCTAGGCACAATCGTAACATGAGTCAGGTAACTTGAGTCACCGTCGGTTGTTTATCTGCTGGCCGTCCGCTTCTGTTCTTTCCACGCGACAATCCAAACGGCCTTTCCACAGCCGCACCTGTAACTCATCCCCGATCGAAACGGCGGCCGCTTCACGGACGATCGCACCGCGAGCGTCCTGCGCAATTGCGTAACCACGCTCCAAAACTTTCAAGGGCGACATTGCATCGAGTGCAGCGGCCGCCACGCCGAATTGTTTCCGCGCATTCTCGATTCGCGCAAGCATGGCCGTATCGCGCGCCTGAGCAAGAGCGTCAAAGCGGGCGCGTTGCATGACGGCGCGATTGCGCAATTCGCTCGGCGACAGCAGCCGTGCGGCAGCGTCAAACCTGCGAAATGCGCTTTGATAAATGCGACTGATCGTGTTGCGCAAAGTATCTTGATGCGAATCTACTACGTTCTTCGCCCTCCGCAGTTTCGACCTCACTTCATCGAAGCCGCGTGCAAACGTCAAGTCCTGCACGTGGGCGCGCTCGACGGCAATTTGGTGATTCAAGGTTCGCCTTAAACTGCCTACGAGTTGTTCGAGCCGTGAACAAAGTTCTTCTTCATGTGCCGCGACCAGTTCGGCGGCGGCCGAAGGCGTGGGCGCGCGCAAGTCGGCGGCGAAATCCGCAATCGTGAAATCGGTTTCGTGCCCCACGGCCGAAATCACCGGAATTGTCGATGCGCGAATCGCCCGCGCCACGACTTCTTCATTGAACGCCCACAGATCCTCGATCGAGCCCCCGCCACGGCCCACAATCAAAACGTCAATCGCCACGTCGTGACGGCCTTCGCGGACAGCGCGCGCGTGATGCTCGTTGAGAAAGCGTATGGCGCGCACAATCTCGTGCGACGCGCCGTCGCCCTGCACACGCGCGGGCGCAATCAGCAGATGCACTGTACGCGTGCGGCGTGAAATCACATTGATGATGTCGCGGACAGCCGCGCCGCTCGTTGAAGTGACGACGCCAATTCGTCGCGGAAAGAACGGAATCGCCCGCTTTAACTCCGGCGCGAACAAGCCTTCCGCCTGCAAACGCGCTTTCGTCTGCTCAAACGCCAATTGCAACGCGCCGGCGCCGACCGGCTCAAGCGTCTCGACGATTAATTGGTACTCGCCCTTCTGCTCGTAAACGCTCAGACGCCCGCGCGCGCGAACTTGCAATCCGTCTTCGAGCCGAAACCGAATTCGTTGATTGCTGCTGCGATAACACGCCGCGCGCAATTGCGCGAACTCATCCTTCAGAGTGAAGTACCAGTGGCCCGAACTGTGCTGGCGGAAATTCGAAATTTCGCCCTCCACCCACACGGAAGCGAAAGTTTTTTCCAGCGAGTCGCGAATCTTGACAGTCAATTCCGAAACGCTGAACGGGTGACGTTCGGTTTCGTTGAAGAGGGATGCGAGAAGTGATTGCTGCAATTTGATCTACCGTTGGGCGCGAAGAGCCTACGCGATCGCCGTGCGGCATTCAATGCTAAAGCCCTTGCACCTTCAGAAACCCGGCGCCATCAAATTCGTCACCGCGGCCGGATTCTTGATTTGTTGTTTCGTCATCCAGCTTTCGGAATCTGCGACCAGCGCGCGGCCTTCATCGCCAAGAAGCAATTCGCCCAGCCGGCGACGCGCCGCCGCCGCATACAAAGCCATATCGACAGCTTTGAACCCATCGAGTGCCCGCCGCGTGAAGGCGGCCGCGCGCGAAGTGTCGCCGCGCTGTTTCGCCAGCGTCGCATAAGTCATGTTCGCCAGCGGGTTCGACCACGCCATGGCTTCGCGGGCAATGCGATCGGCGCAGTCTTCCGCAATCCGCAATCGTTGCTCGCGCACGGCCCCGCTCGCACTGGCAAGCGCGAGTCGGGCGCGCAGGTGCAACGCGTCAACCTTTAATCCCTGCGTCCGCAGCAGCAAAGATCTTTCCAAAGGCTTGAGCTGTCCTTCGATGTGTTTCCACGCGATTTCGGTGTCACCGGTATAGAGCTCGATTTGCGCCAGCGCCACCAGCGACGTGTAGTGCTGCAAGTGAAAGCCTTCACGGGGCCATACGGTCATCGCGGCGATCACTTCGTTGCGCGCGCGGTCGGGATCGTCAGCCGCCAGCCAAATCGGATTCAGACGCGTTCGCAGATCCGTCGCGGCGAATAGATTGCCCTGATCAAGCGCCACCGACAGGAGCTGCGGAACCCGGCGCGCGACCTCAGTCAGCTCACCGAGAAACATCAGCGACGTCAGCATGAATCGATTCGCGACCGTCAGCTCCCAGGTCGCGCCCGTGCATTGATCACGCAAGACTTCCGCGGATCGTTCACACAATTCAGCCGCTTCTTTCCATTCACCGATCAGATAGGCGCTCAGACCTCGCGCCCAAATTGCCATGCCGATCGCGTGTGGATTTCCTGATTGCTTGGCCAGAGCCTCCGTGCGATCCGCGAGCTGTCGCGCACGCGCCACCGCCGGGCCGCCGCGTGTCGCGGTCTGCACGGTTTCAAAGGCCATCGCGCGCGCCACCCGGTAGGATTCGCCGGCGCGCAACGCCAGCAACAAATGGCGGCTTTGGAATTCCGCGCCGCGTATCAAATCGACGACACCTAAACCGGCGGCTATTGACCAGCAAATATCGATGCGTTGCAGATCGGCTTCCGAAATCGCATCAGCGTCGCGTTCAGTGAAATCCAAGCCTCTCATCCAAATCCAAGCGCGCCGGACAAGCAACGAAAGCAACGCGCTGCGCGGACCTTTTGGCAACTTGAATCCGGCCGCTTGCAGCACCTTTTCGAAAATCGCCAGGCCTTCTTTCACGTGGCCGCCCATCAGCAACTGCGCGCCGGCTCGCTGCTGCAACTCCAGCGCACGTCGCGGAAGGTAACTAGGAACGGCGAAATTGTCGCGGAGAGCAGTGGCCTTCGCCGCATCGAGATATTCGGCGGCCGCCTCTGCCGGCCGCCCGGCATTGGCTAGCGCGTCGCCCAGTGCAACCCTTAGTTCTGTGACGTCCGCGCTCGGCGGAGCCAATTCGATCGCCCGCCGGAAATACAGCGCCGCTCGATCGAATGCGAGCGCGCTGGCAGCTTTTTGCGCTGCGGCTTCGGCGTGAACCGCAGCGCGCGAATTTTCGCCGGCGCCAAGATAGTCGTCATACAGCGCTTCCGGATCGTCAAAGCCGCGCGCTTCGATTGTTTGTGCCAACCGCCGATGAATGTGGCGGCGTTCGTGATCGGACAGCAACAGCCTGAGCGTTTCCGCGATGCGATCGTGATAAAGTTCAATGCCGTACGCGGCGCCTCCGCTCCGAACGAATTGCGCGGACCGCACGGCATTCATAATCTGCAAATCGTCACGCTCAACGTCGCTGGCGGCAAAGGCCACATCCTGGTTCACCGGCCGCGCGGCAACGGCGAGCGTATTCAGAAGCGCGCGCGAACCATCGGGCAGTTGGTCGATGCGCTCTTCCAGCATCGTTGCCAGGCTGATTCCTTCCGCACCGGGGCGTTCGCCGATCGAGGCGTAATGGCATAGTTGCTCAAGCAGGAATGGATTGCCGGTTGCTTCGCGGACGATCGAATCGATGAAAGGTTCAGCCTCGATGGTCGCCGCCGAAAGCAGAGAACGCGCGAGGGCTGCCGCTTCCTGATCGGTCAAGCGATCGAGCACGATCTCGCGGCACGTCTCGGTCCGGGCGTTCTGCACCAACTGTTTGAGGAACGACTTTGACTCGAAATCCTCAGCGCGAAAACTCGCAATCAAAAGCAGCGGCGGGCAATCAGGTGGTCGCAGCAGATCTTCCAGCAGGCGAATGCTGTCAGCGTCCGCCCATTGCAAATCGTCGGTCCAAATGATCAGCGGCTGCTGACGCGCAATCGCTGAGAACAATTGGCGCAGCGCGCCGAATGCGTGCCGGCGCAAAGTGAACAGGTCGCCGGTTTCACGCCGCGCATAACGCTCCTCGAATATCGCGTCAATCTGAAGCATTGCCGGAAACACCCGAGCCAGTGCCGGCGCGTCCCGCGGGATTAGCGGCTGAACTCGGTCGCGCGGCATCGACGCCAGCCGGCGCGTCAGACTATCGACCACGCCGTCGAGCGCTTTGTATGGAACCGACTCGCGTTCGTAGCAGCGGCCCTGAAGGATGAAAGCTTCGTGCGAACCTTGCCTGATCTCATCGAGAAATGTTTGCACCAACGTACTCTTTCCCATTCCCGACACGCCGCAAACGTAGACAGAGACGCCTTTGCCTTCCAGGGTTGCGCGAAACGCGTCGTGTAATTCCGCAAGCTGCCCCTCGCGCCCGATGAACGCGGTTTCCCTGGTTCGCTTTGCGATACCGGGTACGACGAATGGCGTCCGTCCCGCTTTCAACGCGCGCAGCAGATCGCGACCTCGCGGACGGTTCTTCGGATTCCGGCGCAGCAGATTCATGCACAGTTCACTCAGCGCCCTTGGCGCGCGCGGATTGATTTCATTTGGCTGAATGGGCCGGCGCGTTTGTTTGCGCAATACGACCTCGAAGGACTTGCCGGCAAACGGCAGTCTGCCCGTCAATGCTTCGTACAACATCACGCCGACGCTGTACCAGTCGCTCGCCCGCGAGATGGGAAGTTGCGCGCCCTGTTCGGGCGACATGTAATCCGGCGTGCCGACAAGCAGAGTGTCGCGCGCCGCCGGTTCGGCATCTTCGACTAGTCCAAAATCGAGAATGACAACGCGCCCCTCATCCGTCACCAGGACGTTCGACGGTTTTATGTCGCGATGCAGCTTGCCCAGTTCGTGCAAGTGATGAACGCCTTCCGCCAGTTGCCGAAGTGCGGGGCGGAGCCGTGATTCGTCAAGTTCGTAGACGGACGTGAGCGGCGGCAACGGTTCGTCAGGTGGCGCCATCTCGCCCGACTCGAACAAAAGGCGCGAGCTGTCGAATTCCACCGTGTCAGCTTCCGAGTCAGCGCGATCCGCGTCACGCGAGATCGTGTCAGATGAATCGGCCGCTCGGCTGTCACCTTCGGGCCGCACGTACTGAGTGAAGGTCACTCCTTTCACGAGTTCCATGGTGAAGAACCAATGACGCCCCTCGGACATTAGCTCGTAGAGCGCCGCGAGATTTGGATGTGACGCATCGGCCAGTTCGCGAAACTCCCGCTTCAGGCGATAAATGTGCTCGGGTTCGGCGCGACTCAAGGTCTTCAACGCGATGGTTTTGTTCGTGAGCTGATCGATAGCTTCATAGACAACACCCATTCCGCCCGCGCCGAGTTTGCGGCGTAAACCGAAGCGTTGCGTCCCCAGGAATTCTTTGACGGCTTCTGCCATAAAGGCTTTGATTGTCCGAGTGGCAGCGCGAAGTTATTGACAGATCCGCAATTGTGCCTTACATGATTTGCGCAATCAATATTCAAGGCTCGGAGCGCTGAGTCAGGCTGCGGGCTCGATCATAGAGGAGCTGACATGGACTGGCGCGTGCTGCTGACAACTTTTGGTGTCATTTTTTTGGCAGAGATGGGCGACAAGACTCAGCTTGCGGCGATGACGATGGCGGCTGAGAAGAAGCGACCGTGGGAAGTCTTCATCGCCGCCTCGTTGGCGCTGACTGCGGTGTCGGCCATCGGTATCATTGTTGGTGCGGCACTCGGGGAATATCTGCCGCTCGAGTGGATCAAGCGTGCGGCAGGAGCGGCATTTATTGTAATCGGCGTCCTGATATTGCTCGGGAAGTTCTAAGAATATTTTCCATTTGTCATTTTTCCCCTCTCCCACTGGGAGAGGGGTTAGGGAAAGGGCGTCAAATGCGCAAATGAGAAATGGAAAATGACAAATGAAAAATAATTTGTTGATCGTGAATTACGCTCAACACGAACCATGCCACAGACACGTCACATCGAACGTCACTTCACCGCCGGCGAAACTGTCCGCGACATAGTCATCGGTATGTCTGATGGGCTGACTGTGCCGTTCGCGTTGGCGGCGGGTCTGACCGGTGCGATCGATTCGGCCGGCATCATTGTGACTGCGGGGCTCGCGGAAATTGCGGCGGGCTCGATCGCGATGGGCCTCGGCGGTTATCTCGCGGCAAAAAGCGATGCCGAGCATTACGCCAAAGAGCGCGAGCGCGAGAAGCGTGAAGTTGTGGAGATTCCCGAAGAAGAAATGCGCGAGGTCGCGCAGGTCTTTCATTTCTACGGGTTGAGCCACAAAGAGAGTGCACCGATCGTCGAAGCCTTGTCGAAGGACCCAAGGAAATGGGTGGATTTCATGATGCGCTTCGAGCTGGGCCTTGAGAAACCTGATCCGAAACGCGCGCTCGTAAGCGCAATGACGATCGGCGGCTCGTAC
>DATBSG010000056.1:0-7328 GCA_036559945.1 Pyrinomonadaceae bacterium
TTCGGCTGGAGCGCGTCGAAGTTCATCCGCACGACGCAGATGTGGAAATCACCGGCTATCCGGCTAAGAGCAAGGATGAAGGATGAAGGCGGAAGGATGAAGAAAGAGCAATCAGAGACTCGCTCCGGCAACTCCAACAAGTCCGAAACTGGATTTCATCCTTCATCCTTCATCCCTCATCCTTTTCCCAAGCGCCGCTTCGGTCAGAACTTCCTCGTCGACCAGAACGTCGTCGATCGCATCATCGCCGCAGTTGAACCCAAACCTGACGAAACGATCATGGAGGTCGGACCCGGCCGCGGCGCTTTGACTAAGCGGCTAGTTGAAAGCGGCGCTCGCGTCGTTGCCGTTGAGTTCGATCGCGACCTCGTTCCGCAATTGCGGCAACAGTTCTCAACCGCCGCGAACCTTAAGCTGATCGAAGCCGACGCGCTATCTGTTAATTTCTGCGAAGTTATTCAGCCGGCGGTCAGTGCGCGGGTCGTCGCAAATCTTCCCTATAACGTCGGCACAGCAATTCTGCAAAGGCTGATCGAACAGCGAGACTGCATCACTGAAATGGTGCTGATGCTTCAGCGGGAAGTTGCCGATCGCATCACTGCCGAAGCGGGTTCGCATGATCGCGGATATTTGTCGGCGTTCGTCGAAGCTTATTGTGAAGCCGACAAGTTATTCGATGTTTCTCCGCAATCGTTTCGGCCGGTTCCGAAAGTTGTCAGCACCATCATGCGCCTGCGCGTTCGTAAGCGAATTGCGGCAGACGTGCAAGATGAAAATCTTTTGTGGCAGGTGGTGAGCGCAGGTTTTGCGCACCCGCGCAAGACAATCCTCAACAATCTGCGCGAGGCGCCGGAGCCGATTCAGGAGTTGCTGAGAAAACACGGTGGGGCCAGCATCGTGCTGTGTGATGCCGGTATTCCAGCCCTACGTCGAGCTGAAACTTTTGCGTTGGACGAATGGGCGATGCTGGTGAATGCGATGATCTAAATCTTTCGATCTCGAACAACCACCCTCACCCCATCCTTCGGTCGCAAGGACATTGCCGGATAGATTTCCACCGGATGATCGGAAGCCAACTCCAGCCGGAATCGCTGTCCAATCGTCGCCATCACCAGAATGATTTCCATCATCGCGAACGATGCGCCGATGCAGGCCCGCGGACCGCCGCCAAAAGGGAAGTAGGCAAATTTTGGCAGGCGCGCTTCAAACTCTTCACTCCAGCGCTCAGGCTTGAATTGCAGCGGCTTGTCGAAGAACCGGCTATCGCGCTGCGTCGCCCATTGAAACATGAACACTTGCGTGCCGGCAGGAACTTGATAGCCGCCGATTTCGCAATCCCCGATCGCTTCACGACCCAGTCCGTACGCGGGCGGATAAAGCCGCATCGATTCTTTGACAATCTGTTCCGTGTACTTCAAGCGCGGTAAATCAGCCAACGTCGCTTCACGATCGCCGAGCACTTCGTCCAATTCTTCGTGAAACTTCTTTTCCACTTCCGGATGTTTGCCTAGCAGATACCAACTCCACGTCAGCGTGAGTGCCGTCGTTTCATGTCCAGCCAGGAACAACGTCATCACCTCGTCGCGCAATTGCTGGTCATTCATGGCGCTGCCGTCTTCATCGTGGGCCGCCAGCAACATCGACAACAGGTCGCCTTCGTCTTTTCCGCTGCGCCGCCGCGCGGCGATAATCCGATAAACGACGCGATCGATTTTCTTTGCCAACCGGTGAAACTGTATATGATACGGCGTCGGCAGACGATTGTTCATGATCCATTTTAAAGTAGCCTGCGCGGCAAACGGCTTCACGAGTTTTTTCAGAGTCGTTCCAACTTCGTCAACATCGTTCGAAACATCCGCGTTGAACAAACACCGCACGACAATTTCCAGCGTCAGCCGCGTTACCTCCCTGTGAATGTCGCGCACTTCACCATCGCGCCAATTCGACATCAAGCGGTTCGTGTAATCAACCATCGTCTTCGCATAAGTAGCAATTCGTTCGCGATGGAATGCCGGGGATGACAAACGTCGCTGCCGCTTCCATTCTTCGCCTTCGCTCGTCAGCAGGCCGTTGCCGACCAGACGCTGAAAGAAATTCGACCGCAGCGTCATAGCCTTTTTGAAGTTTCGCGGGTTCGTCGCGAGCACGTATTGAACGTGGTCGGGATGATAAAGAAATATCGCCGGCACGTAGAGGAAGCGCATCCATGCAATGTCGCCATATTCGCGCTGGACGCTGTCTATGAAGCCGAGCATGTCGCGATTGAACTCGCGCATCACGCCCATGATGGGAGTGCCTTGTGGACCGGGCGGGCGATCCATGGTTCTTGAACGCTTGCCGGCGTTAACTACGCGCGCGAGTTCGCTGACGGAAGGGTTATTCTTTGGCCACACAGAAACCTATCTCAATAAATCCGTATAAATCCCCGGCTGACTGTCGGGAATCTCAATCGCACCGACTGCTTCCTGATAAAAATCAACCGGAGCTGCGGCGCCAATGATTCCGTAAACATAACCAAGCTCCCGCAATCCCCACAGCGCGGCGATCAGCAAAGCTTTGCCAATGCCTCGTCCTCGCTCGCTTTCAGCGACGCCGGTGGGACCGAAGAAAGCCTTGCGCGTGCATTCATATCCGGCAAAACCAACCACTCGACCATCACGAGTCGCGATGAAAACCGTCACAGGTTTGTTTGCGAAACCGACGGAGATTTCATCAGCCCAGGCAATGGAAAAATTCGACTCGATGAATTCTCGGACAGGCGTGATTTCGAACGGTTGGGCGCGGCGAACAGTGACGCCCGTTGCGCCTGCTTCACCCAGCAGCGGCTCAAGCGGCCGCAAGTTTAATAGATTCACCAGCAGGTCAGGCATTGGAGCGCTAGTCCTTCAACGCGACCAGTGTCAGTCCCCCCTCGACCACGTCTGTGAGGCTCGTCTGAATCAGATGAAATATGCAGGCTTCGCCTCTTGCCACGCCGGTAAGATCTGCCAGGAACGTGATTGGAGTCACGTGACGAGGATCCAGAAAGACTTTCGCTTCAAAACTGGGAAGGATGTGAGGGGGGAACGGCGAAATGATCGTTGGATGCGAATGATCCACGATGCCTGAAGCATGCAAATTCGTAAGATCGAATTTGAAACCGCCGGGCAAAGTTTTCGTTCTAAGCTGCTGAAATCCAGCAAGCGATGCTAACCGGCTGGTAATCGTGTTCCGAACGAAAGTATTTGGGCGCACATCCTGGACGGCGCGCAACTTCGCGTTTGGGGTTGGATTGATCGTCGGCGGATGTGGCGCTTGCGGATTCGCCGTGTTGGCCGTAAAAGTCAGCACATTCGTCGTCGCGCGCACGATGCAGAGATTGTGTTGCGCCACATGCTGGTCGCCAGGAAGGAAAAAGTTATTAGTGGCCGGTGCGCCGCTGCTCGGATAAGCACGCGCAACCAAACACTTGTGGCCGGCGCTTTGCGGATCACCGGGCGAGGCATTCGCGGGCACGTCCCAATCAATCTGCTGCGTGCCACTGTCGCCCTCGGCCGGTAACAACGCACCAATGAAGCCGACCCTCTTCGCGCCTAAGTGAACGCGCGGCGAAATCACCAATGACGGGTTGGCTACCCAGAGTTCCACGGTGAGACTTTCGTCGCCAGGAAAAACGCAATTGCTTGACGCCGGCTTCCGGTGAAAACTGACCACTACCGGATTTATCTGACCTGCGTCGGCGCTGTCAGGACCTGAGACGGGGCCGACCAGATTAATGTCATGGCTCAGCCACCAGATGGAGTTTGCGTTATGCGTTCCGCCGTCGCCTGAAACAGCTTCAATGAAGATGCAACTGTCGTTTGCGAGTCCCGGATCAATAGCCATGGCCGGAGTCCTTTCGTGGAGAGGTTTTCAGAAAACCCAAGCGAGCGGAGTATGCCGCTGATCGTCAAAACAGTCCAGAGAAAGACGGTCCGCCCCGCCGGTGTAATGAAGACTTCCAAAGTACTCCAGCAAATGACTTCGCGTTTTTTCGATCAGCTTAATGTTTGCCGCATTGTGCAATGCAATGCCGGTAAACAGAGATGCAAGCATGGTCGTTGTGTTTCTGGCCGGAGGCAATACACTCGTACAACAACTGCGCGCAAGTGCTGACACAAGCCGGATCTGGGAAATCTTGCGGCGGCGGTGACGAGCTGATTGTTAGTGGCGTCGCCAGAATACTTACGGCCAAGAGCGTGAGAAAAGTTGCGTTTCGGAAAACCTTCTTCATTGGATCCTCCTCAGGGCAATTTCAAAGAGTTCAATTTGCGGGACTGGGAACTGGGGCAGACAATATTCCTGTTCGGCCGCCCAGTCAACATTTTCAACCAAACATCTGGGCAGTTGGGTCCAGGGATTATCGGCGGGTTGTAAGGAATCAATTATCGAACGGCCACCTTTGTTTTAATTGTTCAATCGTGCCGTTGAATACGTCAACGTCCATGTCGAATTCAGTCCCGGGAACGGTGTAGAGACAGACGGCTCGATTATCCGCCGTGCAATTGATCTCGCTCGAGAATTGCCAAAGGGTATAGCTGTTCCACGTCCCTTTCGGAAAATCGTTAACCGTGGATTTGAAACGCGCGTACCAAAGCGGCGTCTTCGCGAAGACATCGTCGGCGCCGAATTGTTCAGCGATAGCTTTGACGACAAGGTTGTTTGCATAGACCGTCGGGTAGCGCCCGGTCTTTTCTTTTATTCGATTGATGAAGACGCGCGCTTCGTCAAAACTCATGTGCTTCGCGAAGTCCGTGCTTTCGAGATCCAGCGCGATCAAATCGTCAGATTCCGGTTTGACTGTTTCCAAAAAGAAGTCTGCCTGCTTGATCGGATCGCCTGGCTTGCCGTAATGATAAGCGCCCCATTTGTAGCCGCGCTTCTTCGCTTCAATCTTTCGTTCTGCATACTTCTTATCGACTCGGTCGCCGATGGTCGCACGATGAATGATGGCGACGACGCGCTTGTCGGTCGCGAGCTTCTCCCAATCGAGCGCGTTGCCTTCGAACGGATCGATGGCCAACGCGATATTAGGATTCTTCCAGGGTTCATAAAATTCCGGAGATTGGGCGAAGATTACGCTTGTGGCGCAAAGAAAAACCAAAATACAGATTACTGATCTGCGGCTTGCGCCGACATCACCGATACTGATCAAGGCTTGACGGCGTCCTCCAGTTTGCCGTTGCGAATCTTCTTTGGTTCCAGGTAGCCTTTGTAATACGAGAGCTTGTCTGCCAAGACTACCTTGCCCTCTTTGTCATACAGCGTGTACTCGAGAATCGCGCCACCGCTGTGATCGATTCTTGCACCGGTAAAAAACCAAATCAGGTTTTTTCTGGTCCGGTTGTTACCGCCGGCGCTCGCGGATTTAATCTCTAACCAATAGCTCTCGTCCTTATTCATAATTGCGTCGATGTCTTCCGCCTTCACAAAGAGGGCCAGCGCATTGATGCCTTTTCCTTCATCAACCTTAACAAACTGATCAATGAAAACTTGGAACCGATCGTTGATCTCAGTTAGGGGCCTTATCTGGTCGTCGATCTCTTTGTTTTTTTTGCGAACATCGTTGATGTTTTCGTCGTGCGGTTTGATGAGTTCCTTCAACTCTTGCGCCGAATACTTGTGCTTGGCCAGTTCCACTTCTACTTCGCTCAAAGCATTCAGGAGCTTTTTCTTAAAGGCGGGCATTTGCTCGTTGGCGATTGCTTTCATGAGGTTGTCCCGCTTCTCGGTCAGGTTTTCAACTTCATTCAGCTCCGCCTGCAGTTTACTTTTCTCCTCCAGATCCGGCTTGATTTTTTCCAGATTCGCTTTTTTCTCCTCATTTAGTCGCTTGATTATCTTGTCGGCTTCTTCTTTGTAAAGATAAAGCAGACCGATCTTAGCTACGGTTGTCGATTGGGTGTCTCCGGGATCAAGTCGTGGAGGAAACTGACCTGGATAATAAAGATCGAGTCCTCGCTTTTCACAACTAATGGTCGTGCCGGGTTTGCCCGGCTGCGATGGGTCCACGCCGTAAGCCTTCGACCGGCAGTCGAACTCATTCTTGAGTGCCCGAAAGACCTCGGCGACCAGGGCGGTCTGTTCAATAGTCACAGCTTTGCCTTCGATCTTAGTATCGGTGCGGAACAACGCCGCGAAATCAATAAAAGACTTCAGCAGGCCGGCGCCGGCGCTGAAAGCCGTGGGAACTGTCGGCAAAAATGTTTCTACATTAACGCGTGCTGAAAATGAGCCGATCCTCTCGTTTCCACAGAGCGCACTACTTTTAAACTCCTTGTCTGCCAATTTATGTTCACAGAGCAGGGCCCGATAGGTCGCAACGAGGTCTTCAACCTGTCTTTGGAAAGCTGGTCGCAAAGCCTGATAGAACCGCCAGTCCTTGATTACCTGGGCGTCATAAACCGCGATGGTCGAGTGCGGATTTCCCAGAAGTTCGGTCTTTAACTCCCGACTGATCGCCGCAGCGATTTGGGACATGGCGGCGTACGAAACCATTTCCGTTTCCAGCCGAACTCCTTCGCTGAGGGTCGTGTCGCCGGCGAGCGGAGTAATGGCTGGCGTGGAAGCTGGCGTGGGTTGGGCATCTCTAATCGCTTTCTTGTCTTCCGCGATGGCTTTCTGCAGGTCAAGGAGGCGCTTTTCTTCCTGTAACCTTAGCTCCTCGTCGCTCGGAGTAGGACTTGCGGTGGCCGTTTGCGCGGCCGACAAACTGAGATTACCAGCAACCAATAACGTCAAAAGGCAGGCCGCCAGGTGACTAACTTTCTTCACACTACAAATTCGCATCGCCGGCTCATGGCAAACATAAAGAATCCGAGCATCTGCTGAATCTTCATAGTTAGACATTGGCTTCTCCATTCTGCACTGGTACACGGGCTGGAACGTTTAGTAGAAAGCGAGAGTCGCAGGCCTGGGACCAGCCCGTTAATCGAGGCGGGCGGACAATATTACAAGCCATGAGCGGAGTCAATAGGATTAGAAGGCACATGCTATACTCACTTCGCCCCGTCCAGAGAGTCGAGCTAACCATCACAAGTGTCTAACGTCCTCGAAATAATTCCCCTCGGCGGTATCGGCGAGTTCGGGATGAACTGTACGCTGATGCGTTACGGCGACGAGATGCTCATCCTTGATGCGGGCATGGGCTTTCCGGAAGAGAGCGTCTACGGCGTCGATGTCTGCATTCCTGATTTTGAAATCCTCGAACAGTATCGCAACGAAATCACCGCGATCATTCTGACGCACGGTCACGAAGATCATCTCGGCGCGCTGCCTTACGTTCTGAAAAAAATTAATGTTCCGGTTTA
>DATBSG010000057.1:0-5735 GCA_036559945.1 Pyrinomonadaceae bacterium
GCCGCAAGCCTTCAGCCGGCGCAAACTTCTTTCGATCGATGAGCGGCACTTTCTGTCTTGTCAATGCGAGTGCCGTCGGCGCATCGCGACGCAAGATCGCCAGCCGCCAGGCTTCACGGACTTCATGGACGTCTGCCGGTCGCACGACGAACAGGTGTGGAATCGCGCGCAAGGCTGCGAGATGCTCAATCGGTTGATGCGTCGGACCGTCTTCGCCGAGTCCCACAGAATCATGCGTGAAAACGTAAATGACTTGGATTTCCGACAAGCACGCCAGACGAATCGCCGGCCGCATGTAATCTGAAAAGGTCAGGAACGTGCCGCCGTAGGGAATCAAACCACCGTTCAGAGACATTCCCGTCAACGTCGCGCCCATCGCATGTTCGCGCACGCCGAAGTGAATGATGCGCCCTTCGTAGCTGCCCGCTTCGAAGTCACCACCGTCTTTGATGTCGGTGTTGTTCGACACACCCAGATCGGCCGACCCGCCAATCAGCATCGGCATGTGCGGCGCCAAAGCGTTGATGACTTTCCCGCTCGCCACGCGCGTGGCGACCGGCTCAGCATCTTCGAATGACGGCAGGTGTTTCTCCCAATCGTCGGGAAGTTCGCCACTCATCGTTTGCTGCCAGAGCTGGCCTAGTTCGTCGTGCTTCTTTTTGAATTCGGCGACTAACTCTTTCCATTCGTTTTCGTACGTCGCGCCGCGGTCGACAGCCTTGCGAAAGTGAGCGAGCGCTTCTTCGGGGACGTAGAACTGCTTGTCTTCGGGCCAGCCGAGATGGCGCTTCGTCTCCCGCACAGCCTCTTCGCCGGGCGGATCGCTGTGCGCTTTGCGCGTGCCCGCGGTCGGCATGCCGTAGCCGATGGTCGTCTTCACCGAAATCAGTGACGGACGATCCGCGACGGACTGCGCGTCGCGAATCGCTGCCTCGATCGCGTCGAGATCGTTTCCGTCTTCAACAGTTGCAGTGTGCCAGCCATAGGATTCGAATCGTTTAGGAACAGCCTCAGAAAACGCGAGGTCGGTAAAGCCTTCGATCGTGACGTGATTGTCATCATAGAGGTAAATCAGCTTGCCGAGTTTCAAATGACCGGCGAGCGAACCCGCTTCGGACGCGACGCCCTCCATCAGATCGCCGTCGGAAACGATCGCGTAAATGTAGTGATCGATGAGCGGAAAATTTTTCTGATTGAATTTCGCAGCCAAATGCGCCGCGCCCATCGCCATGCCGACGCCGTTAGCGAATCCCTGGCCCAGCGGACCGGTTGTTACCTCGACTCCGGGCGCCGACCAGTACTCCGGATGGCCGGGAGTTTTTGATCCCCACTGGCGGAAGTTTTTGATCTCATCGAGTGACAAGTCGTAGCCCGTTAGATAAAGCAACGAGTACAGCAACATGCAACCATGGCCGGCGGAGAGCAGAAACCGATCGCGGTTTTCCCACTTGGGGTTCTTCGGGTTGTAGCGCATGAAGCGCGTCCACAGAACGTAAGCCATCGGCGCCGCTCCGAGCGGCAGGCCGGGATGGCCGGACTTCGCCTTCTGGACCGCGTCAATCGCCAGCGTGCGGATCGTGTTGATGCACAGTTGATCAAGTTCCGGGGTGGTTTCGCGTTGCACTTTTGCGCTCATTATCTGTCCTGTTTGCCACTGAGGCACGGAGAAGCACAAAAAAAGTTAAAGCTACTTATCTGCCTTCAATCTCATCTCTGTGTCTCTGAGTCTCAGTGGCCGATTTTCTTGTAAAGTTGCTGCTGTCGTTCAATCCCTCGCCGATACGCTTTATGCCGGTGCATGTCAGGCGTGAACAAGCGGCCTGGTTCCGTCATTATGGTTTCGAGAGTGTCTATTGTGCCAATCGTTTCGAGCGCAAGCAAAGCGGCGCCACGCAGAGAGCTTTCAGAAACCGACGAAACTCCGACCTGGCGACCCAAAACATCCGCGAGAATCTGCGCCCACACCGGATAAAAACGAAATATTTTTCCCGTCAGAGTGATCAACGCGTCCGGCGCAAAAGATTCCAGCGAAGGCAGAATGAGCGCCAAACGATAACAAATGGATTCCATCGCCGCGCGCAGAATGTCCAGTGACTTTGTCCCGGCCGTAAGTCCATGAATTGTTCCCGTGGCGTTAGTCAACCAGCTCGGCGCGCGCTCTCCGGACCAAAACGGCAGAATTGTCAGGCCGTGCGCATCCGGCTCGAATGATTCCAACGCCGAGTTGAGTTCGCCTGCATCGTAATTCAAGGCTAGATTGTCCTGCATCCATCTCAGCAACCCACCGCCATCTGACAAGGCGCCGCCAATCACGACACGCTCACGATCGGCGCGATAGCAAAACAGTTCTGGCGGCAAAGTCGTGGGCGCGGCGCGGCTGGAAAGCATACGCATCGCGCCCGACGTGCCAAGCATCACCGCAATCTGTTCGCGCGAGACGCAACCCGCGCCGATGTTGTTTGCGGCTCCGTCACCGATGGCCTGGAACCACGCTGCGCGCTCCAAAAGGGGCCATCGCAGCATGTACTCATCGCGCAATCCACCGGCAGTTTTCCGTGGCGGCGCAATTGGCGGAAGGCGATCATCATCGACATCCAGAACGGCCAGCATTTCATCGTCCCAGGCACACTTCGTCTGATTGAAGAAACCGGTTGCCGAAGCCATCGAAATGCTCGTGGCCGGCACGCCGAACAGTTGCAAATAAAGGTAGTCCGAGAAAGAAACCCAGCGTCGGACTTTAGCGAACACCTCCGGCGAGCGTCTTCGCAGCCATAACAATTTCGCCGGCCAATAGCTCGGATGAAATCGACAGCCCGTGCGCCGGTGCGTTTGGGCTTCGTCGATCTTGTTTCGGAGCTCGGCCACGGCATCCGCGGCACGCGTGTCAGCCCATCCAAACAACGGCGTGATCGTGCGGCCCGCGTCGTCAACCCCGACCAGGCTGTGCCAAAAACATGACGGCGCAACGTAATCGATGCGCGGGACAAGTTCTTCCGCGCGATCGACTGCGAGATCGAGAAGTTGCGCGACGGAGGCGACCAGCACATCGGCGTCCACATCGTCGCCGGAAACGAGCTCGGAATATTCTTCGACGGGTGTGGCCAGGAATGAGCCTTCGATCTGATCGCCGCGACTGTCGAATAAGGCCGCGCGCGTGCCCGACGTGCCGATATCAAGCGCCAGCACGCTCACCGGCTCGTGTTCAGCGCGCAAAGACGGCAGCACCGACAGGTCGATCCCAGGTCGCTCTTCGAGGGTGGCTTCGTCGAAGACGGTGCTCATTGATTTCCGGGCCTGACAGTGAACCGAAACGAGACCACTCAGCGAGGAATTCGGAAACGTGAGCATCGCATAAGAGAAGTTACTCGTCCAGCGATTTTCCAATTGCCGAAGATCGTTGTTTCGTGAGTTGCTTGATTACTTGCGCGGCTTGATCTTTTCGTCCAGCCATTTGCGCGGTTCGTCCAACGGAGTTAGCGCGAGCGGTTTGCCTTTCCAAACGCGAACCATGGCGATAATTAGCAAAACAGTTGTCGCGATATTGAACAGACCGGCGCCCGTGAATCTTTCCGTGAACAGACTACCGAAGGTCAGTAACATGCTCAGCGCGGTGACTCCGATTTGCAGCACCAGGGCCTGCGATGCGTGAAAGCGCGTACGAGTCTCAGTTCGCGGCACGAGCACGAGTTCTACAATTGCGATCACGATCGCGGGCCAAACTGGAAGATAGGGAAGCATCACGGCCCATCTTTCGGGAATCCCCAGGCCCGCGACCTTGTTCGATCCTGGCCGTGTTGCAATTACGGGGATGGGTGGCGGCTGATAAATTTGCAGCGGCGGAACCGGAGGTGGCTGATAAATATTGGCGACTGGCGTCTGCGGCGGCTGATACGTCACGCCGCGTGGCTGGCCGTACGCGAAGACCGAACGATACGTGTCATCAATTCGACGCGTCGGCGCTTCTGTCTCGGGATGATCGCGTGCAGCTTCGCTTGCCGTGCGGCCGATGTCCCGAGTAGCAGCGCCGCTCACGTTTTCGGTCGGTGGATTCTGGTGCGGCGCAGTGTGTCTGCCCCACGCCGTCGTCGCATCGTCGGCGACCTGCTCGTCCAGAGGATTCGTGTCGTATTTGCTGCGCTTGGGCTCCATCTGGAGACTTTTACGAGAGCCTCGCTATCAAGTTTCATCGATTACCCGATAATCGGCAGGTTCCCAGCGGCCTTCGCCTTCATCGATGCGAAACGCGCGTAAGCAAGGCTCGTCATTTCCTAATCCCACAATAAGGTAAACCGCTGATGGGTAGTAGGCAAGGCGAATATCTGTTGCGGAAGGCTCAGGATCTTTTGCGCGTGGATGCGAGTGATAAATAGCGAGCAGTTCTTCGCCACGCTCGCGCATGGCTCGCTGTGCCGCGAACAGATCTTCAGGCGCGGCTTCGTAGGCAACGCTTCGGTCGGCAGCGATGTTTCGCGCGCGATAAACTGTTTGCGCTACGCCTTCGCTGGTACCGCCGATGAGGCCACAACACTCATGGGGAGAGGCTTCGCGGGCGAGCGCGATGATTTGGTCCAAGTGATCTCTTGTGATCGCAAATATCACTATCGTCGATGATTAGGTTGGTGCTTCGCTCCGTTAGGGGCGACATATTTATGGAAAACAAATCCTAATTCAAATGGGAAGCTCCGTTACGAGCGACGAAGTAGTCGAAGCGCATGTGCCGCTCCTAACGGAGCTTTTGGATGTAGTTTGACGGCCCCGAGTTCTATAAATATGTCGTCCCTAACGGGAGGAAAACATGCGGCTTCATGGTGCGCTCACTCAACCCGAAATCAATTCTCAATCATTCACAATCTTGAGATGCAATTCCGCCAACTGTTTCTGATCAACTTCGCCCGGGGCATCGATCATCAGGTCCTGCGCCGAGGCCGTCTTAGGAAACGCCATCACGTCGCGAATATTTTCCGTCGGCACCAGCACCATCAACGTGCGCTCGATCCCTGAAGCGATGCCGCCGTGCGGCGGTGTTCCGTAAGCAAGCGCATCAAGGAAAAATCCAAAACGTGCCCGGGCTTGTTCTTCTGTCATCCCGAGCGCTTTGAAAACCAGCGACTGCACGTCGCGACGATGAATTCTGATCGAGCCACCGGCAACTTCGACCCCATTAATAACCGCGTCATAAGCTTTGGCCCGTAGTTGACCGAAGAGTGCTGTCTCGCCGTTGACGGCGCGTTCCAATAGTGCCACGTCCTCATCCAGCGGCGAGGTGAACGGATGATGCATCGAATAATAACGGCCATCGTCTTCATGGAACTCGAACATTGGAAACTCAGTCACCCACAATGGCGCGAATACATTTTCCGGAATTAGTTTTTCGCGCCGGGCAATTTCGTTACGCAAGGCGCCGAGACTCGCGGCCACGACGGCCGGTTTTCCGGCGACAATCAACACCGCATCGCCTTTCTGAGCCCCAGCCACGCCGGCCAGGTCGATAACCTTGTCGTTGCCCAGCGCCTTCAGCAACGACGATGAAAGTTCATCGCCAAGTTTGATCCAAGCCAGCGCGCCGGCGCCGTAACGCTTGGCGAAGTCTTGCAATTCATCGAGAGTCTTGCGCGACATCGCAGCGCCTTCCGACACCACGAGGCCCTTAATTTCGCCGCCGGCAGCCAGCACGGACGCGTAAGGCGCGAACGTGTTTTCGGCGAGCGCAGACGACAGATCCTGCAACTCCATTC
>DATBSG010000058.1:0-4877 GCA_036559945.1 Pyrinomonadaceae bacterium
GCCGCGACCAGCGGCGAATCGACGCGCGTCGTATCCCGGGCGTCGCGTTCAGTGATGTCGGCCAGCGTCTGTTCCAAAGTTGCCGCGGGGTTGTGCTCACGTTCTTCGGCCAGGCGTCGCTCTGCCCTCTCTTCAATCGCAGCGTCCAAAAAGAATTTCACGTCGGCATTTGGGAAGACCACCGTCCCGATGTCGCGACCGTTCATGACCGCGCCCCGTGCGCCGAGTTCGCGCTGGCGCTTGACCATCGCACGACGCACGGCTGGAACTGTCGAGATAATTGATGATGTATGCGTCACGTCTTCGTCGCGAATTCGATCCGAGACATCGCGTCCGCTGAGCGTCACGCGCAACGAATCAGGATCGCCCGCGAGATCAATATCGATCCGTTCAGCCAACGAACCAACGGCGACATCATCGCTCTCATTCACCGAGGTCGATTCAATCACCGCAAGCGCCACCGCCCGGTACATGGATCCGGTGTCGATGTACAGCAACCCCAGTTCGCGCGCCAGCATCCGCCCCAGAGTCGATTTGCCCGAGCCGGACGGACCGTCGATGGCGATGATTAAGGGTTTTGTTTGCACCAAACATCGACACGATATTAGCGCCGTGCAAGCTGGTCAAGGTGCGCCCATCTCCAAACCTTATGCCGAGACATATCAATGAAAAAGCAACCAGCCGAAGCCCATGGCTCCGGGTGATCGCTTCTCAGCTTCGCAGTGGGGTTCTCCTGTTTGAATCGACTGCTTGCTGAAATCGACGTGATTTGTTTAGAAAGGACTCTAGCGTGCGGCGATCACCACGGCCTCGGCCTTCGAGTTGACGAGCGCCAGTTCGCGTTCAACACCGCGCTCCGCGCGCGACTTCGGCGCCTGCCACGCCTCCGTCATTCCTTCAATCGCAGCCCTCGCAAAGAAGTATTGACTGCCGCAGCGTCTGAACGTCAACGTCGACCTGTTTGCGGCGGCCGTGTAAACGGATTGCGCTCGAACCAGAGCTGCTGCGACACGGTTACGGTTTGCGATCTCCAAAACGGCGAGGTCGGAACTCGGATTCACTTGGCGAATGCTGTACTCGCCGGCTGGCAGAATCTTGTCGCCGACATTGAACTCAAATGGAATGTGCACGCGAATCTTTGCGTTACTGCTCGATTGCGCCGCGGCCGTTACCGTCATGACCGCGACCAGCGCCAGCAACGTAACCATTGCGTAAGTCTTTTTCATTTTCTCCTCCTCATTGCGCCCGTCTGACATCGGGCTCCCTCAAAATTTGTGAGTGTGCGTCGCGTCATTCGACTAACCGCCTCAACCACTTTCCCTTCCACTTGATAACGCGGAAGACACTTTAAAACTCCCTCACGGCCAACCGAAGATTGTTGTAGAATCCCGTCGCAATTCCGGCGGCAGCAATCCCCATGAAACCTGCTGAAAGCGTCACACAGCTACTGTTTGATTGGAGCAAAGGCGATCAGAACGCCCTTGAGAAGCTTATGCCATTGGTCTACGACGAGTTGCGGCGGCTGGCGAGCAATTATCTGCGCAGAGAGCGGCAGAACCATACTTTGCAGCCGACGGCGCTCGTCAACGAAGCCTATCTGAAGCTGGTTGATCAAAAGAACGCGCACTGGCAAAACCGCGCGCAATTCTATGGTGTCGCGGCGCAACTCATGCGGCGTATTTTGGTTGACCACGCGCGGCAGCATCAGGCGGCGAAGCGTGGCGGCTCAAATCAGCAGCGGCTGTCGATAACGAGCGCGAGACCCATCGCCGAAACGCCCGATGTCGATGTTTTGGCGATACACGAAGCCCTGGAAGAGCTGAAGCAGTTCGATCCGCAGCAGGAGCGCATCGTCGAGCTGCGATTCTTTGGCGGTCTTTCGATCGAAGAGACGGCGGAAGTCCTCGGCATCGGGCACGCGACGGTCGAGCGCGATTGGAAGATGGCGCGCGCCTGGCTGCGGCAAAAACTGGAATAATCTGCGTGAGGGAATTCACGTGCGAAAGCCGCGTTAATAGACGAGCGACTATTTCAGGAACCACTCCGAAACCAATGACGCCCGAACGCTGGCAAAAAGTGAAAGAGATATTCCAGGCCGCCCAGGATCGCCGGCCGGCGGATCGCGCCCTCTTTCTGGCTGGCGCGTGTGGCGGCGACGACGCGCTGCGCAAAGAGGTCGAATCGCTGCTCGCTTCGTCGGAAAAGGACGGCAGTTTCATCGACTCGCCCGCATACGAAGCAGCGGCGGATTTGCTCATCAATGAAACCTCTGAATTGAAGCGGGGGGCGACGATAGGTTCATACGAAATCGCCTCGTTCATCAGCCGGGGCGGCATGGGCGAAGTTTACCTGGCGCATGATCGCCGCCTGGGACGCAAAGTCGCGCTCAAAGTTCTGCCCAGTTCGTTCACGAAAAATCAGGAGCGGCTGCGCCGTTTTGAGCAGGAGGCACGCGCAGCTTCGGCGCTGAATCATCCGAACATCATCACGATTTATGAAATCGTTAGAACCGAGACGACGCATGTAATCGCCACCGAATTCGTCGAAGGCGAAACCCTGCGTCAGCGTCTTTCGCATGCGAAGCTCGAACTTCCGGAAGCGCTGAATGTCGCGATTCAAGTCGCGGACGCGCTGTCCGCGGCGCACAAAGCGGGCATCATTCATCGCGATATCAAGCCCGAAAACGTCATGTTGCGGCCTGACGGTTACGTGAAGGTTTTGGATTTCGGATTGGCCAAACTGGCTGAGCCGGCCGCGAATATTCCGGCTGAAGAAGCGGTCACGAAGCAGGTGCGCACTGGCTCAGGCGTAGTCATGGGCACGGCCGGATACATGTCGCCCGAGCAGGCGCGTGGAAAAATTGTCGACGCGCGCTCAGATATTTTTAGTCTGGGCGCGGTGATTTACGAGATGGTGACGCACCAGAAGCCGTTCGATGGCGAAACACCGAGCGATGTTCTCGCGAGTATTCTGAAAACCGATCCGCCGCCTGTTTCGCAGTTTCTCAGCGAAGCTCCGCCTGAGCTGACCCGCATCGTCACCAAAGCGCTGCAAAAGAATCGTGAAGAGCGTTATCAGGTGGTCGGCGATCTTTTGTTGGATTTGAAAAGCTTGAAGCAGGACTTGGAGTTTCACACCAGGCTTCAGTCCACTAGATCGGGGATCAGTGCTGAAAAATCCGCTGTGCCATCTGGCGCGGCAACTCCTGCTGCCGAGACCGCCGAAGGCGCTGGCGCCGTAACCATGATCAGCCAGGCTTTGAGCGTCGAGTTGAAGAGGCATCGACTAGGATTTACGGTTTCCGTGCTCGTTGCGTTGGTAGTCTTGGTGGGTGGTGGCGTTGGCATCTACAAACTTCTGAATCGCACCAGCCGGACGCACTTTCAATCGAGCACGGTGGCGCGCATCACGAATTCGGGCAAAGTTATCGACGCGCGTTTGTCGAGTGATGGAACGTACCTTGTTTACGCTCTCAGTGATGCGGGGAAGCAGAGTTTGTGGATCAGGCAGGTCAGCACGCCTAACGATAAGATGATCGTGCCACCCGCGCCCGTGGGTGTTTTCGGATTCACCTTCTCTCCCGGCGACCGCGAGATTTATTACGTCATCAAAGCAAACTTTGACGCGGGCACGCTGTATCGCGTCGCCACTCTCGGAGGCACGCCCACAAAGGTGCTGGAAAAAATCGACGCGCCGGTGACGTTTTCCCCTGACGGTAAGCGCATGGCTTTCCTGCGCGCGAGTTTCCCCGCCGAAGACCAAAGCGCGCTGATGTTGGCGAATATCGATGGAACCGGCGAGCAAGCTTTGGTTGTGAAAAAGAAACCGGACCGACTCGCTCCAATCTTTTTCACATCTCCATCGTGGTCACCGGACGGCAAACTGATCGCAAGCAGCGTCTTTACACTGGGTGGTGTCAGTCGCGTGATCGCTTTTCCGGTGGACGGTGGACCAGAGATCAATCTTAGTCCCGATCCCTGGCCGTTCAGCGGACAGGTTCAGTGGCTGCCGGACATGAGCGGACTGCTGGTGGTCGCCGGCACAAACGCGAGTAGCGGCGCTCAGCTTTGGTTTGTGTCGTACCCGTCGGGCGAGACGCGGCGCATCACGAACGACCTGGATCAACATCGCGCAATCGGCATGACGGCTGATGGAAGCAAGTTTGTGAACGTGGTTGCCAGCGGGCTCGTCGGTCTGTGGGTTGCCCCAGAAGGAGACGCGAGCCGCGCGTCTCAGTTGCCGACCGGCAATATCGGCTGGGGCGGCTCTTATGGGAACAGCGTCGCGTGGACACCGGACGGACGAATTGTCTTTGTATCGGCCGAAGGCAACGACCTGAACCTGTGGATCATGGATGTGGATGGACAGAATCGCAAAGCGTTGACTGCCAACGTCGGGAGGAACTCTGCTCCGGTTGGGTCTCCCGACGGGCAATACATTGTGTTCACTTCAAGTCGCCGGGGCGGGCTCAACATCTGGCGAATGAACATCGACGGCAGCAATCCAAAGCAACTCACAAAAGGCGTTGCTGAGTCGCAGCCTTCAATTTCGCCGGATGGACGATGGGTGGTTTACAGTTCGCTTGGCACCATCCGCCCCACGATCTGGAAAGTTTCGATCGATGGTGGGGAGCCGGTGGAACTTACGCATCGAGTTTCGAGTGCACCGGCCTTCTCACCTGACGGCAAGTTTGTCGCTTATCTTTATTCGGACGGTCCCGATCCACTCAATCCGCCAAACCGAATCGCGATCATCTCAGCCGACGGCGGCGAACCTGTGTCAACCTTCAGCTTTCAACCGCCCGGCACCATTCAGACAACTCTGCGATGGTCCGCGGATGGGAAATCGCTTCTCTACACCACCAACACGAATAACGT
>DATBSG010000059.1:0-6896 GCA_036559945.1 Pyrinomonadaceae bacterium
AGATGGAGTGTTGGAGTCCGACGGGCGGACTGAAAGAACTCGCGGATTCGCACTTCGGGTTTCTGTCACCGGAAGACCTGGTGATGGATGCGGACGGAAACATCTTCTTTAGCGACGATGACGCCGGCGGCGTTTGGACGATCGACGCACGCGGAAACCCACGGCTGCTGGCGGGCAAAGAGAAGGGATTAATCTCGACGGAAGGCATCGCACTGGCGCCGGACGGATCGATTTTGGTAGGCGACGGTGAGCAGCACGAAGTCTTTCGCGTCACGCGCGACGGCGCGGTTTCGGAATATTTAGGCAAGCAGTACGGAATTACGAAACCGGAAAGCATGGTTTTTGACGATCGCGGCAACTTGTACATCGCCGACAATGCGGACGACGTGCTCTACCTGCTCGATTCGAAACACGAACTCCATCGCATCATCGAACGGCGCGATTCTTTCTCGCCGGAAACGATCTTCTTCTCAAAAGGCGCGCTCTACATCACTGACAGTCATCACGGAAAGCTCTTCATGTATCGCCCGAATGAGGAGTTGAAGACGATTGCCGCGTTCGCCGGCGAACTGAAAAACGTGCAAGGCATTACGACCGACGACGCCGGCAACATCTATGTCGGAGTGCAAACGGATCTCAAGCGCCGGCTGGGCGACATCATTGAAATCAGCAAGGAGCGAGGCTGAGGGCGCCTGAGCGCTCGCGGCTCGATTATTCATACATGCCCCAATCAATTATCGAGGAGACAATCCTCGAGCCGAATTTATTTCCCCAATTAGTCACACCTGATTTGAGTCCGCTGCGAGGTCCGCAGGTGCCTGAGTTTCTCGATCGGACCTTCCCGCAAATTTTCGAGCAGCAGATCAAGCAGAATCCTTCGAAAACAGCAATTGTCGCGGGCAACAAACAGCTCAGTTTTGCGGAGTTGAATGACCGCGCGAATCAGTTGGCGCATCACCTGCGATCGCTTGGCGTGGGCCGCGAGTCGCTGGTTGGAATTTGCATCGATCGTTCGCTCGAGATGGCGATCGGCATTGTCGGAATTCTGAAATCCGGTGGCGCGTATTTGCCGTTGGACCCGGATTATCCGAAGGATCGCCTGGCGTTCATGATTCAGGACGCGCAGCCGTCGGTCATCGTTACCAAATCAGGATTGTTGGGTTCGATTCCCGCGGACAACGCGCGCGTCGTGCTACTCGATGAAACGCCCTCGGGAAAGTCGTCGCTGGCGACAAGCGATTTAGCGCAGCCGCCGCAGCCGACTGATCTGGCGTACGTGATCTACACGTCCGGCTCAACCGGCACGCCAAAGGGCGCGATGATCGAGCACGGTAATCTGGCGAATTATCTGCTGGCGCTCGATCACGAACTCGGAATTCGTGGTGACGATGTTTATCTACATCTGGCGTCGATCGCGTTTTCGTCTTCACGGAGACAATTATTGTTACCGCTCTCGCAGGGAGCCACGGTCGTAATCGCAAACTCTGAAGAGCGCAAAGATCCGTTGGCGCTTTTCGAAATGATCCAACAACGCGGCGTAACGGTCATGGACGCTGTGCCGTCGTTCTGGCGGAGCTGCACCGCGGTTCTTAAGGAACTCGACGAAGCGGAGAGGCGCGAGCTTCTGAATAACGAACTGCGTTTGATGTTATCGGCGAGCGAGCCGCTTATGTCTGACATTCCGCGCACCTGGGCGATTGAATTTCAACATCCCGCGCGACACGTGCACATGTTTGGCCAGACGGAAACCGCCGGCATTGTCTGCGTGAATACAATTTCGATTCAAGCCGAGGACATCGAGCGGATTCCAATTGGGCACCCGATTGCTAACACTGAAGTTCTGATCATGGATGAGCAGATGAACGCTACGCCGGCGGGTGTGGCCGGCGAGCTCTACATCGGCGGCGCCGGCGTGGGGCGAGGTTACCTGAACCGCCCTGAGCTAACCGCGGAGAAATTCATCACGTTCGAAAACAAACGTCTGTATCGCGCCGGCGACTTCGCGCGTGTGCGTGAAGACGGAAGGTTGGAGTTCGCCGGCCGGCACGATCAGCAGATCAAGATACGGGGGTTTCGCGTTGAGCTGGGCGAAGTCGAGGCCGCGCTGTCCGCACATGCGGCCATTCGCGAGTGTGCTGTGGTCGCGAAAGCTGATGCGCAGCAGATAATGAAGTTGGTCGCGTACTTTGTTCCCGAGGCAAGCGCGCCGGCAGCAAGTGAGCTGCGCAGATTTCTCAGCAGTCAACTTCCTGACTACGCAACTCCTTCTACGTTTGTCGCACTGGACGCGCTGCCTTTATCGGCGAACGGAAAAATCTATCGGCTGGCGCTGGCGCGACGGACAGACAGCACGATTCACGAATCGCAGAACTATGTCGCACCGCGCACGGAACTCGAAATAAAACTCGCAGGTATTCTCTGTGAAGTCCTGCATCTGGACCGAATCGGCATCGATGACGATTTCTTTGAAATGGGCGGCAATTCATTGCTGGCCGGCCAGGCAGTCGCGCGCACGCGTCGCACGTTCAAAGTCCGCGTGCCGGTAAGCCGTCTGTTCGAATGGCCGACGGTTCGCGGATTTGCCGCGCACCTTGAAGCGGAGATCGCGCAAGACAAATCCTCGGGCGGTCTGCCGCTGGTGCGAGTCTCGCGTGAGCAACCGCTGCCGCTTTCATTTTCGCAGCAGCGCCTGTGGATCCTGGATCAACTCGATCCCGGCAATTACGCCTACAACCTCGCGCAAGCGATGGAAATCAACGGCGTGCTAAACGTGGCCGCGCTGCGTCAATCACTAAACGCGATCGTGGCGCGTCACGAAATCCTGCGGACGCGATTTATCGAGATCGATGGCACGCCTTTTCAGACAATCGATTTGCCGGCAGAAGTCGCCTGGCAGTTCATCGATCTGTCTCAGTTGCCACCCGATCAGCGGCCCATCGAGTCAAAGTTATTGCTGGAAACAGAATCGCGCCGGCCGTTCGATCTTTCGACGGGGCCGCTGCTGCGCGCGTTGCTGGTGCAACTCGCGGCAGACAACTTAATCCTGCTGCTGACCGTGCATCACATTGTGAGCGACGCATGGTCCGCCGAAATTCTGATGAACGAAGTGAGCGCATGTTATGAAGCGTTTGCGCGCGGCGAGACACCTTCGCTGACGGACTTGCCGATTCAATACGCAGATTACTCGGTTTGGCAACGTAGCTCGGCAGGTGATGATGGCAACCTGGAACTTCAGCTCGACTATTGGAAACGGCAGCTCAACGACGCGCCGCCGGTGCTGAATCTCCCAACGGATTTTCCGCGCGCCGGAGCGCAAAGTTATCGCGGCGGCAAACAAACGGCGCTGCTGTCACGGCAACTATCGGACGACGTCAGGAAGTTTGCCCGTGCGCATGGCGCCACACTTTTCATGACGTTGCTGGCAATCTTCGATGTGATGCTTGCGCTCTACACCGGCTCTGACGATGTCATCGCCGGAACGCCGGTGGCCGGACGGGATGGAATCGACACCGAACTGCTGATTGGTTTCTTCGTCAACACGCTCGCATTGCGCACCAGGATTGCTCCTGACTTGACGGTTAACGAGCTGATAAAAAGAGTTCGCGAAACCGCGCTGGCTGCTTTCGCAAACCAGGATGTGCCTTTCGAGATGCTGGTCACGGCGTTGCGCATCGATCGCAGCCTGGAACACAACCCGATCTTTCAAGTGATGTTCGTACTGCAAGACGGAAAAAAACCGCTTCCCACTCTCCCGGGCGCAGCCGTCCACCCGATTGAACTCAATAACGATACCTCGAAATTCGACTTGTCATTGGAAGCCGTCGAGGCCGATGAAATCGAAATCTCGATCTCATACAACTCGGACTTGTTTGAATCCGAATCCGCACGATGGATGCTGGCAGATTTTCAGCGACTGCTCGAAGCGTCTCTGGCGAATCCGAACGCGCGGTTGTCGCAACTGCCGAAAGTGACATGGGAACCAAAACATGTGCCCGCCGAAACCCCCACGCCCGTTCTGAGCATGGCCACGACTTACATCGCGCCGCGCAGCCCGATCGAAGAAAAGCTGGCCGCGATCTGGACCGAAGTCCTGGCCGTCGACGGAGTCGGCGTCGTAGACAACTTCTTCATGTTGGGCGGGCACTCTCTGATGGCGGCGCAAGTCATCTCGCGCATTCGCGCCGCATTCAATTACGAGTTGCCGCTGCGGCAGTTGTTCGAGACGCCTACCATCGCCGGCCTGGCGCACGCTATTTGTGAAGGTCACGTCGCGAAAACCGAAGATGACGAATTCGCCGCCTTACTCGCCGAGTTGGAAGGACTTAGCGAGGATGAAGCGCAGGCGCAGTTTGCGCAGGAGCGGGTTGCTTAAGTTCTGGAATCGATGATGCCTGGCGTGACCCAAAACATTCACGAGCTGACACCGACGCAGGAGGCCATGCTGCTCTACTCGATGTACGCCCCGAAATCGGCGGCGTATTTTGAGCAGTTTTGCTATGCGTTCCGCGGTGCGCTGGATGTGCCGGCGTTCAAGCTGGCATGGCAAAGCGTAATCGATCGCCATCCGATTCTGCGCACAGCTTTTTCGTGGAACGATGAGACTGGTCCGCAGCAGACGTTGCAGGACGACGTTGAGCTGCCATTCACTTTTCACAATTGGCGCCAGATTGCCGCTTCAGAACACAAGGACCAGTTGCAGAAGTTTCTTGAATCGGATCGCGCGCGCGGCTTCGATGTTTCGAAAGCGCCGCTGGTGCGGGTCGCAGTGCTGCAAACCGCTGAGGATGCTTTTCACATCGTCGTCAGCAATCACCATCTGGTGCTCGACGGGTGGTCGATGGGTATCGTGCGGCGCGAGGTCTCGCTGATCTACCAGGCACTGACGCGCGGCGAGCAGATCGAACTGCCGGCCGCACCGGCGTTCAGCGATTACGTCACGTGGCTGAACTCTCAAGAGGGTGAGGGAAGCGAAAGTTTCTGGCGCAACGAACTGGCGGGATTCAACTCGTCAAATTCGTTGCCGATCGACAACGCGCCGGGGATGCTGCCGGCGCCGGACGAGATATTCGATGAGCGGGTCATCGACGTGCCGGAAACATTGCGCACGCGGTTGCAAGCCGCTGCGCGCAAGCATCGGCTGACCATGAGCACGATCGCGCAAGGCGCTTGGGCGCTCTTGCTGAGTCGCTACTGCCGCAGCGAGGATGTGATGTTCGGCATCACTGTTTCCGGCCGGCCGTTCGACTATCCCGAAATTGATTCGCTGGTGGGACTGCTGATTGGAACGTTGCCGCTACGCGTGCGCCTTCCGCAGAACGAACCGCTGGCCGCATGGTTGCAGCAGATGCAGAAGGCCGCATTCAAACTACGCGAACACGAGACGACCTCTTTGAATCAGATTCACGAGTGGAGTGAAGTGCCGCGCGGCGCCCCGCTGTTCGAAACGATCGTGGTGTTTGAGAACTTTGCCGGTCACGGCTCGCCTCTGGATATTGGTGGCGCCATCGAAATAAGCGAATCGCATCTGGCGCGCACGAACTATCCGCTGACGCTCGTCGTCAATCAACAACCGCAGTTGAGTCTGCGCGTGGTCTATCATCGCAGCCGTTTTGCCCCCGATGCGATCGTGCGAATGTTGAATCACTGCGTCACGATCCTTGAGAGTTTCGCGAACGATCTCGACCAATCGATAGCGGCAGTAACTCTTTTGAGCAAAGCTGAGAAGCAAACATTGCTTCACGAGTGGAGCACTTCCGGGCCAGCCGCGGCTGAGTTGCAACCGATTCATCGCCGGTTCGAAAACGTGGCCGAAAAGAATCCGGATGCCGTCGCGATCGAACACGAAGGTCAACAACTGACGTATGGCCAACTGAACGCGCGCGCGAACCAGCTTGCGCATTTGCTGCGCAATGAATGGCAATCACTTTCGAATGCGCCATCGCCGGAAGCGAATAATTCGCCGCTCGCCGGCATTTGCCTCGAGCGTTCGCCGGAGACGATCGTGGCGATGTTGGCGATTCTGAAGGCCGGCGGCGCTTATGTACCGCTCGATCCAGCTTATCCCGCCAATCGTCTCGAGTTCATGCTCGGGGATAGTGACGCTGGCTTGTTGCTTACGCGACAGAGCTTGCGCGACAAATTCCCGGAATTTGGCGGCCAAGTGATTGCGCTTGACGCTGCAACCGAGTCAATCGATCGCCAACCTGCAACCAACCTCGAAGCCGACCCTGATCCGACGGATCTCGCTTACGTAATCTACACCTCAGGCTCAACCGGGAAACCGAAAGGCGTGATGATCGAACATCGCTCGCTCCGAAATTTCGTCGCGAGTGCGTCTGAGCTGTACAAGATTACTGCGTCAGATCGCGTGCTTCAGTTTGCGTCGTTCTGCTTTGACACGAGCGTTGAAGAAATCTTCGGTGCTTTGACGCGCGGCGCGACTCTGGTGCTGCGGACCGACGCGATGATCACATCGGCAAAGCAATTTTTCGAACAGTGCGCGCAACTCGGGATTACGGTTCTCGATCTACCGACCGGTTATTGGCATCACCTCGTTGCCGAGCTGGTGGAAAACGATCTGGCGATTCCTGAATCGCTGCGGCTTGTGATCCTTGGTGGCGAGCAGGCGAAAGCGGAACAACTCGCGAGCTGGCTCGAACGAGTGACAGCGAAGGTGAGTTTGCTGAACACCTACGGCCCGACTGAAGCAACGGTCGTGACAACGACTCTCGATCTCTCGCACCACCAGACAGAAAGCGCGATTCCGATCGGGAGGCCAATCCGCGGCGCCTCGACTTACGTTCTGGATCAAACGCTTCAGCCCGTGCCGACGGGTGTGCCCGGCGAACTCTTCATCGGCGGTGCCGGCGTAGCGCGCGGTTATCTGAATCGTCCCG
>DATBSG010000060.1:0-4167 GCA_036559945.1 Pyrinomonadaceae bacterium
ATTATGGGTTCACGTCGTAAGGCGCGCGAATGCGCCTTGCAAATGCTCTTTGCGGCAGATGTAGCAGCCACGCGGCCAGACGAATTGGCGCGCAGCTTCTGGTCTGAGCTGGCGGATGGCGAGTTGGATAAAGACGCGCAAGAGTTCGCCACGCGCCTGGCGTTGGGAACGTTGGAACACCTCGACGAAGTTGATGAGCGCATCAAATCGCGCGCTGAGCACTGGCGCATCGATCGCATGGCTACAGTCGATCGCAACGTGCTGCGGCTGGCGGTCTACGAATTTCTCCACGAACCGACACCGCGCACAGTCGCGATCAACGAAGCGCTGGAAGTCGCCCGCCGATTTTCAACGTACGAAGCCACCCAATTCATCAACGGCATCCTCGACGCAATCAAGCGCGACCTGGATCGCGAAAATCCAGAGAGCGCGAATGGACACAACGAATCCGGAGATCAGGCAACCCCAACTCCGCCCGAAAAGTCGCAGTCCGGCGAGAATCCTGCCTAAACCTCGGAGCTTTTGAGCTAAACTTCCGGGACGTGGACCCGACGCAAAGCCAATTCATCGCCGACGCTAAGGACATCGTCGAGCGGCTATGCGCCGACTTGCAGCAACTGCGCGCTCTCCGTTCGCAGGGCCGTCAGCGTCGCGAGTTGGCGTCACGGGTCTTCCGTCATGTGCATACCTTGAAAGGCGCCGCCGGCTCGATGGGCTTCAAGTCGGTCAGCGAAGTCGCGCATGAGTTCGAAAACGTGCTCGACGCGGTGCGACTAGGGCGCGTTACGATCGACGACGTTGTTCTCAACTTGTTCGAAGACACAACCGATGTGATTGCTGAAGATCTGGCGAAGACAAGCCGGATTGACGAAGCAAAAACGCAGGCATTGATTACGCAGTTGCACTCGATAGCTGCCAAAGCGTCGCAACAAGCCGTAATCGCCGGCAGCTTGCGCTCAGCTTTGCCGGATGACATCGCGCGGGCCTTGAGCGAGTACGATTTGCAGCATGCGCGCGAGGCGGTGCGCGAGGGCGCCAGACTTTTCATCGTGGATGCAGGTTTTCCATTAGACACATTTGACACGCAATTTCGGGAATTGACGACGTTGTTGGGAAAGACGGGCGAAGTGATCGCGACTGTCCCCGGCCCGCCGGCGAGCCCTGACGAAATAAAGTTCCGTTTGCTGTATGCCGCTGAGTTGATTTCGGACCAAATTCGCCGAAGGGCGTCAGACCTCGGCACTTTTGAATTCAGCGAACTTCCAGTCCAATCTCCCGAACTTCTTACTACATTGCCTGCGCCTGTTCCAGGTCTACCTCAGGAAGCTGCGTCCAGCACGACATCCGTGCGCATCGCTCTCAATCAACTTGATGAGCTGACCTCTGCGGTTACGGACCTGATGCGCGATACAAGCAATGCGTTGGCAGCGGCGCCAGGCGACGCGGCGGCTCCGGCAACTTCGCACCTGCGCCGAAAATTTGTGTTACTGGAAGAGCGGCTCATCAAGCTGCGATTGGTGCCCTTGTCGGATCTGCTGAATGGCGCAGCCGCGCGCGCCGGCCGCGTTGCCGCGCGCCGGCTGAAGAAAGACATCGAGTTCGAAATCATCGGCGGCGATGTTGGGATCGACAAGTCACTGGCCGAATTGATTGCCGAGCCCTTGATGCATTTGGTTCGTAACGCTGTGAGTCATGGCATTGAATCGCCGGAAGACCGAATCGCGGCAGGTAAGCCGCCGGCTGGTCTGGTTAGACTACAGGGATTCAGCGAAGGAAGCCGCATTTACATTACCGTGAGCGACGACGGCCGGGGAATCGATCTTAATCAAATCGCGAGCGCTGCCACGCGCCAGGGGATTGTTAGCCAGCCCGACAAATTAACCGAAGATCAAGCCCTGAGATTGATCTTTCGGCCAGGCTTTTCGACGGCTGCCGAGGCTTCCGACATCTCGGGCCGCGGGGTGGGTTTGGAGATAGTCGATCGCGCCTTGTCGCAGGCAGGTGGTGACGTGCGACTGACTTCGATGCCCCGTGAGGGCGCGATGTTCGCGATGATGATTCCCGCGACCCTCGCGTTGGTGCCGTGCGTGGTTGTGCGTTGCGGCGAGCAGTTCTACTGTTTCGATTCGAGCATTGTTGCTGATCGAGCGACGCTACTTGAAGATAAATTTTCTCTCAGCGATGACCGGCAATTAATCAAATGGCAGGACGAGCAACTGCCCTTGCTGCGGCTGCGCGATTTACTGAGCGGGATCGGCTCTGAGCAGCCAAATGGCTCGCGCTCGGTTCTGATCTGCAAGCCCGGCGAGCATCGCCCGAATCTAGCAACACATCAGAACCGCATCGCGCTGCTGGTCGATGCGATTGCTGGCCAGCAGGAGACGCTGGTGCGAAGCCTGGGCCCGCATGCGACGCTTTGGCACGGCATCTCAGGCGCCGCTGAGTTGTTGGACGGCAGCATCGCGCTGATGATTGATCTGGCGCGACTGATTGAGGCGAATGAAAGCTAAAGCTTTTTTGGCGGTCACACTTACTCTGTCCTTCGCCGCAGGCTGTTTTTCGCAACCTCGCGCTTATCCCAAAGAGATTCGCGGCTACAAAGTTGAACGAGCGGCGGTCGAGTTGAAGTCGAGAACCGAAAAAAGGAAAGCTACGAATACGGGCGACAACGCCGGGACATCAAATCAGAATTCTAGTACCGCTGATTCCGGCGCTGGGCCGTTGGCCGATCCTGCCGTTGACCAGCTAATCACTTTTGGCCAGCCATCATTGGCTCGCGTGACTCCCCTAGGAATCACTTTTGACGTGCCCGTCGTCGTCGCGCCGATAAGACAAAGCGGCCATGCCGATTTTCTGATGTTCGAAGACATGACCGTCAACGAACATTCAATCCAAATTGACGAGTATCATCGCGCGTTCGATCTGCCGACGAAGCGCGCGCTGACACTGCGCGAGCCGCTGCGTTTCTTCATCTATCTGCCGGTCGCCGCGCTGGCAGCGGTGGATGAGTGGAGCAATGCGAAAGAGACCTGGCCCGTGACGGGACGCGTCTATGTCTGCGGCAAATACAAAAAATTCTTGTTCAGTTTCAAACGCTGTGTTCCGGTCGAGCTGAATTTGAGGATGAACAATCCGCTGAGGGGGCGATGATAATGGCACATGGTGGCGCCGCCGCGGCGGCAATCGCAAACGCGATCAAAGCGAGTGGATCAATTGTACGAATGGAGCCGCAAACATTCGCCGCGCTCCTGCGGAAAATTGATAAGCCCCTAATCGTCTACGCGCAGGGCGGTTTGTTCTCGGGAAAGCATCAGTACTTAACGAGCTACAAAGGCCTTACGTTTTTCACGAAATCACGCGAGCAGATCGATCTCCCACGGACGGTCGAGGTCATTGTCGCGAACAAAATCTGGATGCCGGGTTAGAAGCTTACTGAAAAACCTTGTCAACCGGCGCTATCGTTACGTCACCTGGCTTCACGACGATCTTGTACTGTTCGATGATCTTGTCCTCGTCGGTGATTTCTTTCGGCTTCGGCGCGTTGTAAGAAATCGGCGAGGGTTTGTTACTCAATATCGCGTCACGCAAGCCCGCAGCGTCTTTCGTCACAATCGCAATCCGCATCGCGTCGGATTTCAGATACTGCTTGATCGCGCGGTTTACATCCGCGAGCGTGAGCTTGGCTAGCTGTTCGCGCATATAGGTCGGAAAGTCCTTGATGCCATAGTAGCGGCTGTCGAGCGCATAGCCGAGTTGATCGTCCTGCGTCGCGGTCAGTACGTTTACATACTTCGACAGAAATTGCCGCGTCGATTCGAATGCCTCCTGCGACATCCCTTCGCGAATCAACTTGTCGTATTCGTAAAGCGCCGCGCGCAGGACAAAGTGGCCGTTTTGCGGCTCGACCGGCCGGATCCAGATTTGAAAGATTTGAAGTTTGCGTCCCAGATTCGGATCGGGTTGAAACTGAAACATGCCGCGCGGAAAATATTCGATGTACGCGTAGTCCCCGTAATTCAGGCCGCGCGCTTCGCGCAGACGCTGATACAAATAGCTGTTGCTCGAGCGGTGTTGGCCGAAATAAGACGCGACCACAGCGAGCGCCGGCCAATCTTTTTTTGCCCGCGTGACGCTAATTGGAAAGCCAAGTGAAAGGGCAGTCGAACG
>DATBSG010000061.1:0-6736 GCA_036559945.1 Pyrinomonadaceae bacterium
ACAGTCCGCGCGGCTTTGGATCAGTTGATCGACTTTGGCCGGCCGCGTCGCGTACAGCTCGCCGTGTTAATCGATCGCGGCAACGAACATCGCGAGCTGCCGATTCAGGCGGACTACATCGGCAAACACGTGCCGACAAAAAAGAGCGAGATCATCAAAGTCATGCTGACGGACTTTGATGAGGACGAAGGAGTGGTAATCGTTGAGCGACCCGCAGCAGAAGCTGCAGCATGAGGCGGCCCGAGTGGCCGCTTTTTTATTGAAAGAAAGACGAGCTTTGGACTTTGGTCTTTGTACTTTGCTTTTGCCTACCCGAAACTTGAAGGGCAATCCGACGACGACTGAGTAACGAACAAAGACCAAAGACCAAAGGACAAAGATCAAATTGTTGTGAAACATCTTCTGGGCATTCGCGAACTCTCGGCCGATCAGATTGTACATCTGCTCGATACGGCGGAAACATTCCGCGACATTTCGAAGCGCGAGATCAAAAAAGTTCCCGCGCTGCGCGGACGCACGGTCATCAATCTCTTCTTCGAGGCTTCGACGCGCACGCGCACCTCCTTCGAAATCGCGGCCAAGCGTCTGTCGGCTGACGCTGTGAACATCAGCGTTTCGACGTCGAGCGTCTCGAAGGGCGAGACGCTGCTCGACACAGCGCGAAATCTCGAGGCGATGGCGCCGGATTGCATCGTCATCCGACATTCATCAGCCGGGGCGCCTTATCACCTGACGCGCGTGTGCAATGCGGCTATTGTGAATGCCGGCGATGGCTCGCACGAACACCCGACCCAGGCATTGCTCGATGCGCTCACGATTCGCGAACACAAGGGCCGAATCGAAGGACTGAAGGTCGCAATCATCGGCGACATCCTGCACTCGCGCGTCGCGCGGTCGAATATCTACTTGCTTTCGAAGTTAGGCGCGACCGTGAGCGTTGCCGGGCCAGGCACGCTCGTGCCGCGCGAGTTCGCGGAACTGATCGAGCAGGGAGTTCGCCTCGAGCAGCGAATAGAAGACGCGGTCGCTGACGCGGACGTGGTAATTGTGCTCCGCATTCAACGCGAGCGGCAGACCGACGCATTCTTTCCGTCAATGCGCGAGTACGCGGTGCATTATGGTCTGCATCTCGATCATCTGAATTTGGCGGCGCCGGATGCGATCGTGATGCATCCCGGGCCGATGAACCGCGGCATTGAAATCTCATCTGAAATAGCTGACGGCGGACGGTCACTGATTCTCGATCAGGTCACAAACGGCGTGGCGGTGCGCATGGCGGTGCTTTACTTGCTGGCCGCATCGGACGGCACTGAAAAGCCTTCGTTGCAGGACGACAGCTCTGATTCAGGCCGCGAAGCTGGCGGAGTTCGCGGCCGAACTAGACATCAAAAACGCGGAAGTCGCAATTGAATCATGCGTCTCTTAATCAAGAACGGGTACATCATCGACCCTGCGCAGGGCGTTAACACCGGCAAGAATCTGTTCATCGAAGACGGCCGCGTCGTGGGGCTGACGAGTCATAGCGACCCTACGCCGGAAGGCGCGGAAGTGATTGATGCGACGGGGCTGATAGTTGCGCCGGGTTTTATCGACATGCACGTTCATCTGCGCGAGCCGGGTCACGAATACAAAGAGACAATCGCCAGCGGCGCGGTGGCGGCGGTCGCCGGCGGATTCAGCACGGTGTGCGCTATGCCGAACACGAACCCCGTTAATGACAGCGCGGCGGTCACGCGATTCGTGATCGAGCAAGCCAAACGCGCGAATTTGGCGGAGGTCCTCCCGATCGGCGCCATCACAAAAAATTCTGAAGGGACGGAGCTCGCCGAAATGGGCGAGATGAAGGACGCCGGCATCGTCGCCGTATCCGACGACGGCCGCGCTGTTCCGACCGCGGGAATGATGCGCCGCGCAATGGAGTACGCGCGCGGATTCGATCTCCCGCTGATCGATCACTGCGAAGACAAATCGCTGGCGCGCGGAGGCGTGATGCACGAAGGGCATTGGTCGCTCGTGCTCGGATTGCGCGGGATGCCGGCGGCGGCCGAAGAAGTTGACGCGATACGCGACTGCGCCCTGGCAGAGTTGACCGGCGCGCGCATTCATCTCGCGCACGTTTCGACCCGCGGCACAATCGAAGCCGTGCGCCGCGCAAAAGAAAGAGGCCTCGCCGTCACATGCGAAGCCGCACCGCATCACTGGACGCTTACCGACGCAGCAGTCGCCGGCGCGAGCGGCAGCGACAGTGGAGTTCCTTACGACACCAACACCAAGATGAGCCCGCCGCTGCGCAGTCGCGATCACATCGAAGCGATCCTCGAAGGCCTGCGCGATGGAACGATTGACGCCATCGCCAGCGACCATGCGCCGCATCACGCGGACGAAAAGGAGCTTGAGTTCGATCAAGCTCCTTTCGGAATCATCGGGCTGGAAACTTCCGTGGGGCTGGCAATGGATCTGGTAAAGCAGGGCGTGATTTCGCTTGAACGCCTCGTCGAACTTTGCGCGACGAAGCCGGCGCGCATTCTGAAGCTGGAAGATCGCGGCGCGCTGTGCCCAGGTGCGCGCGCCGATATCACGATCCTGGATCCGGAAAAGAGCTGGACGTTCGATGTCTCCCGCTCAAAATCTAAGAGCCGCAACACCCCGTTCGACAAGCGAAACATGACCGGCCTGGCCGTCGCTACGATCGTTGCCGGCCGCATCGTGTTTCTTCATCCAGACTTCAGCCGGCTTACCGCTTCGCGCGCCAGTGCGGCGCGGCGCTAAGTTGTGAATTGGGCACGGGCGTCCCGCCCGCGAACCACGCGCAAGATGCGCGTGCCACTTGCCACTCCACAAAACAGCCAATCTAATGCTATCTTGATTTTGCTGAAATCATCTGGATAACTGGCCCCTGGGTCGCCTCCCCCTTTCCTGTTTGCGTCGCAGCCGGTGTCGCGACTGTCGAACAGAATTGATCTCACAACGAAAGGATCTACCCGTGAAAAACAAGTATCGCTGCATAGTTTTCGTTTTGTTTTTGTTGGCGCTCTCGTTACCCGCCCTGGCAGGGTTTGCCCAGCAGAAGGTCTGCTTCACAGCCGATGAGCGGGAACGCGCCCAGCGCACGGCCAAAGTTTGGCAAGAGCCCGATCCGGGTTATGACCCGGCCCTCGGTTACAACCCGGCGAATGGGCCGCGGCGTGGTGCGCCCCCGGTTGACGAAAATGGATTAGCGCGACCCATCAATTGCGTCGCCAACAAGGATCCGAACCCGGGCGGCGGCACGACTCCGAAGTTTCATTGTTCCGTGCCCGGCAACGTTAACGACGACGGTGAACTGATCCGCTACAAAGTGAAACCACACTTCAAGGGTCAGTCGCCAGACAAACGCAACGGCGAGATTTACGGCGAGTTCCTTTCATCGAGATTCTCGAAGGCGCTCGGCTTCTTTGCCGACGACGAGTGGGTGGCGGACGTCAATTGTCCTGATTGCCAGAAGAGCCTGACAAAGGGTTTTCAGGGTGCGAGCTTCTCGCCATTTCAACCGGCTGCTGGAATCGAGCTTTCGCTCGCGCACGGCATCGACACAAACTGCAATGGCAAGGATTCGTCGCCGTTAGGCGAGGCACTTGCGAAGCTTTTGCAGAACGGAGCACCGCGCGCGGAGATCGATGCGTTCAAGCTTTGGCTCGCGTTCATCGATCATGGCGACACCAAGACCGACAATCACAAGATTGCGTGTCTGGACTCTGAGAAGAACGGCAATACGCGCGTTTGCAAGCCGGGCCAGGCGGTGTTTTATGTCAGCGACATGGGTTCGACGTTTGGGTTTTCCAGCGCCAGCGAAAGTAAGGCGCGGCTTGCCGGCTGGAAAAAGAAGGAGCCGATCAAAGTGAGCGGCGGCCAATGCACTTCAACCGCGAAGAGCATCGGCGATCCGAAAATTAGTGAGGCCGGCCGGCGATTGCTCGCCGATCAATTGCAAAGGCTTCTCGATGCCGAAAGTGCCAATGGCACAATTACAAAAGTGTTTCGCGCGTCGCGAAACGGCGAACGCGACCGGCCGCCGCAGGAATGGACAGCGGAATTCATTCGCAAGGCCAGAATGATTATCGATGCGCGCTGCTCGAATTAGCGGCGGCTGAGCAGATATAATCGAGCTGATAAATTGCAGAGCGCGCCGATCGCCCGCGAACCGCAAGTCCTACTGTCCGTTGCGTCCCATAGTTTCGAAGGCTCCATGAAAGCTCGCAAGAACCAACCCCTATTCGACCCCGAGCGCAAGACCACTGTCGGCAAGCAGTCTAAAGGCAAACAGTTCCTCGCGTGGTCGGTCTTCAATCGCGACATGATGCAGATTGAATTCTTTCGGCGTTTGCTGGAAGAGGCTGCGGACAAATCTGTCCCGCTGCTGGAACGATTAAAGTTCCTTTCGATTTTTTCGAGCAACCTCGATGAGTTCTTCATGGTGCGCGTCTCGGGACTGAAAGAGATGCTCGAAGCGGAAGAACTCGAGCCGATGCCCGGCGAACTCAGTCCCGCCGAACAACTGAAAGTCATTCGCGAGCGCGTGCTGCCGTTGGTCGAAGAGCATAGCCGTCTGGTGCGCGACGAAGTCATTCCCGGCTTGAAAGAAGCGGGCGTGGTGATCGCACCCTACTCTTCGCTGACGAAATCCGAGAAACGCCGGCTGGCTGAGTACTTCATGAAGAATGTTTTTCTGATGCTCACGCCGCAGTCAGTCGATCCGGCGCATCCTTTTCCTTACATGTCGAACCTCAGCCTGAACATCGGGCTGACGGCCGAGCGCCATGCCGATCACATTCATACCGGCGCTCTGATCAGCGGAGAGTTCTCGACTGATGACACAGTCAGATTTGTTCGCATCAAGGTGCCGCCACTTTGTCCGCGACTGATTCCCGTCAACAAGGACGAACAGAGATTTGTGTTGATGGAAGAATTGATCGAGGCGAACATTCATCACATGTTTGTCAGCGCCCACCTGAGCAAGGGCTACATGTTTCGGGTGACTCGCGACGCGGACGTGGAAATCCGGGAAGACAAGGCCGCCGATCTGCTCGGCATGATCAGAGAGTCGCTGCGCGAGCGACGATTTGGTTTGCCCGTGCGTCTGGAAGTTTCGTCGAAGATGCCACGCGACATGGTCGCGTTTCTGACTCAGTCGCTGGAAATCGAACCACGTGACGTTTACGAAATCAACAGCGTGTTGAGCCCCGGTGGTCTGATGGAACTGTACGATCTCGATCGGCCTGACCTGAAAGACAAGCCGATTCAGATGGCCGTGCCACAGCCGTTGCGACGAAAGCAATCTCCGTTCGAAGTAATCAAGAAGCAGGACGTTCTGCTGCATCATCCGTACACTTCCTATACGACGGTCGTTGAATTTATTCAGGCGGCCGCACGCGATCCGCAGGTGATGGCGATCAAGATTTGCCTCTATCGCACCGGCAAGGACTCACCGATTCCGCAGGCGCTGATTGAAGCCAGCGAGCGCGGAAAACAGGTCACGGCGGTGGTCGAAATCAAAGCGCGGTTTGATGAAGAAAACAATATCGAGTGGGCCACGCGTTTGGCTGAGTCCGGCGTGCACGTGGTCTACGGTCTCGTGAATCTCAAGACCCATAGCAAAGTCGCACTGGTGGTGCGTCGCGAAGATCATGGCTTGCAAACCTACACACACATTTCCACGGGCAACTACAACCCCACAACGTCGCGGCTTTATACCGACCTGGGCATCGTGACCAGCGATCCGGAAATTGGCGATGACGCCTCGGATCTCTTCAACTTTCTGACGGGCTTTTCGTTACAGAAGGAATACAAGCGCCTTCTGGTCGCGCCGGTAAATTTGCGCGAGCGGATGTTGGATTTGATTGAGCGCGAGCGGGAACACGGCGAAGCCGGGCGGCCCGCGCGCATCGTGGCGAAGATTAATCGGCTGACCGACCTCGACACGATTGATGCGCTGTATCGCGCTTCGCGGGCAGGCGTGAAGATCGATTTGATCGTGCGGGGCGCTTGCATGTTGCGCCCGGGCGTTTCCGGGCTTTCGCAAACTGTTCACGTGCGCAGCATCGTCGGCCGATTTCTCGAGCATAGTCGCATCTTTCATTTCGTCAGCGGTGGCGAGGACGAGGTATACATCGGATCGGCTGACTGGATGGCGCGCAATTTCGATCGACGCGTCGAAGTCGTCACGCCGGTGCTCGATCCACGCCTCAAATCGTACTTGAAAGACACAGTGCTGCCGACATATCTGCGCGACAACGTCACCGCGCGCGTTCTCACGTCTGACGGAACTTACAAGAAGCCGCAAATCGGCGTGGGCGAAGAACCATTCAACAGCCAGCTTTTCTTCGAAGGTCGCAATAGCGCGCCACCCACGGGCAGCGTGCACCCGCTTAAGCGCAAGCGGCTCTGGGCCAAAGGACCATAGTTGGCTGGGCGCTGATCGCGCATTCACAACAGAGAGGATTTGAAAAATGAATAAGCTCACTCTGTCGCTTCTTGGGACATTCATGGCAATTCTGGTTGTGAGCGGCGTGCTCGCGTACGCGTTCCGCGACCAATCGACCGCAAGTTCGGCGGCGCCGCAAGCAAGTCCAGGCACTTCGCCGTCGGCTGGAGACAAAGGCTCGACCGAAAAGCAGAAGGGACAGTCGGCGGCTGAGACTCAAAAACAAAATGGCGGAAGAAGTGCGATCAGCGAATTGTTCGGGCTGGACTCTCCATC
>DATBSG010000062.1:0-2769 GCA_036559945.1 Pyrinomonadaceae bacterium
CCGCGTCGTCTCGATGCCCTGCGTGGAACTTTTTGAAGAGCAATCACAGAAATATCGCGACGAAGTTCTGCCACCATCGGTGACTGCGCGGCTATCGATCGAAGCCGGTGTGGGTCAGGGTTGGGACCGTTACGTTGGGCCACAAGGCGACAAGATTTGTCTCGAGCGCTTTGGTGCCTCGGCTCCGGGTGAAGTCGCGCTGAAGAATCTTGGATTCAATATCGAGGACGTCGTGAAGCATGCCCGGGCGCTATTGTAGGCGTCAGACACGATCCAGCTTCATCACGCGTGTTAGAATGCCTCTAACGCTTTCATCAATTCATCTCAGGGGGAAAACATGGCAGACGTTTCTATTCGTCCGAAACCAAATGGGCCTTATCTAGTTGAAGGGCCGGTGGACATCTATGACACGGCCGGTAACAAGATCGCGACCGATGATCGGCCGCGAATCGCTCTATGCCGCTGTGGGGCTTCATCTAACAAGCCTTTCTGCGACGGCACGCACAGCCGGATCGGCTTTCAAGCCGCGGAAACAATAAATCCGGAGAGCGCTGAACCGCAGACGTAATTGTTTCGTCGCTCCCTCTCCGTTTGGGAGACGGTTGGAGTGAGGGACGAAGTTATGACGCGCTAAACCCCTCACCCTGACCCTCTCCCAGGAGGGAGAGGGAAATCATTGCGTGAGAATTCCAAAATCCTTTTTACTTCTTATCTTTCTTCTCGCGCTGTTGCTCGTCACGATGTCAGGACGATCGGCAGCGCGACTTCTTTTCTCGCCAGCATCGAACGCGAAGACAATTCGCGTGATGACTTACAACATTCATGTCGGCGTCGGCATGGACAAGAAACTCGATCTGCAGCGCATCGCAGGCGTTATCAATCGGCAGCATCCCGATCTCGTCGGTTTGCAGGAAGTCGATCGCGGCGTCGAGCGCACGCAGCGGATTGATGAAATCGCAGAACTCGCCAGACGGACGAAGATGGATTACGCCTTCGCTTTTAATTTGAAGTATCAGGGCGGGCAATATGGCGTTGCGATTCTTTCCAAGTCTCCGATTTTGGCCACGGACCACCGCCTTTATCTGAATGCCCGGGAAGCCGAACGCCGCGGCTTCATTCGCGCGGAAGTCAGAATCGATGGGCGGATCGTCAACTTCGTGACCACGCACTTGGATTATCAATACGAAGACGGCCGAGTGTTCGAAGCGCAACAGCTACTTCGCGCCATGGCAGACGTGAAAAGCCCGCTGATCGTCGTTGGCGACTTCAATGACGTACCGTCAGGCGGCGCTTATAAGTTAGTAACCGATCAGTTTGAGGACGCCTGGACTGCGAACCGCGCCGCAGATCAAGGCTTCAGCTATCCTGCCGATAAACCAGCGAAGCGCATCGATTACATTTTCACGCGCCGAACCGATGGCATAAAGGCGAAGCGCGTTTGGGTCATTTATACTCTCGCTTCCGATCACCTGCCGGTCGTGGCTGATCTGGAAATTGGAAAGAATTAGTGGCTTTCTTCATTACCTATCCACACCCAACAACCACTAATCCCCATCTCAATTCCTCTGTGTCTCAGTGAATTCTCTGTGCCTCTGTGGTGAATCTCTTTCGCTGATATTTCAACCACAGAGACACCGAGCAAGCACAGAGACACAGAGTGACACTATCAAAAGTTCAGGCTTGAATTTGTTCCGCTGTCGTAAACGGCCACTCACCGCGCATGCGTGCGCGAATAAAGTAGATAACGAGGCCAACGATCACGAGCACAGCGGCGTAGCGTATCTCTTTCAAAAAGTTCTTGCGCGAGATGAGGACGTAGACAAAGCCAAACAGCGCGACGAGTGCCGGCAGCGGATACAGCCACATCCGAAAAGGGCGCGGCAAGTCGGGGCGGCGCATGCGCAGCACGATTACTCCTATGATCTGGGCGAGAAACTGCACCAGAATGCGAATGACGACGAGTGCTGCGATCACGTCTGCCAGCCGGAAGAAACAAAACAGCGCCGCAATCCCGCCCATCACCAGCAACGACACGTAAGGAAAGCGATGGCGTGGATGCACGGTCGCGAACACGCGGAAATAATTGCCATCACGCGCGGCCGCGAACGGCACGCGCGAATAACCCAGCAGTAGCGAGAACACTGATGCGAACGCCGTCCACATAATCAGCACCGTCGCGATGATGCTCGCTTTGGTCCCGTACAACCTTTCCATGAACGACGAGATCACGTAACGCTGTGCCGGCGTGTTGGCCGTGCCCGCAAACTCGCGCCAGGGAATCACGCCGAGGATCGAGATGTTCATCACAATGTAGATAATCGCTACGAACAGGATCGAGAGCAGCACCGCGCGAGGAATCGTGCGGCCTGGATCTTTCACTTCACCGCCAAAGAAGCAGACGTTGTAGTAGCCCCAGTAATCGTAAACCGCGACGAGCAACGCCGCGCCCAGCCCGGTGAAAAACTCAGGTCGCAAAGTGAAGGCGCCGGGCGGAAAATCGAGTGCAAGTTTCAAATCAAAGTGAGTGACCCCAGCGAAGATCACCCAAAGGATCGTCAACATCACGCCGACCCACAGGAACTTTGACAGCCGTTCAATCAGAGTGATGCGGCGATAGAGGAGGAACACGGCAATTGCGAGGGCGGCAATAGCGACAAGCGCAACGGGAATCGCGTTAATCTCAACGGCGCCGAGAATGGGAAGCGTTATCTTTGTTTCCTGACCCAGTCTCGGAAAGATGTAGGTGGCGTACTGCGCCAAGCCGATGCT